>CAZFGL010000151.1:0-5025 GCA_964518645.1 uncultured Oscillospiraceae bacterium | reverse complement strand
CACCGCATACTGCTCCGCTGGCAGACCAAAGGAATCGTAGCCCATGGGGTGCAGCACGTTGTAGCCCTGCATCCGCTTCATCCGGGACATGATATCCGTGGCGGTATAGCCCTCGGGATGGCCGGCGTGCAGACCCACGCCGGAGGGATAGGGGAACATATCCAGCACATAGTACTTGGGCTTGGAGAAATCCCAGACATCCGTATAGAACGTATTGTTATCCTGCCAATACTGCTGCCATTTCTTCTCGATCCTCGAAAACTCGTAATTCATCAAAGGTCACCTGAATTCTTTCAAATTTTTATTTTTCGGGTTCCATAAGGTATTCATCCAGAGGCACCACCGGGGCATCGCCCCAAAGACGCTCCAGATCATAAAACTTTCTCTGTTCCTGGGTAAACACATGCACCATCACCCCGGAGAAGTCCATAACGATCCAGGTATCTCCCCGGAATCCCTCCCGGTGCCAAACCTGTTCGCCGCTCTCCTCCATTTTCTTTTCCACCTCATCGCACAGAGCCCGGAGGTGGGTATCAGAGGTACCGGTGGCAATGATCATATATTCCGTCAGCGCAGTGACGTTTTTAACTTCCAGCATCATAAGGTTCATGGCCTTTTTGCTGTCAAGTGCTTTTGCTGCCAGAATTGCAGCCTCCTTAGATGTCATCAAATGTTCCATCCTTCCTGAATTTATGATTCACAGGAACCAAGCTGCCAACGAATATACTCCAGTGCATCCGCCGAGTCCCTGCAGACCGTCTTATTCTCACGAACCAGTTCTTCAATACTCATCTGGAGCGCCATGGCCAGACCGGAATCCAGATCTCTCCAGACCTCTGCCCGCAAATCATCCACCCCGGGGAAATTCCGTGTCGGCTCCATATAATCTGCCAGATAAACGATCTTCTCCATCAGGGTCATGTTTGGCCGTCCGGTGGTATGCCAGTAAATGGCCTCCACTACCGCGTCACACTCCCCAAACAGTTCCCTTGCCACTGCCGCACCGGTTTTGGCGTGAAGCAGTTTGGGATGGCTCCGTTCAAAGTCACTGATTACTATATCATATTTTTCCACCAATAGCAATTGGTCAACGCCATCTATGGCCTTTGTCACATCGTGAAGCAGACCCGCACGGAGTGCCACTGTGGGATCGGCACCGTATTTTTCCGCCAGCTTTACCGCTGTCTCGGCACACCCCAGCACATGAGCCACCCGTTTTTTCTTAAGCAGATCAGTTCCTATCTGCCGTAGCTTCCGGTCAGTCAGGTTTTTATAGCATTCCCCGGTACCATACAGCTTCTTCTCCCGGATCATCTGAAGCACCTGTGTCGGGACATATTTTTCCGCGCCCCCAAGGATCAGCATTCTGCGAACCATGGTAGAGGAGATTTCCACTCTCCGGTTGGGAACCAGCTGAACCTGTGCATGGAATTGCTCTTCCAGCAGCAGCTTCTGCCGGAGCATTTCCTCCTTCCGGCTGTTCTCCTCCCGTTCCAGAGCCGTAATCACCGCTCTTTCGCAGATCACCTCCGGCTCATGCCATGTATGGAGGGACAGGAACATATCCGTCCCCATAATCAGATACAGCGTATCCTCAGGATACATCGTTTTCAGGATCCGCAGGGTGTCTGAAGTGTAACTCTTTCCGGGGCGCTGCAACTCCAGATCCAGAACCTGAGCATAATCCTCTTCTGCCACCGCAGCCCGAACCAGTTCCAGCCGTTCTTCCGGCGCAGGTGACCCCTGAGGCACCTCTTTGTGCGGGGGCTGTGCGTCCGGGATAAACAAAACCTGATCCAGTCCCAGAGCTTCCTTTACCTCTCTTGCGGCCAGCACATGCCCCACATGGGGTGGATTGAAGGTGCCGCCGAAAATACCGATCTTCGCCATATCTGTCTCCTCTCTGCACTGTCACTGCTTACGATGCTTACACACGGGGAAATGAGATCCCCGGGAGATTATTTACCTTCTTTACGTTCCTTTTCACGCTGCTTGCGGAAATACTCATCCTTCCGCTCCCGCTGCTTCCGGGCAGCCTCTTTCCGGCGCTTGATACCTGCACGAACCGGATTCACCTTTGCATTGGCCCGTTCTTTTGCCTTGGCCGCAGCCCGCTCCGCCTCCAGCTTTTTGCTCTTGCGATAGAGAACAAATTTGTATCCGACACACTGGATTCCGTCCGCTCCGGTCGCCTCACAGATGGCATCGGAGGCCTCCCGGGCAGTAAGTCCCGCAGTCTCCAGCACCTTCCCCTTGATCAGCTCTCGGGCTTCAAGGAGCAGTTCGGCACTTTCGATCACCGCATCGGTGATCCCCTCTTTTCCTACGATCAGAGTCACATCCAGGCCGTTTGCCTGGGCGCGGTATTCTGCACGCTGTTTACTTGTAAGCATAATTCCACCTCAATTATTCTGGATTTTATCTACGAATCGTTTCAAAGCCACCGCGCGGTGGGATATTTCATTTTTACGCTGGGGAGAAAGCTGTGCCATGGTACAGCCCTCCGCCGGGATATAAAACAGGGGATCATAGCCGAAGCCGCCGTCGCCCACTTCCTGCCGCAGGATCTCCCCCTCCAGCTCTCCCCGGGCAGAAATCACACTGCCGTCGGGCATCGCCATGGTAATCACAGAGACAAACCGGCCTGTACGGGCTCCGTCAGGAACCGCCTCCATGTTTTTCGTCAAAAACTGATTCCGCTCCCGGTCATCCCGGCAGGCCTCTCCCCCGTAACGGGCGGAATGAACCCCGGGGGCGCCCCCCAGAGCATCCACTTCAATGCCTGAATCGTCAGCAATGGCAGGCAGCCCGCAGGCCTGCATCACAGCCACTGCCTTGATTTCGGAGTTTTCTTCAAAGGTCAGTCCATTTTCCTCCGGCTCCACATGTATCCCCAGTTCCTTCATGTTCAGGATCTCCCATCCCATGGGTGCAAGGATCTCCTTCATCTCCCGGAGCTTGTTCTGATTGTTGCTGGCAAGTGCGACTTTCATTACAGTTCCCCCAGAATCTCCTTCTGCTTTTTCTGCAGAAGCTCATTGCCCTTCTGACAAAGCTGAACCAGCATCAAGGCTTCTCCCACACTGAAGGGTCTGCCCTCTCCGGTTCCCTGAAGCTCAATAATATTGCCGTTTCCATCCATGATGCAGTTCAGATCCACATCCGCATTGGAATCCTCGGAATACTGAAGATCCAGCATGGCCGTGCCGTCAACGATTCCGGCACTGATACCGGAAACGAAGGTCTTGACAGGCATCTCCGTAATCACGCCCTTTTTCATCAGGCTCCGGAACGCCAACACCAGCGCCACAAAGCCGCCGGTCACAGAGGCAGTACGGGTACCACCGTCCCCCTGAAGGACATCACAGTCAATGGTGATGCTCACAGGCCCCATCTTTTCCATATCCACTGCACTGCGCAGGCTGCGGCCAATGAGCCGCTGGATCTCTGCGCTTCTGGGGCTGAGTTTCAGCTTGCTCACGTCCCGGCGGCTCCGCTCCCGGTTTGCCCGGGGGAGCATGGAATATTCCGCCGTGATCCAGCCACCCTTTTCCACATGGCTGGGAACCTTCTCCTCCACAGAGGCATTGCACAGCACCATGGTATCTCCGCAGGAGATCAGGCAGCTGCCATCGGCGAATTTACTGAATCCGGGGATCATTTCCACCCGGCGAATCTCGTCTATTTTCCGTCCGTCAATCCGTTCCATTTCTCTCTCCTTAAATCAGCGCATCCACAAAGCTTCTGGGCTCAAAGGGCATCAGGTCGTCAATTCCCTCGCCGACACCGATATATCGAACAGGAATTTGCAGGGAATCCGCAACTGCAATGACAATGCCGCCCTTTGCGGTGCCGTCCAGCTTGGTCAGCACCATGCCGGTAACACCGGCGATCTCCTGAAACTGCTTGGCCTGAAGCAGTCCGTTCTGACCGGTGGTACCGTCGATCACCAGCAGCACCTCTTTGTCTGCATCAGGCAGTTCCCGGTCGATGATCCTGCTGATTTTGGCCAGCTCATTCATCAGGTTCTGCTTATTATGGAGACGTCCTGCTGTATCACACAGGATCACATCCGTCCCTCTTGCCTTAGCCGCAGAAATTGCATCAAATACCACAGCTGCGGGATCTGCCCCCTCATGCTGACGAACAATATCCACACCGGCCCGCTGAGACCAGATTTCAAGCTGATCCGCAGCCGCTGCACGGAAGGTATCCGCTGCACACAGCAGCACCTTTTTCCCTTCGGCTTTAAACTGGCTGGCCATTTTGCCGATGGTGGTGGTTTTACCCACACCATTGACACCGATCACCAGGATAATGCTGGGCGTGGTGGTGAGCTTCATCTCTTCGCTTCCCACCCGGAGCATATCTGCCAGAATGTCCTTCAGTGCTTCCCGCACCTCTTCGCCGGTTTTCAGATGGGTCATATTCACCCGCTGTCTCAGCTGTTCCACTGCCTTTACCGCAGTTTCAACACCCAGATCCGCAAGGATCAGGCTCTCCTCCAGCTCGTCATAAAAATCGTCATCAATGCCGTGAAAGCCTGCAAAAATCCCACCCAGGGTGCTTTGCAGGTTCTGCCGGGTTTTGGTTAGACCTGCCTTAATCTTATCAAAAAAGCCCATAATATCCACTCACTTTCATTTCCATTGGGAATCAGGTAATATTCAGTTCTTTGGCAACCTGATTAATATCCACAGACAGTACCTTGGAGACCCCCTGCTCCTGCATGGTAACGCCGTAAAGCACGTCCGATGCTTCCATGGTACCACGCCGGTGGGTAATAACAATAAACTGTGTTTTACTGCTCAGATTCCGAAGGTAGGCCGCAAACCGGGCCACATTTCGGTCGTCAAGGGCTGCATCGATCTCGTCAAGCATACAGAAGGGGGTCGGACGCACCTTCATAATGGCAAAGTACAGGGCAATGGCTACAAATGCCTTCTCGCCGCCGGACAGAAGCATAATGGTCTTGACCTGCTTGCCCGGGGGCTGAACCTTGATCTCAATGCCGCAGGAGAGCAC
>CAZFGL010000150.1:0-5106 GCA_964518645.1 uncultured Oscillospiraceae bacterium | reverse complement strand
ATCTTCCGGGGAGCCTTGCCCTTACGGAAGCCGGGGATGTAGATGTTGTTCTTTACCTTGCGATATGCCTTGTCCAGTGCAGTCTGGAACTTGGTGCCTTCGATTTCCAGAACCAGCTTGGCAGTGCTGTTTTCAGTTTTTTCTACGCTTTTAACGTTCATAGGTTTTTTCCTCCTGTATTCACGGCTTAACGCCACAATTTATAAACGGTTGCCGCCCGCATATGGGCATACTAGTCCCATTGTCGGGTCAGCCTTACAATTATATCAGATTTTATTCGGTTTTCCAATAGCAAATTTTCATTTCTTTGGGCGAATTCCAGCATTTTTATCAGGGACACACCAGTTTGGGCTGGAAATTCAGATAGTCCGCAGACACCAGCGTGAACTCCGTTCCATACCGCAGCCCCTGAAATGCCAGTCTGTGACTGTCACCATGGAGGTGGCCGTAATAGCACCGGGTCACACCGTACCGGGAGAGCAGCTCGAGGATCTCGTCACACTGATAGGAGCCGAACTTGGGCGGGTAATGGAGGAAGCAATATTTCTCCCTGTCCCCCGCCAGCTTCAGCGAGGTTTCAAGACGGATCAGTTCTCTTCGAAACACCTTTTCATCCTTGGCCCCGTGACGTTCTTCCTCATAGAACCATCCCCGGGTACCGCACAGCGCCACATCCCCATAGATAAAGGCGGCATTGTTCAGCACCTTCATCTCAGAGAACCCCTGTTCCTGACAGAACCGCTGAAACTTGTTCAGGGTAGACCACCAGTAGTCATGATTTCCCTTGAGAATGATCTTCTCTCCGGGGATCTCATCAATGAACCGAAAATCCTCCACAGCAGTTTCCAGACTCATTGCCCAGCTCAAATCTCCCAGCAGCACCGTGGTATCCTCCGGCCCGATGACCTTCAGTCCCTCCCGGAGTTTGTCCACATACCCCTTCCAGTTTCCGCCGAATACGTCCATGGGCTTATTGGCCTGAAAGGACAGGTGCAGGTCCCCAATGGCATACAGCGCCATCAGGAGAGCATCTCCAGAACCACTTCGGGCATCTGCTCTTTTTCAGTTTCCCGGGTAAAGCGGACAGTCTTTCCGTCCAGTGCTTTCAGAGGTGCAGGTGCCGTGGTACGGGTCTTTTCCTCCAGCTGACCGAGAATTCCGGTACCCTCCCGCAGCTCGGTCACACCCATTGCCCCAAGGACACTGCCACAGAATTTATAGGGAGATGCAGTGGACAAGACCACACAGAGGGTATCATCCCCGGTTTCCTTCCGGTAGTTTTCCAGAACAGAATACGCAACGGCAGTATGGGTGTCCATCAGATACCCCTCTGTACCAAACAGTCTTGCAATGGCATCTGCGGCGGTCTGATCGCTGCACCAGCCGGCAGCAAAGTTCTCCTGAATTCTGTTTTTCAGATCATCGGAGATCTCATAGTGCCCTGTCTCATTGAGGCTGTTCATATATCCCCGGACCTCTTCATCGGAACCGGACAGCTGATACAGCAGTCGTTCCAGATTGGAGGAGATCAGGATGTCCATAGAGGGGGACTCGGTGGTATAGAAGGGCCGGTTGCGGTCATAAATGCCGGTTTTGATAAAGTCTGTGAGTACGTTATTGGAGTTGGAGGCACAAATCAGCATATTGACCGGAAGTCCCATGGTCTTAGCGTAAAATCCGGCCAGAATATCCCCAAAGTTTCCGGTGGGGACACAGAAGTTAATCTTATCCCCCATCTTGATCCGTCCGTCCCGTACCAGATCGCAGTAAGCGGAGATGTAGTAAACCACCTGAGGCAGCACACGTCCCCAGTTAATGGAGTTGGCCGAGGAGAAGAAATACCCCCGCTCCGCCAGAGTCTCCCGCAGTTCCGGATCAGAGAAGATCTTCTTCACGCCGGTCTGGGCATCGTCAAAATTACCCACCACGGAGCAGACATTCACATTCTCCCCCTTCTGGGTCACCATCTGCAACTTCTGAACATCAGAAACGCCGTTACGGGGATAAAACACCAGAATTCTGGTGTAATCCACGTCGCAGAAGCCCTCCAGTGCCGCCTTTCCGGTATCGCCGGAGGTTGCAACCAGAATCACAGCGGTTCTATCCTCGCCGTTTTTCTTCATGGACGCAGTCAGAAGATAGGGAAGCATCTGCAAAGCCATATCCTTAAATGCGCTGGTCGGGCCATGCCACAGTTCAAGAATCTCCGTCCCTTCGGTTACATGATACACAGGTGCCACCGCCGGGGTATCAAACTTTTCCCCAAAGGCATAGGCCTTTCCTGCATATTCCCGAAGTTCATCAAGAGAAAACTCGTCCAGATAGAGCTTCATGACCCGAACCGCCCGTTCCTGATACCCCAGGGAAATCAGTTCTTCCAGCATTCCTTCCGGCATTTTGGGGAATTCCACCGGAGTAAACAGTCCGCCGTCCCGGCTGAGTCCCTGTGCAATCACCTCCGGAGCAGACATACGCACGGAGGCATCTCTTGTGGACAAATATTTCATATGGATCACTACTTTCCTTGCAGGTAATTAAAATGCATTTTTAATATAGCGTACCGGCAGCGGGCTGGTCTCCATACCATCCTTGGCATAAAGGGCCACCACATCAAACCGGGGCTGTTTCATTGTGGGATGCTCCTGAAGATAGGACTCAGCCGCCAGCCGAAGCTTCTGCTGCTTTCGGGCATCCACCGTCTCTTCCGGTGTACCGAACCGGGTGCTTTTTCTCAGTCGCACCTCCGCAAATATCAGAAAATCATCGTCTTCGGCAATAATATCCAGTTCTCCGTAACGGCAGCGATAGTTGCGTTCCAGAATACGCAGCCCCTGCTTCTTCAAAAAGGCAGCAGCCTTCTCCTCGCCCCATGCTCCCAACTCGTTACTTTTCCCCATAGAACTTTTTCAAAAAGGTTCTCCGGTGAATGGGACACATACCATGTGCTTCGATCGCACTATAGTGCCGTTTCGTCCCGTAGCCTTTATGTACCTCAAAGCCATACTCCGGATACAACCGTCCCATTTCCTCCATCACATCATCCCGGGCAACCTTGGCCAGAATGGATGCCGCCGCAATGGAGGCCACCTTTGCGTCCCCCTTGACCACGGGAATGGCCTCAACTCCGAAATCAGAAACCCGGTTTCCATCAATCAGAGCCAGATCCGGTTTCACCTTCAGCTGAGAGATCGCAGACTTCATGGCCATAAATGTGGCGTTCAGAATATTGACCTCATCGATCACATTTTCATCTACAAAGGCGATTCCGTAGGCAATGGCCTCTTCCTTGATTATAGGATACAGCTCCCGCCGTTTTTTATCAGTCAGCTGTTTGGAGTCATTTAAACCAGGGATCTCATACCCTTCCGGTAAAATGACCGCTGCCGCACATACCGGCCCCGCCAGTGGGCCACGTCCGGCTTCATCCACACCGCAGATCACTTCATAGCCCTGTTCCCGATAATTTCTCTGGATCTCCCAGAGATCCACCTGCTCATATTGTTTCATGGCCGCCTCCCAAATCATCGGGGGATTCAAATGTGAATCTGCCCAGTTTTCCGCTGCGGTATTCCTCCAGCAGCACACGGCTCATCCGCTCCGTATCCACTTCGCCACCGGAAATCAGCATTCCCCGCTTCTTTCCGCACAGCTCCAGAAGCTCATACCCCTGAAAGGATTCTGGAACGGTGATTTTATACCGGTTTTCCAGCACATGGGGATACTTCTTTCCCAGCAGTTCGATCAGGTTGCAGGCCAGTGTCTCCACGTCCACCACATCGTCTTTGATGGCACCGGTATAGGACAGCTTCATACCAACCTGAGGATCCTCAAACTTGGGCCACAGAATGCCCGGCGTATCCAGAAGCTCCAGCCCCTTTTCCACTGTGACCCACTGCTTTCCCCGGGTGACACCGGGGCGATTTTCCGCTTTGGCAGACTTTCGTCCCGCAACCTGATTGATCAGGGTAGATTTTCCCACATTGGGAATACCTACAATCATCACCCGGAGCGTCCGGCCTACCATGCCCTTCTCTTTATACTTTTCAATCTGATCCTTCAGCAGCAGCCACACCTTGGGTGCAAACTGATTGGTACCCTTGCGGTTTTTGCAGTCCGTCTCCAGAACCGCCATTCCCTGTTCCCGGAAATATGCCGCCCATTTCTTTGTCTCATCCGGGTCCGCCATATCGATCCGGTTCAGGATCATCAGCCGTGGCTTGCTGCCGCAGATAGCATCAATGTCCGGATTCCGGGAGGCCATGGGAATCCGCGCATCCACGATCTCGCAGACTGCATCAACCAGCCGGATATCCTGCTCCATCTGCCGCCGGGTTTTGGTCATATGCCCCGGATACCACTGAATATTCATTCAATACCTCCAATTCTCTCAAAGGGCAGCACCACAGAAAGTGCTTTGCCCAGAACATATCGTTTATCCACACAGCCGATAGCAGGGTTCCGGCTGTCTGTGGAATGATTTCTGTTGTCACCCATAACAAAGATGCAGTTTTCCGGCACAGTCAGCGGGAAGGTCATGCCTTCATTGCGTCTGGTCAGTTCGTTGATATAGGGCTCATTCAGCAACACATCATCCACAAACACCTGACCGCTTTCAAAATCAATATAGACCGTCTGTCCCTCATCTGCGATCACACGCTTCACCAGAGGTCCCTTGGAATAGGCATCTGATTTCAGCACCACAATATCCCCCACCTGGGGCTCATACAGGAAATTACTGAGCAGTGTAAGCTTATCCCCCTCATGCAGGGTGGGATACATACTCTCGCCCACAACCCCCACCAGCCGGATTGCAAATACAAACATCACAACCACAAACAGCAGACAGGAGATCACATCAGAAAGGGTTTTGTAAACATCCATCCAGATGTTCTTTTCCTCCTGAACCGTTTCTTTCTTTTTGGCCACTGTCATCGCCTCTTTTCTTTATCAAACGCCGCAGAAATACCACGGGATAATTTAATCGTATCTGACATTATACCACAGATAACTCCATCTTAAAAGGAGAAATTTAAAAAGGAGACTGCACGAGGTGTAGGACTACAATACATATTGGACAAGTGAATAAAAAGATATGAGGAATAGGGT
>CAZFGL010000149.1:0-5134 GCA_964518645.1 uncultured Oscillospiraceae bacterium | reverse complement strand
CTCCGTGCCATCAACGAGGTTCGTGTCCGTGGTGTTAAGACCAACATTCCTTTTGTTACCAACATCCTCAGCCACCCGGTGTTCCTTGCAGGCAAGTGCCACACCAAGTTTATCGACGACACTCCGGAGCTGTTTGATATTGTAGACTCCCGTGACCGTGCAACCCGTGTACTGAAGTACATTGCAAATATTCAGGTTGCAAGCCCCAATGCCGAGCGTCACCAGTACGACACCCCCAGATTCCCCGTACAGCGTGAGCCTCTGAAGCCCGGCCTCAAGCAGTTGCTGGACGAGAAGGGCCCCAAGGCTCTGTCTCAGTGGGTCATGGATCAGAAGAAGCTGCTGATCACCGACACCACCATGCGTGATGCCCACCAGAGCCTGCTTTCCACCCGTATGCGTACCCGTGACATGGTCAAGGGTGCCGATGGTACCGCAGAGATTCTGGCAGATTGCTTCTCTCTGGAAATGTGGGGCGGTGCTACCTTCGACGTGGCTTACCGTTATCTCCACGAGTCTCCCTGGGAGCGTCTGGATCTGCTTCGTCAGAGCATCCCCAACATTCCCTTCCAGATGCTGCTCCGCGGCTCCAATACGGTAGGCTATCAGAACTATCCGGATAACGTGGTTCGTGAATTTGTCAAGCAGTCCGCACTCAGCGGTATTGATATTTTCCGTGTGTTTGATTCCCTGAACTGGATCCCCGGCATGTCCATTGCCATGGATGAGGTTCTGAATCAGAACAAGTTCTGCGAAGCAACCATCTGCTATACCGGCGATATCATGGACAAGAGTCGCACCCGGTATACTCTGGATTACTATGTAAAGCTGGCAAAGGAGCTGGAGCACATGGGTGCTCACGCCATTGCCATTAAGGATATGTCCGGTCTGCTCAAGCCCTATGCCGCCAAGATCCTTGTGAAGGCGCTGAAGGAAGAGGTCGGTATCCCCATCCATCTTCACACCCACGACACCACTGGCAACCAGGTTGCCACTCTGCTGATGGCAGCCGAGGCAGGGGTGGACATTGTGGACACCGCCATTGCCTCCATGTCCAGCCTTACTTCCCAGCCCTCCATGAACGCAGTTGTTGCAGCCATGGAAGGTCAGGAGCGTGATCCCGGCTTTGACATGACCCGTATTCAGGAACTGACCGATTACTACGCCGACGTCCGTCTCCGTTACGAGTCCTTCGACCACGGCCTCAAGACCCCCGTTACAGACATTTACCGTTACGAGATCCCCGGTGGCCAGTACACCAATCTGGAGCCTCAGGTCGTATCCATTGGTCTGGGCAGCCGTTTCCTCGAGGTCAAGGAGATGTACAAGAAGGTCAACGATATGCTGGGCGATCTGGTCAAGGTCACACCGTCTTCCAAGATGGTCGGCGATCTGGCAATCTTCATGGTTCAGAACGAGCTTACCCCCGAGAATATTATCGAGAAGGGCGAGCATCTTACCTTCCCGGATTCCGTTGTCAGCTACTTCAAGGGCATGATGGGTCAGCCCCCCTGCGGTTTCCCTGTGGATCTACAGAAGATCGTCCTGAAGGGCGAAGAGCCGATCACCTGCCGTCCCGGCGAGCTGCTCGCTCCTGTGGACTTTGAGGAGACCAAGAAGATCGTTGAGAAATTCTGCCCCAACCCCACCATGCGGGATATTATTTCCTACTGCATCTACCCCAAGGTGGTGGAGGAGTACTGGAAGCACTCCAAGGAGTATGGCTATCTTATGCGCATGGGCTCCCATGTATTCTTCAATGGTCTTGCACTGGGTGAAACCAATAAGATCAACATCGAAGACGGCAAGACTCTGGTCATCAAGTATCTGGGTCTGGGCGATCACAACGACGACGGTACCCGGAACGTGATCTTCGAGTTGAACGGTACCCGCCGTGAGGTCGCAGTGCCTGACAAGAACGCCAGGGTCACCGGCAAGGTGGTTCTCATGGCCGATCCTCAGGATAAGAGCCACACCGGCGCATCCATCCCCGGCATGGTCACCAAGGTAAACGTGAAGCCCGGCGACGCCGTGGAGGAGAACCAGGTTCTGGCCGTGATCGAGGCTATGAAGATGGAAACCAACATTGTCGCCCGTATGAGCGGTATTGTGGACGAAGTCTACATCAAAGAAGGCAGCAACGTCAAGGCTGGCGAGCTTCTGGTCACCATTCGTTAAAATTCCATGCGGCGCACTTATGTGCGCCGCATTTTTCCTGCAAACCCACTTGCATCTGACACATTCAATGGGTATAATACCCACAAAGGAGCTGATAATATG
Organism: uncultured Oscillospiraceae bacterium; assembly: GCA_964518645.1. Taxonomy (GTDB): domain Bacteria; phylum Bacillota; class Clostridia; order Oscillospirales; family Oscillospiraceae; genus HGM13006. The sequence continues at coordinate 2,854 of CAZFGL010000149.1, read as the reverse complement.
ACTGCTGAAATGAAATATAATCTCTGGCTGCAGCAGGTTCCGTCCGGATCTGAGATCCACAGGGAACTTGAATCCATTCAGGATCAGCCCGGGGAGATCTCTGCCCGTTTTGCCGGAGATCTGACCTTTGGCACCGCCGGCCTCCGTGGCATTATGGGCGCAGGTACAGACCGGATGAATGTTTACACGGTACGTCGTGCGGCGCTGGCCTATGGACAGTATATCAGGGAATCCTCTTTGCCCAATACCTGCGTAATTGCCTATGATACCAGAAATAACGGCGAACTCTTCTCCCAGACCTGTGCTGTGGCATTGGCAGAGCAGGGGATTCAGGTATCTCTCTTCCGGGAGCCTACCCCTACACCGGTACTTTCCTTCGCTGTGCGACATCTGGGAACCGGTGGCGGCGTTGTTATGACCGCAAGTCACAATCCGGCTCCTTACAACGGCATGAAATGCTACGGCAACGATGGCTGCCAGCAGACCGATGAACCGGCTGCGGTGGTTTACGCCAATATGGAGAAGCTTCCCATGATCTCCGAAAGCCCGCTCAGCTTTGAGACTCTGGTGGCGGAGGGAAAAATCCGGCTGATTTACGACGAGGTTTACGAGGCCTATTATCAGGCGGTGCTAAACGAAGCAATCTGCACGGGTATCATTCCCGTTTCCGGTCTGAAGGTGCTGTACACCCCCCTCCACGGAACCGGGCTTAAACCGGTGACCCATCTTTTTGACACCCTTGGGGTTCAGTATGACCTTGTCCCGTCCCAGAAAAAACCCGACGGGTACTTTTCCACCTGCCCCTATCCCAACCCGGAGAATGCAGAGGCATTTGATGAGGCAAGAAAGGTCATTGCACAGTCCGCCCCCGGCACATATGATCTAATCGTCGCCACAGACCCGGATGCTGACCGGGTAGCTGTCGCTGTACCTCAGGCTGACGGCAGTATTCATCGGACCTCCGGAAACGAGCTGGGCTGCATGCTGCTGGAGTTTATTCTGAATAACCGTCTGCGTCTGGGAACACTGCCCGATCACAGCAAGTGTATCAAATCCATTGTAACCACCCCCATGGTGAACCGGATTGCTGAACAGTACGGCTGTCAGGTACTGGACGTACTCACAGGCTTTAAGTATATCGGCAGCACCATTCTGGGGCTGGAGCAGCAGGGGATGGAGCAGGATGTGGTGTTCTCCTATGAAGAGTCCTGTGGCTATTTAAAGGGAACCTATGCCCGGGATAAGGATGCGCAGATTGCCGCCGTAATGGTGTGTCTGCTGGCTGCGGCATGCAAGCTTGAAGGCATGAATCTGTCAGAAAAGCTGAGACTGATGTATCGGAAATACGGTTTTTACAAATGCCGTTCCGTGTCCGTTGCCCTGGACGGAGAGAAGGGAAAACAGCTGTGCAGCGATTTTATTGATGCCCTGAGAAATGCGCCTCCTGCTGAAATCGCCGGGATCCCTGTGGCTACTCTGGCAGATTACCGTTGCGGTCTCATTTATGATCTGTCCGCCGGGACCTCTGAAAAGCTGGACTTCCCGTCTTCCAACGTACTTTCCTTCCAGCTGGTCAACGACTGCAAGGTGGTACTGCGTCCCTCCGGAACGGAACCCAAGCTGAAGATCTATTATTTCGCAGTGGCGGAAGAAGAGGCCGAGGCAGAGCGCATTTTGTCTGAACTGACTGGAAATATGGGCGAAAGAATGCATAATTTCGGCATTGACTGAGTTTGCAGCTCTTGACTTTTTTCCGGTTGTTCGTTAAAATATTACCGTTAATATGGTGTTGAAGAAGAGGAGTAGGATGATATTCCGTTCAGAGAGCAGTCGGCTGGTGCGAGACTGCTGGTAAGGATCCGAAGGTCGCTTCTGAGCCACGGAGCTGAATTCACAGTAAGTCCGTCGGGTGCTCCCGTTACAGAGCGTTGAGTGCGGCAATTTTGCCGAATTCAGGTGGTACCGCGGAATTTTCGCCCTGAACGTTGATTCGTTCAGGGCGTTTTGCATTTTAAGGAGATGATAGATGTGAAAGAACTTCCCAAGATTTATGACCCTAAGCAGGTCGAAAACAGAATTTATGAAATGTGGAACGAAAACGGCTATTTCAAGGCACAGCGTGATCCTGAGAAGAAGCCCTTTACCATCGTGATGCCGCCCCCCAATGTAACCGGCCAGCTTCATATGGGTCATGCCATGGACTGCACACTCCAGGATATTCTGATCCGTTTCAAGAGAATGCAGGGCTACAGCGCTCTGTGGCTGCCGGGAACCGACCATGCCGGCATCGCTACCCAGATCAAGGTCGAGGAAGAGCTCCGCACCAAGGAAGGCCTGAGTCGTCATGAGCTTGGCCGTGAAAAGTTTCTGGAGCGTGTGTGGGACTGGAAGAAGCAGTACGGTGACCGTATTGTAAAGCAGCAGAGAACCCTTGGTTCCTCCTGCGACTGGAGCCGTGCCCGTTTCACCATGGACGAGGGTCTTTCCAAGGCAGTCCGCCATGTATTTGTTGAGATGTACAACAAGGGGCTTATCTACAAGGGCTCCCGTATCGTTAACTGGTGCCCCCGCTGCGCTACCGCTCTGTCTGACGCAGAGGTAGAGTATCAGGACAAGCCCGGCCATCTGTGGCACCTGAAGTACCCCATCGTGGGGGAAGAGGGACGCTATGTGATCGTGGCGACCACCCGTCCTGAGACCATGCTGGGCGACTCCGGTGTTGCCGTGAACCCCAACGACACCCGTTATCAGGATCTGATCGGCAAGAAGTGCCTGCTCCCCCTGATGAACCGGGAGATTCCCATCGTGGCAGACGATTATGTGGACATGGAATTCGGCACCGGCTGTGTAAAGA
>CAZFGL010000148.1:0-5144 GCA_964518645.1 uncultured Oscillospiraceae bacterium | reverse complement strand
TGCGGCGACATCATGAAGATCTATCTGAAAATCAGGAACGACATCATTGAGGACGTAAAATTCGAAACATTCGGCTGTGGCTCCGCCATCGCTTCCAGTTCCATGGCTACAGAGATGATTAAGGGAAAGCCGCTCAGCGAGGCTCTGGCCCTGAGCAACCGTGCTGTAGCCGAGGCACTGGACGGGCTTCCGGCGCACAAGCTCCACTGCTCTGTTCTGGCGGAGGAGGCCATCAAGGCCGCTGTCACCGACTACTACGAAAAAAACGGCATCCCCTATGATAAGTCCCTTCAGCCCGATTGTCACAGCTGTGACCACGGCTGCTGCTCCACCGAAGAATAAGGCAGAAACCGCTTCGTCTCCCCTGTGGAAACGAAGCGGTTTATTCATATTTCTTTCTGTCCATCCGGTACAGTTCCATCCTTTTATGCTTCATATGTATACACCAGTATGTCCTCGATCTGCACCTGAAACACCGCCGCCAGCATCACCAGATTGTCTATGGTGGGCAGTGCTGCCCCGTGCTGCCATTTATAGATGGCCTGCGGGGTGGTAAACCCGAACAGGTCCTGAAGTTCCTTCACGCTCAGCCCAGCTTTTGCACGAAGCCGGGCAATATTCTCTCCGGTACGAGCCATATCAATCACGGGAATCCGTTCCATTTTTCTTTCCTCCTAACAAACGGCCGAAAAAAACGCCTGTCTCATACAAGACAGGCGGCCAAACACTGATAACGGGTCTACCTACCGGGGCAAACACCAATTCTATCCAATGTCCCTATCCCACATGAGTACAAAAACACCTGTCCTGCAACCTGTACAGGATGATTACGGTAATTCATATGCATATCGAAATGTACCATCATGATGTTTGCTCCTTTCCCGAACGATTGTTCGTAGTTTTATGTAAAGTAACTATAACACAGTTTTTTCTGAATGTCATTATACCTGTGGTATAAATTTCATGCGGCGCCGGTCTCCCCTGCCTGCTTCACCATCCCCCGGAAGGTGGACAGATAGGTCACAAAAGACCACACAAGCAGTCCCACGCCCAGATAAATCAGCACATGAGCCACTCCCCGGGGAATGCTGCTCCAGAGCAGCAACAGGGACATCATGGCATAGAGATAGAAGGTGGTAACCTTCCCGCACAGAAGGGCGCCGTCGTTTTTTCCGGCCTTTTTCACCGCATAGGCCCCATAAATCCCCTGGGTGATTTCCTTGATGAACAGCACCAGAAACAGCAGCTTCATGGGGTCATAGTGCTTTGCCAGACAGCAGGCCACCACAGCCTGGGTCAGCTTATCCGCAACCGGATCCAGCACCTTTCCCAATTCGGAAACCATATGGAACCGCCGTGCGATCTTCCCGTCCAGAAAATCCGTCAGCCCGGACACCAGCAGCACACCCAGTGCCATGTAATAATCCCCCTGTGAGTCAGCAGTCCAGTAGAGATAACCAAATACCCCCACAAGCAGGATTCGGAACATACTGAGTATATTGGGAATTGTCCAGATCTTCTTTTCCATGGGACTGCTCCTTTCGCTGATCTCGGAAATATTATAGTTGGATATAAAACCAATGTCAACGGAATTTTGCCAAAGCCCGTCTGCCCTGCGCCAATGTAAAAAAGAAAGCCGCAGGATTCCCCACAGCTTTCTCTTTGCTCAGTTATATACGTACTGGCTGGCGTCAAATGCAACACCGCTCCATGTACTTTCCACCAGCATTCCGCCAGATACGGACAGAATATACACATCATCCAGGGTGATGTCCTCTTCATAGGGATTCATGGTTTCGTTCACCATGTCCACCACACTCTGTCCATACAGTCCGTAGCAGGACGCACCGTTATAGTCCACGCCTTCTCCGGGAAGGGTGTTCTGATGAATGTCGTCCAGCCCTCCCAGCAGCAGGTGCAGCGCCAGATACCGGATATTGGCTCCGGAGAGATTCGTGCGCACATGTGCCATGGCTGCGGAATAGACCCCCGGCAGTTTTGTCAGATTTCCCGGAGACATCAGCTGCTGGATCAGCGCCTTCAGGAAGCTCTGCTGCACATACTGCCGCTGAATATCCGCCATCATATAGCCGTAGCGGTAGCGGCAGACCCCAAGGGCCACATCTCCGTCCAGAAGCTGCTCCCCGGCGGGGATCTCCAACGTTTCATCGGTGCCGGGATTATCCACCACCATATCCATGGGAACATCAAAGGTAACGCCGCCCATGGCGTTCACCACGTCCCGGAATATTTCATAATTGATCACTGCATATCCATCCGGACGGAACCCCAGGATCTCATGCATCTCGTCCAGCATAGCCTCCGCACCGGCGTCTCCGCCGCCTGCAAGACCATAGACACCGTTCAGCTTCGGAACCGCCTCCCCATTATTCACAATGGTGTCCCGGGGGACACTGGTCAGGGAAATATCCCCGCTGTTCAGATCCATGGTTGCGATCATAATGGTGTCGGTACGCATTTCCTCTTCGTCCGTGGCGCAGATCAGGATATTATATAGTCCTTCCTTCCGGGTATGAATGCCGTCCTCCCAGGGTTCAGGTGCCTGGAACAGGAGGAAATACCCTGCCCCCAGAATGAGCGCCAGCACCAGAAGAAATGTCATGAACCTCCGGAAAGGATGACGCTTTTTCCGGTGTTTTCTTTTGGGCGGTACATATTCGTCCTCATAGTCATAACGCTCCCGTCGCACCGCCGTTCTCTCCGGACGTGCGCTGGGCTGTCTGACATAGGCTTTGGAGGCACGGCCGTAGATCTCTGTATTCGCCTTTCCTGCCGCCCGCTCCGCCATGGTAGGCGCTCTGCGGACAGGCTCGGCATAATAATCATCATACTCCGGGGTATAGCCGTCGTATTCTGTCCCGTCGTCGTAATATTCTCCGTCCCAGTCGCCCTCGTCGTAGTATTCTTCATTCCCGTCGTCATAATATGCCTCTTCCGGAGAATAAACGGGATTGGAATAATATCTGCCGTCACTGCCGTAGTATCCGCTCTGTCCCCCGCCCGGGGCGACGGAGCTGTTCTGATACCCACGGACCCGCCCTGCACTCTGATTCGGCCGGCCACCGGAGGCAGGCGCATTCAGATCACCCGGACGATAGAAAGAACTTCCTCCGTCCATACGCTGATATGGATTATCTGTGTCTCTTCTTGCCATGGACAGCTCCTTTCATCATGCACAGGGGGCATCAAAATGTTACAACGTCCTGGTCCGCCTTTTCCGCCGGAGTAATTTCCAGTGCCGTAAGAACCGGCCCCATATCCTTGTACAGCTTGTGATAACGCAGGGAGATCTTCGCAGTCACCCATACCCAGCTGCGCTGCTGAAGTTCCTCCGCACCGTCATACTGGCACACAAAGCCCATAAACTCAATGTCGTCCACACAGCAGGTCATAATAAACCGGCCGGGAACAAAGCATCCCTTTTCCGCCTTCTTGGTATGCGCCACCTGAGCCCGGAATTTCACCGTTTTGCCGGAATACTTTTTCATATCCTCGGAAACGTCCCGGTACCAGATGCCGTAGTCCTCGTCCTTGATCTCGATCACATCCGCATCCAGATCAAAGGGCAGAGGATCTTCGATCTCGTCATACTCCACCTCGCCGTTCTCATCCTCGTAGGCGATGTCACAGCGGCGGTTAATGGCACGGACGATCTTATGGAGTTCCATTTTGTCGATGGAGTCATCATAGCGGTTAAATACCACCATCTCGCAGCCACCCACCTTATCCACCACCAGAGAACGCATATTGGCGTTGTACATCTGGAAAGTGGAGGCATCTGCAAACATGATCTCCTGGTATACCATCCAGCTTTCAGGCAGTTTGGAATAGAAATCGCTGACCAGCTTCATGCCGTTAAGCTCCACCATGACCCGCTCTGCCCGGTACTTTTTCCGAAGCGCCTCCAGAGACTTTTCATCCAGAGCATCCTGATCCTCGATATATTCCACATGAACATTTCCACCGGCAAACCGCTGGGGATCATATTCCTCTTCGCCCTCTTCACAAACCAGCAGCAGGGTCTTTTCTCCGGCATTGAACCGTTCGTCCTCCAGAGTTCCCTGCATGAACCGGGTCTTTCCGGAATCCAGAAAGCCGGTAAATACATAAACAGGAATTGCCATCAGTGCGCCTCCTCAGTTCTGAAACAGCTGTGCGATCTGCTCTTCGTGGATCTTGCTGCCGATCACACACAGACGGCCGATTACCCCAGCCGCACCATAGCGGACATCCGGCTCCCCGGGGACATAATCGAAATGGATCCACTGACCGTCCGCACCGGCCACAATTCCCTTTGCTCGGAGGATCATACCGTAGGTCTTGTCATCTTCCAGCGCCTTCAGGCAGCTGTTGATCTCCTCCATGGTGAACTTTTTCGGGGTCTCCATACCCCAGGAGGTGAACACCTCGTCGGCATGGTGATGGTCATGATCGTGGCAGCCACAGGTGCATTCCTCACCATGATCGTGATGATGTTCATGGTCGTGGTCATGCTCATGATGATGCTCGTGTTCGTGATGATGCTCATGGTCATGCTCGTGATGATGCTCGTGCTCGTGTTCATGCTCATGATGATGTTCATGCTCGTGGTGATGGTGGTGGCAATCACAATCCGGATCGTCACACTCCTCCGCGCCATGGGCCTCCAGCGCCTTCAGTGCTGCCTGAAGAGAATCCTTCTGCTCCATGGCCTCCATGATCTGTGCACCGGTGAGCTGATCCCAGGGGGTCGTCACAATCACCGCATTGGGATTCTTCTCACGGATCATATGCACCGCAGTCTGAAGCTTGTCCTCCTTCATACCGCCGGTACGGGAGAGGATGATGGTGCCTGCGTTCTCGATCTGATTGTTGTAGAACTCACCGAAATTCTTCATATAGATTTTGCACTTGGTGGCGTCAGCAACCGCAACCATGCAGCCGATCTCCATATCTTCGGTCTCTGCCTTCTCCACAGCCTGAGCCACGTCGCTGAGCTTGCCCACGCCGGAAGGCTCGATCAGAATACGATCCGGGTGATACTCTTCCATCACTTTTTTCAGAGCTTCACCGAAGTCACCCACCAGAGAGCAGCAGATACAGCCGGAATTCATCTCTGTTATCTCAATTCCTGCTTCCTGCAG
>CAZFGL010000147.1:0-5144 GCA_964518645.1 uncultured Oscillospiraceae bacterium | reverse complement strand
CCGGACTGCTCACGGGTCTCGTCCCGGTAGAAGGGGCCACGGTCCATGCAGTACATAAACAGAGCAACGGTGGTGGACATGTCAGGGTTCTTCAGCACCAGATCGGTGAATACGGGCTGACCCTGATCGTTGTATACAAAGCTTTCGCCCTCGATGCCGTAGTTGCACAGAACAGCGCCGTCATCGGTATACATGTAGTTGCAGAACTGCATTGCCAGCTCGGGCTCTTCACACTGGGTGGAGATAGACCAGGGAGTGGCAGCGGTGTAGGTGCGCTCTGCATTAAAGGGGATGGTATCGCCGGAGTTTCTTACAAGGTCAGGAATTGCAACCAGCTCAAAGCCTTCGGTGTTGGAAGCGTCGGCCAGAGTCGCAATGAAGGTGACCTCGCCGTAGAAGAAACCGCAGTTGTCGGAGAGAATGATGTCTGTGGGAGGGTTTTGGAAATCCTGATAGGACATGAAGTCCTGCCACAGCAGACCTTCCTCGTACCACTTGTTCAGCATGGTCAGGTATTCCTTGAACTCAGGCTGAATGGGGCCGTAGGTGACAACGTCATCCACCTGATAGTAAGGCTCGGACTGGGCGGCCTCGGCCACAAGACCGAAGATGCCGTAGCCCTGGCACAGACCGTTGTTGATGCCGGTGGCGGCGTAGTTCAGAGCCATGGGAGCGGAAGCACCCTTCTTCTCCTTGAATGCGGAGAGAACCTCGTACATCTCGTCGTAGGTCTCGGGAATATCCATACCCAGCTCGTCCAGCCAGTCCTTACGGATCATGGGGCCGAAGGTCTGGGTAGCCTCGGTCTGCATGCTCATCTGGGGCATACCGGCCAGCCAACCGGACTCGGTGAGAGCCTCGGGGACTGCGTCGGGATAGGTTTCCATAAGTTTGCAGATCTGAGGAGTCAGTTCGGGGGTCAGATAAGGCAGATGGTCGATCAGAACCTCATCAGCAACCGCAGCCTCACCGCCGTTGGTATACAGGGTGGTGGCATTGGAGATGATGTCGTGGAGGTCGTTGGAGGCAACCATCAGGTTGAACTGCTCAGACTCAGTGTCGGGGCTGAGGGCAGTGAACTTCAGGCGGACGCCGGTGCGTTCAGCCAGCTCGTTCCACAGTACGCAGTCATTGCCCACGTCATTGGTGATGGCCAGAACGTTGGGGTTGATACCCATCCAGATGGTGAGCGTGGTCTCTTCGTCCACCAGAGGAAGATCCACGTTGCCAAGGGGGTTCTCCGGCCATGCCACATCGGAAGCGGCAACAGCAGAACTCTCAGCAGCAGAGGTGTCCTCAGCCGGGGGGGCTTCAGGGGCAGCCGGTGCGGATTCCGTCTGGGAAGCAGCCGGTCCAGTTGGCGCAGAAGAGGCTGTCGTATCGCCACAGGCGCAGAACATGGAAAGAATCATGCACAGTGCCAGAAGGGATGCAAGCAATTTCTTTTTCATTTTTACACTCCTTTTCTAAAGTGTGGGGGGACAGGCCCATAATCTAAGTATACGGGGAAAGGAGAAATCACACAAGCTTCAAAAATCTTATGTGGGTATCAAAAATGAAAAAGTGTCAGAAAAAAAGAAACAGCGAACCGATGCCGTTTGGTATCGATTCGCTGTAAAAGCAGATGTTATCGGGGAAAATCAGCCGGCTGTCAGACTCTGATTTTCCAGCAGCTTCTTTTTTCGCCAGATGCCGCTGTAGAAATAGATGGCGGCGATGACAGCGGACAGGGTGGGGGCGAGCCCCATACCCAGATATACGCCCACAAGCTCCAGATGGAATACCTCCGTCAGCAGCAGACTCAGGGTAATGCGTACCACGACCCCGTCCAGCACATAACAGACCATGGCAAAGGTGGCAGCACCCACAGCCTGGGCGATGGCCACATAGTTAAAGAAGAATGCGGCGGGGAAGGCCATGAGAGACAGATACCGGAGGGCGCGGACAGACTCGGTAATGGCTTCCGCGTCGGAATTGAACAGCCGCACCAGCTGTTCCGGGATAAGCTGGATCACGGCGAAGGCGACGCAGGCCACGATCAGGGAATAGACCACCCCGAGACGGACGCATTTCGCTGCCCGATCCGGCTTTTCTGCACCAATATTCTGACCGGCCATGGTGCCAACGCCGGTGGAGAGTGCGGAAATGCCCACCTGACTGAGATTGACGACCTTGCTGCCCACTGCCACGGCAGAGGCGGCGATCAGACCATAGCCGTTGATGATCCGGTTGACAAAGACGAAGGACAGGTCAATAAACACATATTGCAGGGAAGAGGGGATTCCAACCTTCAAAACGGTTTTTGCGGTGGGGATATGGATCTTATACTGACTGGGCTTCATGGTAATCAGCCCGGGCTGGTGCTTCCGCAAATAGATGAAAGCCCATACCAGTGCAAAGCCCTGAGAGATCTCCGTTGCCAGTGCTGCACCGCCTGCACCCCAGTTGAACACAGCCACAAACAGCAGATCCAGAAGCACGTTTGCCACCGAAGCCACCGCCGAGAAATAAAGGGGACGCTTGGAGTCGCCCATACCCCGGAGGAAGGAGGTGATGGAGTTGTAGCTGAAGGAGATCAGGAAGCAGACCGCCCGGATGATCAGGTAGTTAAAGGCCTCCTGACGGGCTTCCGTGGGGATGTTCATAATGTTCAGCAGGGGATTGATGAAGATACACACCAGCAGAGACATGAATATGGCCATAATGGCGCTGATGCTCAGGGCGGTGCCCACGGTGCGGTGGATGCCCTCGTCATTTTTTGCTCCTGCATACTGGGCGATCAATACCGCAGAACCGGCGCTGGCACCCAGACCGATGTTGCTGGCGGCGTTTACGATAAAGGTGACGTTGTTGACCGCGGCCAGACCGGCGGAACCGGAGAACTGGCCCACGATCACCGTGTCTACAGTGGAGTACAGGGTTTGCAGCACATAAGATGCCAGAAAGGGCAGGGAGAAGCGGATCAGTCCACGTTTAATATCGCAGGTGGTCAGATCCAGTGTCTTTTGTTTTTTAGACATGTAATCAGCTCCGAATGATGATTTATGGGAAGGATCATCCCCGGAACGGGATGATCTGACAGAAAAATAATGGAGCCCTTGCATCTACCCGGGGCATTGCAAAGGTTCTTGAACAATTATATTTGAATTCTACATAAAATGCAATGAGATTTGGAGATGAAAACGGAAAAAATCAAATAAAACCATCCCAAAGGGGAGAGGGGTGTGATATAATATGAACCAAACAAGACTGCAGGGGAGAGAATTCTATGCCGTTTAGAATTGTTCGGGACGATATTGTTCATGCAGACCTTGAGGCGGTGGTCTGCCCCAATGGGGAGGATCTGGTGCCTCAGGGAAGTGTAAGTGCCGCAATTTTTGCGGTCGCCGGGAAGCGGCTCATGCGGGAATGCCGCAAACTGGGCAGTTGTCCTGTGGGCGGTGCAGTGATCACCCGGGGCCATGACCTGAAGGCGGAGTATGTGATCCATACGGTGCCTCCGGTGTGGCAGGGGGGCGGACAGGGGGAGGAGCATCTGCTGCGCAGCTGCTACCGCTCAAGTCTGATGTTGGCCCAGGAGCGTGGGATCGCCTCCGTCGCATTCCCTCTGATTGGGGCCGGAACCGGAGGCGTGCCCAGAGCGCTGGCTTTGCAGGTGGCCACGGAGGAGATCGGTGCATTTCTGCTGGAGTACGAGGAGATCCATGTACAGCTTCTGATCTTCGATCAGGATACCTTCCTTGCAGGCAAGAGCATATTCCGGGAGATAGACTCCTATGTGGATGAGCATTATGTTGCTGAACATGCGGCACCTCAAAACCGGGATGCCCTCCGGGCAGCCATGGAGCGTGCCGGGGTCACGAAGTCCCCTCTGCTGATGGATATGCCTGTGGTGGTGCGGCCCACGTTGCAGCGGGAGCCACCAGCCTTCTGCCCTGTTTGTCAGCAGCCCACCAGAAAGAGTGCCCGGTTCTGCGGTAAGTGCGGGGCGAATCTGTCGGAGGATGTGATTCCCACCGGGAAAAAGCCGGTGGCAATGGACACGGCGGATCTGTTTTCTCACTCCGACGCTGATGTGTGTACCGACGGGAATATTCTGGAGGAGAAAGCACCGAGAAGCGCCCAGAAGCTCTGGCCCATGGAGCCGGAGCAGGCAGCCACGGGGAACACCCTGGAGATGCGACTTCAGCATCTGTCGGATACCTTCTCTACCTATCTGCTCCATCTGATCGACATGTCCGGGCAGACCGATGCCCAGGTTTATAAAAAGGCCAACATTGACCGGCGGCTGTTTTCAAAGATCCGCTCCAATCCCGACTATCAGCCGAAAAAGACTACAGCGCTGGCGTTGGCACTGGCCCTGGAACTGAATCTGGATGATACCCGGGATCTGCTTCAGCGGGCGGGCTATGCTCTGTCCCCGGCCAGTCAGTTCGATCTGATCGTGTCCTATTATATTGAGCGGGGCGTCTATAACGTGTTTAAAATCAACGAGGCACTGTTCTTCTATAATCAGCAGCTCCTTGGAGCATAAAGTATGTTTTCTGCGGCGAACTGTCATGTGCTATGGCATTTCATCGCGGTTTATGATGACGGCAAAATAAAAACCATGGGGCGGTTTGAAAATGCCCCATGGAAGTGTTTGTATATGAAGCGGCGAAGTATCCATAAAGATACTCCGCCGCTTTTTTCTTATTAAAGTCGTTATATAGATTCAGGGACGCTGATAGCTTCCCCGCTCTGCAGGGAGGGAGGCAATGGCATTAAGCTCCTGACCGGCGATGTTTCCAGCCAGATATTCATAGTATCCCTGGCAGGCGATCATAGCACCGTTGTCACCGCAGAGCTTCAGCGGGGGCATATACAGCCCGATCCCGGCCTTCTCACATTCCCGGATAAAGGCGCTGCGGATGGTGGAGTTGGCGGCAACGCCTCCGGCGATGGCCAGCTTTTTGTATCCTGTGCGCTGGGCGGCCTCCATGGTGCGGGGAACCAGAGTGTCCCGGATCGTAGTGACAAAGGAGGCACAGAAATCCTTCAGGTTCAGTGCCACACCCTTTTGGGAAGCATTGTGAATGGTGTTCAGGGCGGCGGTTTTCAGGCCGGAGAAGCTCATGTCCAGTTCTGCGCCGGTCACCTTGCTC
>CAZFGL010000146.1:0-5269 GCA_964518645.1 uncultured Oscillospiraceae bacterium | reverse complement strand
TGACCCGTCAACTGATTTCGAGTCAGCCTCGTTACGACCACTTCGATACATCTCCAAAACGCTTTATTAATGTTACAAGATTTCCAGTCATTTGTCAACCGAAAAAAGGCTCCAGGGCTGCACTGCCGGAGGATCGGCTGTAAAATCCACCGTCTCTCCGGTTTCCGGATGGGCAAAGGACAGTCTGCGAGACCACAGGGCGATCTGGGAACAGCTGTCCGGTATTCCGTATTTTCTGTCCCCCACCAGAGGGAACCCCCGGGAGGCAAACTGCACCCTGATCTGATGAGTTCTGCCTGTGCGAAGTCTGATGCTCACAAGAGACATCTCGCCTTTCGCTGCAAGCACCTGATAATCCAGCACCGCCTCCTGGGCGTCCTTTTGCGGGACATCTGTTACATAGGTCTTGCGTTCCTGCTTATTCCGGATCAGCAGATCCCGGAACGTTCCCGCCTGTTCCCCGGGAATTCCATGGATCACCGCCAGGTACTCCTTATGAAACTCACGCTGCTGCATCTGCCGGGATAAAATCCGTGATGCTTCTCTGGAACGGGCAAAAACCATAAGGCCGCTGACCGTCTGATCCAGCCGGTGTACAGTTCTGACGCAGGCCTTTTCATCCCCCAGATACTCCCGCAGCAGTTCCGGCATACCTCCCGGTTCATCGGTAGACAGCACACCTGAGGGTTTGATTGCCACAAGGATCCGCCGATCCTGATAAATGATCTCCACCCATTCTCACTTCCTTTCCCAAGTATTTTACATGGAAGCCTCGGGAAATGCAACTAATTCTCCACAATAAAATCCTCCACCACATCCTTCAGACAAACTGGGGTAACCACCCCCGTCAAAAGCCGTTCAAACAGCTTCTCTGAAACGGCGATGTCCTCGGTGATATTATGAACCACGGCACTCTCACCGGTCAGCTCATTTTTAATGGAGATCCCATAGCTTTCCGTGTCACGTTCTGTTTTACGGGCGAACATGGTGTATACAAGACATGCGGCCATCCCGCCGAGATCCGTCGAAGTATGTTTCATTATTGTATTTTTCATAAATATCCCGCCTTTCATAAACTATTGAAGCATATAAAAGCCGGATTGGAAAGAAAAAGAAATCGCAAGTTTCGACAATTTCCGAACCTTGCGATTTCTTCCCTTATATCTGGTTACAGATGCATTCGGCAATACGGATCCCGTCTGCCGCCGCAGACATGATCCCGCCTGCATATCCGGCGCCCTCTCCACAGGGATACAGCCCCCGGATTCTGCTCTGGCCGTTCTGATTCCGGGGAATTTTCACCGGACTGGAGGAACGGGCCTCTATAGCTGTCATCACAGCGTCCGGATCATCGAAGCCCTTCAGCTTTCTGCCCAGTTCCGGAATTGCCTTCTCAAGGGTTTCCGTAATAAATTCCGGCAGGCATTCATGGAGATCCGTCCATTTCACCCCGGGACGGTATGTGGGTTCCACACGCCCCGGGCCGGTGGAGGGAACATGACTGAGGAAATCCCCCACCCGCTGACAGGGGGCAGAATAATCCCCGCCCCCAAGCTTGAAGGCCACTTCCTCCAACCGGCGCTGAAGTTCCATTCCTCCCAGGGGATGATCCGTTCCGAAGTCCTCCACCCCCACTGACACAAGAAGCGCGCCGTTGATATTCTCACCGTCGCGTGCGTGATAGCTCATACCATTGGTACACACACGCCCCTCTTCCGAGGCAGCTGCCACGACAACACCACCGGGACAGACGCAGAAGGAGAACGCCCCCCGTCCTGTATCCGGATGGCAGGAAAGCTTATAGGATGCTACAGGCATTCCGGCGATTTCCGCACCATATTGAGATATGGTAACATCCTTCTGGCGGTGCTCCATCCGGACACCCATGGCAAACTGCTTCTGTTCCATGGGAACACCGGCAGAATAGAGCATTTCAAAGGTATCTCTGGCGCTGTGACCAATGGCAAGCACCATATGCTCCGTCTCCAGTGTATAATTTCCCTCCGGCCCGGTCACCTGTGCGACGGTGAGCCGTTCCTCTTCCACCTGAATTCCGGTGAGCTGATGACCAAACCGCACCTCGCCCCCAAGAGACAGGATCTCCTGTCTCATGTTTTTTACCACAGTTTTCAGGTAATCGGTACCCACATGGGGCGCTGCGTCATAGAGGATTTCCCGGGGTGCACCGAACTCATGAAACAGATTCAGAATAAACTTCAGCCGGGGATCATTGACGCCCGTATTCAGTTTCCCGTCGGAGAAGGTGCCTGCGCCCCCTTCACCGAACTGGACATTGGAGCGGGTATTCAGAATTCCCGTCTCCCAGAAACGATCCACATCCTCCGTGCGCTGATCCACATCACAGCCCCGCTCCAACAGAATCGGACGGGCTCCCACCCGTGCCAGCATAAGTCCGCAGAACAATCCAGCCGGGCCTGTTCCTACCACCACAGGCTGTTTTCCGGGACGCATATGCTGCACCGGGAACTCATAGACGGTCTCCGTATACATGGAAACCTTTTTACTGCGGCATTTTTTCAGCACCTGAGCCTCATGAGGCACCTTCACCGCAATGGTATAAACCAGAGCAATATCATCTTTCTTCCGAGAATCCACAGACTTTTTCAGCACAATGAATCCCTTGATCTCTTTATTCCCCAGCTCACGCTGAGCCTTTTTTTCAAGCGCAGACTCCGGTTCGCCGGGTCTGAGGCGCAGTCCCTGAATTTTAAGCACCGGTGAATACCGCCTCTCGCTTTTCACGGAAGGCCGCAATACCCTCCTTGCAGTCGTGGCTCAGAAGCAGGGGGCCCTGCTGTGCCTTTTCTGCCTCCAGCACCTGTGCAAGGCTCATTTCCTCCGCACGGTTTAACAGGGTTTTGCTGGCCGAAATCGCCAGAGGTGCCTTCTTTGCGATCATTTCAGCAAACTTCAGTGTCTCCTCCCGCAGGGTTTCGGGGGTACACACACGATTTACAAAACCGAGTTCTCTGCCCTCCTGCGCAGTGACAGGGCGCGCAGTAAACATCAGTTCTTTTGCCAGATGCCGTCCCACGGCCTTCTCCAGCAGATAATGGCCACCGCAATCGGAAGCGATTCCCACATTCACAAAGGACTGAATGAATTTGGTCTTTTCAGAAGCAAAAATCAGGTCGCAGGCCAGAGCCAGATTGAACCCGGCACCGGCAGCAGCACCGTTGACCATGGCAATGGTGGGGGTTTTCATTTCAAACAGTGTAAGTGTTGCCTCATTCGCCACCTGCATATTCTCGTCGCTCTTCTCCTGACTGTCACAGGCCATCAGGACGCCCAGATCACCACCGGCGCAGAAGCCCCGTCCGGAACCGGTGATCACCACACAGCGCACCTCCGGATCTGCATCCAGCGCGGTCAGTGTATCACGGAGCGTCTCCAGCAGTTCGTTATTAAAGCAGTTCAGGGTTTCGGGGCGGTTCAGATAAACCACTGTAACAAGCCCCAGTTTCTCTGTTAAAATTGTATCAGACATAACTTATTCCTCCAAATTATGATTTTTCCAGTACCACCATTTACACTTTTCCGGTTCCGGTTCAGGGGTTCGGCAATAATACACCACACAGCGGTAGACATACAGCTGGCAAATATCCACCTGAACCCCTTTTATGGCGCATTCACTGCGGTACATCTCCTCAGGATCCGCATTTTTCAGATCTTCCGGGGTGGTATATCCCAGAAGCATCAGATCCTTCTCCGTTTCTTTTCCGACACCGGGAATCGCTCTGAGGGTGCTTACTCCCATGTTGCCCAGACCTCCGGGCAGTAACCCACTGTGGCTTTCTTGCCGTTGCGCACCACAGGAAGCTTTATAAGTATCTGATTATCAAACACCTTGTCCTCCTGATCCCGCACATCAGCCATATAGCGAATCAGATCCAGATCCGGGCTTTTACTGTCCCAGTCGATCAGATTATCAATTCCTCCCACAGCCCGGAGAACACTGTCGAACTCGCCGCCGCTCATACCAAACTTTTTCATGTCAACCGACTGAAATTTAATCCGGCGCTCCTTGAAATAGCGCTCCGCTTTCCGGGTATCCGCAGATTTGGACGTGCCAAAAATCTGAATATTCATGATTAATCTCCCTCCTATCAGGCAGGCTTATTATACCATGTCTACAGGAAGTACGCAAACAAAAAGGCTGTTCCGAAAACACAGCATCCTGCATTTTTCGGAACAGCCGGTTCATTAAGCCTCAGAAACCGCCTTTTTCAGGTCGTCCACTCTGTTGATCTGCTCCCAGGGCAGGTTCAGCTCAGGACGGCCGAAGTGACCATAAGCAGCGGTCTGCTCATAGATGGGACGGCGAAGGTTCAGATAGGAAATGATCTTGGCGGGACGGAGGTCAAACACCTGATTAACCGCATCCACAAGGATCTCGTCTGCTACCACACCGGTACCATAGGTATCCACCAGCACGGAAACCGGGTGTGCAACACCGATGGCATAAGCCAGCTCGATCTGGCACTTTTTCGCAAGACCGGCAGCTACGATATTCTTCGCAATGTGACGGGCCATGTATGCTGCGCTGCGGTCAACCTTGGTGGGATCCTTACCGGAGAAGCATCCGCCGCCGTGGCATGCATAACCGCCATAAGTATCCACAATGATCTTTCTGCCGGTGAGTCCGGAGTCACCTACAGGGCCACCAACCACAAATCTTCCGGTGGGGTTCACAAAGAACTTGGTGTCCTCATCCAGCAGATCAGCGGGCAGAGTGGTCTTAATGACCTTTTCAATAATCTCCTGACGGAGGGTTTCAATGTCGATCTCAGGTGCATGCTGGGTGGAGACAACCACTGCGTCGATCCGCTCGATCTCCCCCTGCTCCCCGTACTGTACAGAAACCTGGCTCTTTCCGTCGGGACGAAGCCAGGGCAGCAGCCCGGACTTCCGGCACTCGGTCAGCTTATGGGAGAGCTGATGCGCAAAGGAAATGGGTGCAGGCATCAGTTCGGGAGTCTCATCACAGGCAAATCCAAACATCATGCCCTGATCGCCGGCACCGGTGTCGCTGTCATCGTCATAGGCATTGTCTACGCCCATGGCAATATCCGGGCTCTGGCCGTCAATGGTGGTGAGGATTGCACAGGTGTTGCCGTTAAAGCCATACTCGGGACGGTCATAACCGATACGGCAGATGACCTCCCGGGCAACTGCGGGAATATCCACAGTGCAGTCGGTGGTGATCTCACCCATAACCATGACCATACCGGTGGTCGCTACAGTCTCG
>CAZFGL010000145.1:0-5311 GCA_964518645.1 uncultured Oscillospiraceae bacterium | reverse complement strand
CCGCAGTCGGGGCACTTGCCGTCCACCAGCTGGCTCTCCGTCCAGAAGGACTCGCAGGGGGTGCAGTACTTGCCCACATACTTGCCCTTGTAGATGTCGCCCTTGTCGTACATTTTCTTAAAGATCTTCTGAACCTTTGCCTTATGCTCCGGATCAGAGGTGCGGACAAACCGGTCGTAGCTGGTATTCATCAGATCCCAGATGCGCTTAATCTCCGCAGAGATGTTGTCCACATGCTGCTGGGGGGTGATACCGGCAGCTTCTGCCTTCTGCTGAATCTTCTGGCCATGCTCATCGGTACCGGTCTGGAAGTACACATCATAGCCGGTCATACGCTTGTACCGGGCAATGGCGTCTGCCAGAATGATCTCATAGGTATTGCCGATATGGGGCTTGGCCGAGGTATAGGCAATTGCGGTGGATATATAATAGGGTTTCTTTTCCATGGGAAATCCCTCCTTACAGATTTTCAGGAAATTACACTTTATCATACCCCAATCAGCGCCGTAAATCAAGGTTTTTTCACACAATCCCCTGCTCCTGCGAAATATCCCCCATTTTCTCCAGCAGCATGGTCAGGGACTCCCGGCCGATCTCCGGAACCTGCTCCTCCGCCGGAACACTGAGCAGCATTCTGAGATCCTCCTGAAAGTCTCTTGCGCTGTAGGGCTGGCCGGTGAGCAGCCACTGGGTGCTCACGGAAAACTCCCGGCAGATGGCCACGATCAGCTCCGCCGAGGGCTGCCGCCGCCCCTGTTCATACATGCCGATGGCACTGGGGGACACACTCAGCGCCCTGGCCAGCTGCCGCTGGGTCATTCCCCGGGTTCTGCGCAGCTGTGCGATTCGCATTCCTACCATATTCATTCCTCCCTTTGATCGTTCTCTCCGGACATAGTCTATCACATCAGAATTACCAAGTAAAGGAAAATATTCCACATTCATCTTGACAGCACACGAATTGTGTATTACAATATTACCATATTAATCCAGTTAGAGGAGTGATTATGAGGTGTAATACCCGCAGGACGTGGAAAAGCCGGGACATTCAGGCGCTGTCGCCTCTGTCCTGGTGCCGAATATGCGGACGGGAACTTTACAGGGGCATGAAGCAGGATGGATACTGCCCCCTCTGCCGCCCCACCCCATATCGGAAGGGGGCCTCCGGCCCGTGACACTGCTGGAAATCGCCGCAGAATACCGCAAACAGGAACGGCGGCTGCAAACCCGGATCCGTACCCTGCGCAGGCAGGAAAAGGACTGCACCCAGCAGCAGCTGATCTCCCTGAACCGACGAATCAACGAACTGATCGCCCTGAAGCGTGAAACCAGAGAACTGGCCACGCTGCTGGAGCATTATTATGAAAGAGGGTACAACAAACGTGGAAAATATACACTATGATCCTTTGTTCGAACGAAAGCGGAAGGTACTCCCCATGATTATCCGGGAGGAGCTGACCGCCCGTCAGCGGGACATCATCCTTCGCTACTATGTGGAAAAGCAGACCGATGACCAGATCTCCCAGACACTGGGCATCACCACCCCTTCTGTCCAGCGCACCCGCCGCCGGGCAGAGGAACGGATCGCACACTATTTAAAGTACTGTGGCTGACCCATCCATACGGAAAAGACGTGCTGCACACCGGTTGCAGCACGTCTTTATTATAACTCAGATTCTGGAGGCGGCATCGTAAGCACTTCTGGTGGCCGTGCGCACATTCTTTGCGTTTACACAGTCTCCTGTGGCTTCAAAGAACAGGCTCAGTCCCCGGAACTGCTCCCCCTCTGCCTTTCTGGGCTTCATACCGGCAGCGAGCACCACTGTATCTGCCGGAATCAGCGCATGATTGCCGTAGGAATCGGATACCTCCATGCCCTCCGGCCGGATCGCGGTACATTTGACGCCGCAGTAGCTGGTCACATACTCGTTCATATGTTCCACCAGTGCCTGCCGGGGAATGGAATACTCTTCAGCAGCGATGGCACCGGTCATTTCGATCAGAGTCACCTGCTTGCCCAGATACATGCTCAGATACAGCGCCGTCTCACAGCCTACCAGACCACCGCCCAGCACTGCGATCCGCTGACCCATATCTTCTCCCTTCAGGCCCATTTCATAGGCCCGCTCCGCCGTGATCACGTTGTCCCCGTGAACACCGGGAATGGGGGGGACAACAGCCTCTGCACCTACGGCGGCGATCACCGCATCGGGCGCCATTGCCTCCACCAGTTCCGGGGTAGCTTCCGTCCCCAGCTGAACCTTGACCCCAAGCTTCTCCACCATGTGGATCTGATAATCCATAAACTTCCGAAGATCCTTTTTAAACTCCGTCTGCCGGGAGAACACCAGCTTGCCTCCCAGCCGTTCGCTCTTTTCCAGCAGGGTCACCTGATGCCCCCGCTGTGCTGCCACAATCGCCGCCTCCATACCGGAGGGGCCACCGCCGATCACCACCACGTTTTTCTTCTCCGTGGGCTTCTCCTCCAGCAGTTTCAGCCGGTATTCCCGTCCCACAGTGGGATTGACCGAGCAGGCGAAGGCCGTATTTCTGCCGTAGTCCAGGCAGTGGAAGCAGCGGATACAGGGAATGATCTCATCCTCCCTGCCGTCCAGCGCCTTCTCCGGCACATAAGCGTCCGCAATGGAGCCCCGTGCCATGGCCACCAGATCTGCGCCACCGGTGGCGATGGTCTCTTCCATGAGATCCGGGTGCTGGAAGGCGCCCAGGGTCAGCACCGGGATCCGGATTTCTCCGGACCCCTTCACCTTCCGGGCCAGGTGGGCATTACAGCCCGCAGACAGGAAGTTGGAGGGGTGCATAATATGCTCCGTCTCGGAATAGAAACTGCCGCAGGAGATATGGGCAATATCGATCTGGTCCTGAATCATTTTCAGGAACTCCACACAGTCCTCCGGGGTAAAGCCCCCCTCGGTGAATTCACTGCCGGAGACCCGGTATTCGATCAGCAGTTTCCGTCCTACCCGCTGACGGATGGCATCCAGAATCATAATGGGGAATTTGGCCCGGTTTTCCAGACTGCCGCCGAACTCATCCTTCCGGCGGTTGAATTTGGGAGAGAGCATCTGGGACAGCACCAGACCGTGGCCCCCATGGATCAGGATCATATCAAATCCGCACTCTATGGCCGCCTCTGCTGCATCGGCATAGGTCTCTGCGATCCGCTCCATCACCTCCCGGGTCAGCTTGGGATACTTTTTCCCGTGCCCGTTGACAGTATAGGAGACCAGATCTCCGTTTTCATTATATCCATGATACTCAAAGGCCAGCAGTTCCAGAGAGATCTTTGCCCCATAGTAATGCACCGCATCGGTGAGCTGCCGCCACATCCGGTGGTTTTTCCGGGGGAAAATATTCTCACTGGCGTGGACATCGTCCTGGGGACGGTATATGTCCATATTCTGAGCCGAGAAGGTGATATTTGCCGTTCCGCCTTTGGCCTTGTTTGCGTAATAGGCGATCACCGCCTCATTGGGATACTCCTCCAGTCCCGCCAGCAGGTGGGTGCCTGCGGGTGCAGACCAGATCCGGTTTTTAAATGTAACGCCCCCGATGGTGATGGGGGAAAAGAGATTGGGGTATTTCAGCTTCACAGGAAAAGCCTCCTCATAAAATGTAAATCCCAAACGGCGGCTGCCGTTTTTTATCCACCCCATCATAACACACCCGCCGTCTCCCGGCAAGTCTCACCCTCAGATCCCTCCGGCCAGAAAATATTCTCTCCCCATGTATATTTTTCCAGCCTCCGGGGACAATAGCCTTGGAGGTGCATATCATGCAAAACGAAAACAACAAAAAACGCTTTGCGGGCAGGGGCTACTACATAGCCCTGATCGCCTGCATTGCAGCAGTCGGAATTTCAGGCTATGTATTCTTAAACACCGTCCGCAGCTCCGCTGTGGAAACCGCCGGGGTGGTATCCACCACGCCCCGGGAGACGGAGGAATCCGCTCCCCAGCAGTCCCAGAGCGCTGTCAAAACCGATGACATGGGGGACAGCTACGAGGAGACCGCAGCCCGGGACACCGCAGCCATGTGGCCACTGGAGGGCGAGGTCGCCACTGTGTTCAGCCGGGACACCCTGACCTACTCCCAGACCATGCAGGACTGGCGCACCCATGAGGGACTGGATATTATCGCCGCCCAGGGCGCTCCCGTGCACGCAGTGGAGGCAGGAAAGGTCACTGCCGTATACGAGGACGATTATCTGGGCAGTGTGGTAGTCATCAGCCATCCGGGAGATGTTTCCACCCTCTACGCCAATCTCACCCAGACCCCGGCAGTGGCCGTGGGCGACAATGTAGCTGCCGGGGTCGTACTGGGACAGGTGGGTGACACGGCACTGCTGGAAACCGCCGAGGCCGACCATCTCCACTTCGAGGTGTTCCGGGACGGCGATCCGGTGGATCCCCTTTCCTATCTGCCCTGAGGCAGAGCTGATACCGGTCGGCAGGGTCTCCTTTCCCCTTCCGGCCGGTTTTTCCTGTGTTTTCAGCCCGTGTCCCGGGAAATGTCGGTAAAAATACGGGATTCATGCATAATACGCCCGGCTTTTTCGGCAAACAAAACAATTTTTTCATACGAAGGATGGCCGAAACTATTGCACTTTTCGATGCAGTGTGTTAAACTTAATGGGTACGAAGTACGCTTCGCAACGTAATAATACTTTTGAAAGGAAGTTATTTTTATGGCACAGTATAAGATTCAGAGAGCCAAGGGCGTAGAAGGCAGCACCATCTACACCTACACTGCTCCCGGCCACAACGAGTGTGTTCCCACCCGTCTGCATGATCCCGCTGACGTTGACGGCGGCAAGATGATCCAGGGTATCACCTACTTTGTTCCCGGTGGCGGATGCGACTACGGCGCTAACCCCCTGGAGTCCATCTACTACATCCTCGAGGGCGAAATGACCCTGAAGACCGAGGACGGCGAGACCGTTCTCCACGAGGGCGATTCCTTCCACTGCTGCGGCGGCTGCCCCAAGTCCGTCACCAACAACGGCACCACCGTCACCAAGATGCTGGTTTGCCTCCTGCCTCCCCAGGCTTAATTATTGATTCATCTGCCGTTTTTCGGCTCTGAATAACTTTAGTACTTAGTAAAGGAGTTTTTAAAATGCCCAAGGTTTATACTGGCGATCTGACCAAGATGTTCGACATCTCCGGTAAGAAAGCTGTCATCATCGGCGGCGCAGGCGGCTTCGGCAAGGCTATTGCTGAAGGCTACGCTGCTAACGGCTGCGACGTTCTGATTTCTTCCCGTCGTGAGTCCGCTCTGATCGAGGCTA
>CAZFGL010000144.1:0-5388 GCA_964518645.1 uncultured Oscillospiraceae bacterium | reverse complement strand
GTATATACCCCCGCTGTAGTAGCTTTTCCAGGGGTTTTCGGGATCGTCGGGGTCAAAGTAGTTGAACATAATGCTGCTGGTATCATGCTGAAGCTGACGCTCTGTCAATATCTCAAAAAGGTTGCCGGAACTGTCATATTCCCCGGAGGCCAGCATGGTGACCACGCAGGCACCGCAGAGACAGGCCACCGTCAAACTCAGCACACAGAGAATGGCGATCAGCGCTTTTACGCCGGATTTGTGCATAAATGTGGACATAGAATTACGACCTTTCATCCGAGACGAATTTGTACCCCTGCCCCCAGACCACCGTCAGATAGCGGGGATTTGCCGGGTCAATCTCTATTTTTTCACGCAGGTGTCGAATATGTACCGCAACTGTACCCTCGGCCCCCACAGGAGGCTCCTTCCAAACCTGACGGTAGATCTCCGTCATGGAGAACACCTGACCGGGATGGGACAAAAACAGCTTGAGAATCTCATACTCCGTGGGGGTCAGATTCACCGGCTCTCCGTCAACGGTAACGATTTTCTCACGGTCGTTCATGGAGACGGGGCCACAGCTGATCTGGGAAACCGGGGAGACGGCTGCACCCAGCTGAAGATAGCGCCGGAGCTGGGACTTGACCCGTGCCAGCACCTCCGTGGGATTAAAGGGCTTGGTAATGTAGTCATCTGCGCCCACGTCCAGTCCCAGAACCTTGTCCGTGTCCTCGCTTTTGGCCGTAAGCAGGATCACGGGGACATTGCTGGTTTTCCGGATCCGGGACAATACAGTGATGCCGTCCATGACCGGCATCATAATGTCCAGAAGCACCAGACCGATGCTTTCCCGTTCCAGCGCATCCAGAGCCTCCTGCCCGTTGCTGCATAATATGGTTTCGTAGCCCTGAGCAGTCAGATAGATATTCAGCGCGGAGAGAATATCCGGTTCGTCATCACAAATGAGTACTTTGTACATGTTTTTCACCTTCCGTAAACAGTCTACCAAAAGAGGGATTAAAAACAAAGGGGGCAAGTCATTAAGAAAACTTTAAGAGATATAAAAATGTACTGGCGCGGCTGCGCCAGTACATGAAATGGAGTCATTAACCTTCGGCCAGTTCCTCACCGATCCGGTAAACGTCACCGGCACCGATGGTCAGCACAAGATCGCCTGGGCCGGCAATCTCACGCAGACGCTGGGTGATCTCCTGGAAGCTGCCATAGCACTCTGCGCCGGGAATCTGATCGGCCAGATCCTGAGAGGAAATACCGACAGTATTCTGTTCTCTGGCGGCATAGATCTCTGCCAGAATGGTCATATCCGGCCGACGAAGCTGTTCCACAAACTCGGGGAACAGGGCCTTGGTGCGGGAGTAGGTATGGGGCTGGAACACCACGATGGTGCGGGCATAACCCCGTTCGGGGATGGCATCCAGCGTGGCCTTCAGCTCGCCGGGGTGGTGCGCATAGTCGTCATAAATGTCTGCCCCGTGGTAAACGCCCTTGAACTCCATGCGGCGGGCTGCGCCGGTGAAGCTCATCAGGCCACGGGTGACTGCCTCAGGCTCCACGCCCAGAACCCATGCAGCTGCAATGGCGGCCAGTGCATCCATGCAGTTGTGGGTGCCCAGCACCCGCAGGTCGATGTGGGTATAGAAGCTGCCACCACAGTAAACGTCAAAGCTGGAATGGCCCCGTTCAAAATGGAGAGGATATACATCCATGTCCGGGGTGAGACCAAAGGTGACTACCCGGCGCTGAATCCCTTCCAGTGCGTCCATGGTGTTTTTGTCCATGCCGTTGGCGATGACCACACCCCGGTCAGCCGGGGTCAGCTCTGCAAAGGTACGGAAGGAATGCTGAATATCCTGAAGATCCTTGAAGAAGTCCAGATGATCCTCATCAATGTCCAGAATGACCGCAATGGTGGGGGTGAAGTTCAGGAAGGAGTTGCAGTATTCGCAGGACTCCATAATGATGGTGTCGCCACCGCCGACCCGGTGTCCTGCATCCAGAAGGTTCAGGTAGCCACCGATCATAACAGTGGGATCCAGACCGCCCTCCATGGCAATGTGGGTCATCATGGATGTGGCAGTGGTCTTTCCGTGGGTGCCGGAGAAGCACACAGCATTTTTATATGCAGACATGAGATAGCCCCAGGACTGCGCACGCTCAAAAACGGGGATACCTGCGGCCATGGCAGCTGCAATTTCCGGGTTGTCATCGTGGGCAGCGGCGGTGCGAATGACACAGTCTGCGCCCTCAATGTTTTCGGCTGCGTGGCCGATGGCAACGGAAATTCCCTTTTCCTCCAGATTATCAGTGGCCTTGCTCTGATGCATGTCAGAACCGGTGACCTTAATACCCATGCCCTGAAGCACCATACCAAGCGCGCACATGGAAACGCCACCAATGCCAACCAGATGGGCATGCTTGCCAGGTTGCAGATAAGGTGCGATATTACTATGAGACAAAATACTTCCTCCTAAAAGCCTCCGAAATCCCGGAGACCCAATTTAAATCTAAACATACAAGGTTATTATAATACGCAAAGGACGATTATACAAGGTTATTTTTCCAGTGAATTGCTGCCGGATCACGCTACAAAACGCCGCCGGATTGCCTCCATGGTCTCCTCAGGGACACCGATGGTGCGGAGAAAGGCCACCACACCGCCGTAGGTCTCTTCCAGATAGCCGATCAGGGTTTCCATGGCCTCCGGAGGTGTCCGGAAAAAGCTTTCGTCCATTTTCGGCTGAGGCCCGTTTCCCGGGGCGCCTCCCAGACGCATGACACCGGAACGGATCTTTTCGTACACAGGTTCCAGATAAATCTGGCTGACGGAATAATCGGCCACAATGTCGGCCCTGTCCACGCCGGCGATGGACAGCAGATAGCAGGTCATCAGTCCGGTGCGGTCCTTGCCGGTGGTGCAGTGATACAGCAGTGCGCCGGAGGTCTGGGCTGCAATGGTCAGCACCTCTTTTGCCCACTGGTGGCTGCTTTCGGCCATGTTGATATATTCTCTGCCCCAGTCCAGATTTTTCGGCGGGGCGGGACGGGGCTTTTTGGGGGCACCGGGGATGGCAGCCTCGTGAAACAGGGGACAGTGGTGATAAGGAAACAGAGGGCGGAGGTCGCTGGGGCGGGACTGGGTCTCACCGGTGCTTCGGAAGTCCATGGAGGTGGTGACACCGTAGGACTTCAGCGCCAGAATGTCCTCATCCGGAAGCCCCACCGGGGCTTCGCTGCGGAGAAATATGCCAAAACGGGTGGTGCCACCGGAGGCGGTGGGAAAACCGCCCAGATCCCGGGTATTAAACAGATTTTTCAGCCGAAGTCGTCGTGTAGGCATAGGGCTGCTCCTCTCAATTCTAATGGGTACATTATAATACAGGATCCGTCTTTTTTCAACATGCTCCCCTGGGGATATTCCCCGCGGCTATGCTCCATAACCAGTATGTATAATTGGATTTCCCCAAAGGTGTGGTATAATGGAAAAGACTTTAAAAAGCAGGAGGAAGAAACAGATGACCAACAAGTATGAACTGCTGCTGTCTCCCTTTAAAATCGGCAATGTGACGCTGAAAAACAGAATGATGGGCTCCAAGTGCGCCCTTCAGAGCTTCACACTGGAACAGGCTGCCGAATTCTATGGGGATATGGCGAAAAACGGCGCTGCTACGGTTACCGTGGCCATGGGTGACCATCCGGAGCGGAACCTGAACATTCCCGACCCGCAGGGACGTATGCCCCGGATGGACGGCACCGGCAATGACATGCGGGATCCCAAGGTTGTGGAAGGCTACAGAAAAATTGCAGAGGCGGTACATAAATACGGTACGCTGGCGTCTGCGTCCCTGATGGACATTGAGCCTACAGATGTAAATATTTCCGACACCCCCAACTGGGATGAGATCCCCAAGGAGGGTGACTACAATGCGGCTGTGTTCCGGAACAAGCCCGGTATCAGCGCCCAGCGCCTGGAGCAGCTCAGCGATGAATTTGCATTCCGGGCAAAGGAAGCACAGGACATGGGCTTTGATATGGTCACCTTCTATATGTCCTATCGCAGCTCGATTCTGGCTACTTCCATGTCTCCTCTGCTCAATCAGCGGACGGACAAGTACGGCGGAAAGACCATGGAGGAGCGGGCAACCTTCGCAAGAGAGGTATTCAGCAAGGTGCGTCAGGCCTGCGGTCCCGATTTCTTGATCGAGGCACAGATCTCTGCCGAAGAAGAAGCCCCCGGATATACCTATGAGGATTTTCTGGATTTCTGTCAGGCGCTGGAGGGATATGTGGATATTATTCAGATCCGTGGTGTTGATGGTTCTGCCACTCATGTGAACGGTCTGAACTATGAAAAGGGTCATCCCTCCTCCATTGATTATGCTGCCGGCTTCAAGGCACGGGGCATCCGCATTGCCTGTGCGCCGGTAGGCGGTTATGGCGATCCGGAGATGATGGAGCAGTTCCTGAAGGAAGGAAAGACCGACCTGTTCGCCATGGCACGGCAGTTCCTGGCGGATGACCACTATTATGAGAAGCTTCAGGCAGGAGAGGGCGCAGAGGAGATCGTTCCCTGTATCCTCTGCAATGGATGTCATGGACATCATACCTGTTCCGTAAACCCCAGATTGGGACGTATGCGGAATCTGTTTGCACCGGAGACTGCCCCCAAGCAGGTGGCAGTGGTAGGCGCCGGTCCCGGCGGCCTGATGGCAGCCCTGACTGCCGCACAGAGAGGCCATAAGGTGACACTGTTTGAAAAGGCACAGGTGCTGGGTGGACAGCTGGCAGCGGCGGCTGTTCCCGATTACAAATGGCCCATCCGGGATTATGTGGATTATCTGGTGCGGGAACTGAAGAAAACCGATGCAGTCATTCAGACCGGCACAGAGGTGACCCCTGAAATGCTGAAGGCAGGGGGCTACGATGCGGTGATTTCCGCAGTAGGTTCTGCCCCGGCCAGCATTCCGGTTCCCGGTGCGGAGCAGGCATGGCTTGCCGAGGATGTATTCGGCAGAGAGCAGGAACTGGGAGAGAACGTGGTGGTGATCGGCGGTGCCGATACGGGCAGAGACGTCAGCCTTTACCTGTCCCGTGCGGGACACAAGGTGACCATGGTAACCCGTGGACAGATCCAGCTGGCCAGCGACATGCATACGGAACGTTTGGAGCGGGAGTCTCTGGACAAGAATCCCAACTTCAGCTATGTTGATTTTGCCCAGACGCTGGAGATCGGTGAAAAGTCCGTGAAGCTGAAGGTGCAGACCAATGGTGTCCGTGGATTTATTCCCCTGATGCTGCCTCAGAACGATGAGGATGCGTATTATCAGGATCAGCATGCCGGTGGTCCCGGCGGCCCCGGTGAGGGTGGCCCTGGCGGTCCTGGTGGCC
>CAZFGL010000143.1:0-5389 GCA_964518645.1 uncultured Oscillospiraceae bacterium | reverse complement strand
TAAAGAACAACATCTACATCCCCGGCTTCCGTAAGGGCAAGGCTCCCCGGAAGATTGTGGAGCGTATGTACGGCACTCAGGTGTTCTATGAGGACGGCATCAACGAGCTGTTCCCCGAGGTTTGGACTGAGGCAATCGCTTCCGCAGAGCTGAACGTTGTTGGCAGCCCCAGCATTGCTGAGCTGAATGTGGAAGAGGACGGCACCCTGGTTCTGACCGTTGAGACCGGTCTGTACCCCGAGGTTACTCTGGGCGAGTACAAGGGGCTGGAGATCGAGAAGCCTGAGACCGCAGTTTCCGATGAAGAGGTCGAGGCTGAGGTTCAGCGTCTGGCTGACCGCAATGCTTCCATTGCTACCGCTGATCGTCCCGCACAGCTGGGCGACACCGTTGTGATCGACTTCCTGGGCCTGGACAACGGCGTTCCCTTCGAGGGCGGCGCTGGTGAGAACCAGAACCTGAAGCTGGGCTCCGGCACCTTTATCCCCGGTTTTGAAGAGCAGCTGGTAGGCATGGCTGCCGGCGAGGAGAAAGACATCGACGTGACCTTCCCCGAGGACTACGGCGCTGCTGAGCTGGCTGGCAAGCCTGTTGTGTTCCAGGTTAAGCTTCACGAGGTTAAGGAGACCCTGACTCCCGCAATTGACGACGAGTTTGCCAAGGACGTATCCGAGACTGCTGAGACCATGGACGACCTCCGCAAGGAGCTCCGCGAGAAGCTGGAGAAGGAAAAGGCTGACGAAGCTGACCGTACCTTCAAGAACGCTGCCATCCAGACCGCTATGGACAACATGACTGTTGTGATCCCCGACGGTATGGTTGAGGAGCAGCTGGATTCCATGATGAACCAGTATTCCATGAGCATGCAGCAGAGCGGCTTCACTCTGGAGCAGTATGCACAGATGGTCGGCACCACTGTTCAGGGCCTCCGTGAGCAGTCCAGAGCCTCCGCTCTGGCTCAGGTCAAGAACTCTCTGCTGATGGAGAAGATCGCTGAGGTTGAGGGCATCGAGGTTTCCGAGGAGGAAGTTGAAGCTGAATTCACCAAGATCGCTGAAGAGAACGGCATGGAGGTTGAGAAGGTTAAGGAACTGCTGGCTTCCGCTGATCTGGCTGCTGAGTATAAGCTTCAGAAGGCTATGACCATTATCACCGATTCCGCTGTTGCCAAGGCTCCCGCCGCTGCGGAATAATCTTGAGGGAATAATTTCCTGCTTCAGTGGTTACAATGAACCTACCTGCGTATTTTTAAGGAGTTGTCACCATGAGTTTCGTACCCTATGTTGTTGAGCAGAACAGCCGTGGAGAGCGGTCTTACGACATCTATTCCCGGCTGCTCAATGACCGTATTATTATGCTGTCCGAGGAAGTAAATTCTACCACGGCCAGCCTGATCGTTGCACAGCTGCTGTATCTGGAGGCACAGGATCCTGAGAAGGACATCTGCTTCTACATCAACTCCCCCGGTGGCTCCGTCACCGACGGTATGGCGATCTATGATACCATGCAGTATATCAAGTGCGATGTATCCACCATCTGCATCGGTATGGCTGCCAGCATGGGCGCATTCCTGCTGTCTGCTGGTACCAAGGGCAAGCGTCTTGCACTGCCCAATGCAGAAATTATGATCCATCAGCCTTCCGCCGGCACTCAGGGACAGATCACCGATATGGCGATCCACCTGCGCCGTCTTGAGATCATCAAAA
This sequence comes from uncultured Oscillospiraceae bacterium, assembly GCA_964518645.1. Taxonomy (GTDB): domain Bacteria; phylum Bacillota; class Clostridia; order Oscillospirales; family Oscillospiraceae; genus HGM13006. The sequence continues at coordinate 3,683 of CAZFGL010000143.1, read as the reverse complement.
AACGGATGAACAGCATTCTGGCCGAGAACTGTGGCAAGGATGTTGAAACCGTGACTGCTGACTGTGAGCGGGACAACTTTATGACCGCTGAAGAAGCAATGGCCTATGGTCTCATCGACAAGGTCATTTATAAGAGATGATCTGATTCACGAAGGGAGTACCTGAATTGGCCAAAGAACTTGAGACCTGTGTCTGCTCTTTCTGCGGGAAGAGTCAGGGGGAGGTAAAGCGGCTTATCGCCGGACCCGGCGTGTACATCTGCGACAGCTGTGTGACACTGTGCAACGACATTCTGGACGAAGAGCTGTTTGACGAGTCTCCCGAGGCATATCTTCCCGAGACGATTCCTTCTCCTCAGGCAATGAAGGAATATATGGATCAGTATATCGTGGGGCAGGAGAGAGCAAAGATTTCTCTGGCTGTTGCGGTATATAATCACTATAAGCGCCTGTATTACGGAAGCAGTTCTGATGTGGAATTGCAGAAAAGTAATATACTTTTGATCGGGCCTACCGGTAGTGGCAAGACACTGTTTGCCCAGACGCTGGCGAAAATCCTGGATGTACCTTTTGCCATTGCTGACGCAACCACGTTGACGGAAGCTGGCTATGTGGGTGAGGACGTGGAGAATATTCTTCTCCGACTGATCCAGGCGGCAGATTTCGACGTGGAGCGTGCGGAAAAAGGCATTATCTATGTGGACGAGATCGACAAAATTGCCCGCAAAAGTGAAAATACCTCCATTACCCGTGATGTCAGCGGCGAAGGCGTACAGCAGGCGCTGCTGAAGATCATCGAGGGAACGGTGGCGAATGTGTCGCCCCAAGGCGGCAGAAAGCACCCTCAGCAAGAGTTTATCCCCATTGATACCAGCAATATCCTGTTTATCTGCGGCGGTGCCTTCGACGGTCTGGATAAGATCATCGAAAAGCGTACCGATACCTCCGGCCTTGGCTTTGGTCGGGAGCTGTCCGGCAAAAACGAACAGGATGTGGGCGAACTCTTCTCTCAGGTGCAGCCCCATGACATTCTGAAGTTCGGCATTATTCCTGAACTGGTGGGACGACTTCCCGTTATTACCAGCCTCCAGAGCCTGAGCAAAGAGGACATGGTGCGAATCCTTACAGAACCGAAAAATGCCCTTGCCAAGCAGTATCGCAAGTTGCTTGAGTTCGACGGTGTGGCGCTGGAGTTCCAGCCCGAAGCACTGGAGGCAATTGCCCAGGCAGCCCTTGACCGGAAGCTGGGTGCCAGAGGACTTCGGTCCGTTCTGGAGGGCGTTATGACCGACATTATGTTTGAGATTCCTTCCGATCCGACCATTCAGTCTGTATCCATTACCGCAGAATGCGTGACAAATCACGCCGCCCCTGTGGTGGTTCGGGATTTGGAAAAGCTTAGACAGCCGATCCATAAGGTCGGCATTCCCGACAGTCTTGCTGAGTGATTTTTTCTGATTACTGGGGCTGGCGCAGACGGTTTCCGTCTGTGTCGGCCCTGCTATCTTTATTCCAGTGGTGTTAGAAAGGAGCATGACCATGAAAGTATCCTATGGAGTATTGACGCCGGTTATGGCTCTTCGGGGAATCGGCGTATTCCCCAATATGATTTATTCCTTTGATGTGGGACGGGAAAAGTCCATCCGTGCGCTGGATTATGCCATGAGCGGCGACCAGCAGATGATTCTTCTGATGCAGAAGGATGTTTCCGTGGACGAACCTGGCCCCGATGATTTGTTTGAAATTGGTGTACTGGTACATATTCGTCAGATTCTGAAAATGCCCGGGGATATTGTGCGTATCCTTGTGGAAGGTGTCAGCCGTATCCGTATGGTTGAGTTCACCCAGGAGAGCCCCTATCTGGAGGGCGTCTGCGAGAAGGTGGAGGATGATAAGTACCGTACTTCTGCCGCAAAGGTGGAGGCGCTGCTCCGTGTTGCCTACCAGCTTTATGGCACATACACAGACCTTCTTCCCAAGAGCGGGTCTGAAAATCTTTTGAAGCTGATGACCTCTGAGGATCCCGGATTTGTGTCTGATTTTATCGCACAGAACTGCGGATTCCGTTATGATGATAAGCAGCGGTGTCTGGAACAGCTTCATCCGGTCAAGCGCCTTGAGATGGCGCTGAAGATCCTGAACTCCGAAATCGAGATCATGAAGATCGAGGGAGATATTGCCGAGCGGGTTCAGAATGCCATGAACAAATCCCAGCGGGATTATTACCTGCGGGAGCAGCTGAAGGTGATCCATCAGGAACTGGGTGAAGAGGACGAGGATGCGGAGTTTTATGAGTATGAGCAGAAAATTCTCGGACTGAAACTGCCTCAGGAGATTGAGGAAAAACTGCTCAAGGAGCTTGCTCGGCTTGAAAAACAGCCCGTCGGTTCCTCTGAGGCTTCTGTGATCCGGAACTATCTGGATGTGTGCCTGGAACTTCCATGGAATCAGGAGACGGAAGAGACCGTAAATATTGAAACTGCCAGAAAGATTCTGGATGAGGATCATTTTGGTATGGAACAGGTTAAAAAGCGTGTTCTGGAACTGCTGGCGGTGAGGAAACTGGCACCGGATATGAACGGCACCATTATTTGTCTGGTGGGCCCGCCGGGTGTGGGTAAAACCTCTATTGCAACCTCTGTTGCACGGTGCCTGAACCGTAAAATGGCACGGATCTCTCTTGGTGGTGTCCATGACGAGGCGGAGATCCGGGGACACAGAAGAACCTATATCGGTTCCATGCCCGGCCGGATCATCACCGGTGTAAAAACTGCCGGAACACGAAACTGCGTGCTGCTGCTGGATGAGATCGACAAGGTTGGCGCTGACTACCGGGGAGATCCCTCCTCTGCGCTGCTGGAAGTTCTGGACAGTGAGCAGAATAAGACCTTCCGGGATAATTATCTGGAAGTACCCTTCGATTTGAGCAAGGTGCTGTTTATTACCACTGCGAACACGACCTCCACCATTCCTGCGGCACTGCTTGACCGTATGGAGGTGATCGAACTGTCCTCCTACACAGATGAGGAGAAGCTGTCCATTGCGAAGCAGCATCTTCTGCCCAAGGAACTGAAAAAAGTGGGACTGAAAAAGGGACAGGTCACCGTATATGATAACGCATGGCGGGAGATCATCGACGGCTATACCAGAGAATCCGGTGTCCGGAATCTCCAGCGGGAGATCGGAACGCTGTGCCGGAAGGCAGCACTGAAATTTGCTTCCGATGAGGCAGTACGACGGGTCACTGTGACCGCACCCAGGGTCACTGAATTCCTCGGTACGAGAAAGTATGTTCCCGATACCATGGAGGAAGAAAATCAGGTAGGTCTTGTTACCGGACTGGCCTGGACCAGTGTGGGCGGTGTCACGCTGGAAGTGGAGGTATCTGTGGTAGAGGGGACCGGTAAGCTTCAGATGACCGGTTCTCTGGGAGATGTGATGAAGGAATCCGTTTCCGCAGCCATGACATATATCCGTTCCAGAGCAGCCTGCTACAATATTCCTGCTGATTTTTATAAGACCAAGGATATTCATGTCCACTTCCCGGAGGGAGCTGTGCCCAAGGATGGCCCCTCTGCCGGTATTACCATCTGCACGGCGCTGGTGTCTGCCCTGACCGGTGCGCCGGTGCACTCATCCGTCTGGGGGGCAAGGAGCCGTACAACACCATCGAGATCAACGGGA
>CAZFGL010000142.1:0-5563 GCA_964518645.1 uncultured Oscillospiraceae bacterium | reverse complement strand
GTCCCGAGCAGATGCAGCAGTATATCAAGGAACTCACCGACAAGATGCGCTATTACAAGGGCGTAGGCTACGACGGCTGTTCTATCCACGCCTCCTATGGCGCAACACTGCTCAGTAAATTTCTCTCCCCCAAGTATAACAAGCGTACCGACGAGTTCGGCGGTTCCATAGAAAACCGTGCCAAGTTCCCCATTATGGTCGCCAAGGCCATGAAGGAAGCTTTCGGCAAGGACTTTATTGTCGAGATGCAGGTTTCCGGCGAGGAAGAGGGTGGCCTTACCATTGAGGATATTGTGACCTTTGCAAAGCTGGCTGAGGGCTATATCGACATTCTCCAGCTCCGTGCAGGAGACGGCGACCTTGCCCATCCCACCGGCTTCAACTCCCAGCCCCACGATCCTCTGACCCTTCAGTACGCTGCCGCCATCAAGGCATCCGGCGCAAAGATCATCACTGCACCCATCGGCGGTTTCCAGGATCTTGACGATATCGAAGCCTACATCGCCTCCGGCAAGACCGATATGGTGGGCGTTGGCCGTGCATTCATCTGCGACAGCCACTACGGCGAAAAGATGCTGGAAGGCCGCGGTGAGGACGTCGTTCCCTGTGTCCGCTGCAACCGCTGTCATGGTCTGGGCATGCAGGGCCCCTGGAAGTCCGTGTGTACCGTAAACCCTGAAATTGGAATCCAGCACAAGCTGGGCGCACTGATTCCTGATGCCACCACCCCGAAGAAGGTGGCCGTCATTGGCGGTGGCTGTGCCGGCATGCGTGCTGCACTGTATCTCTGTGACCGTGGTCACAGCGTCACCCTGTATGAGAAGTCTGACAAGCTGGGCGGTCAGCTGCTCCACGCAGATTTCTCCAGCTTCAAGTGGCCCCTCCGGGATTACAAGGATTATCTTATCGCACAGTTGAAGAAATATCCCGTTGAAGTCAAGATGAACACCACCGCTACGCCGGAAATGATCGCTGAAGAAGAGTTTGACGCAGTGATCGCCGCACTGGGTGCCACCCCCAAGTTCCCCCCGGTTCCCGGTCTGCTGAACGAAAACGGTGCTCCTGTTTCCGGTGTTTACAACCCCATTGAGGTTTACGGCAAGACCGAAGAACTGGGCAAGAATGTGGTCGTCATCGGTGGCGGTGAGATCGGCATGGAGACTGCCATGTATCTGGCAGAGACCGGCCACGAGGTCACCATTCTCTCCCGTCAGAGAAAGTTTGCTGCTGAGGCTGATCGTGTTCATTACTACTCCATGTTTGCAGATGCCTGGGCAAAGATGCCCAACCTGACTGCCATCAAGCGGGCTACCACCACCGCTGTAGCCCCCGGTGCTGTCACGTACACCGACAAGAAGGGCGAGAGCCATACCATCACCTGCGATTCCATCGTCGCCTGTGGTGGCATGGAGGCCGCACAGGACGAGGCGATCACCTTCGCTGACGTGGTTGACACCTTCATCATCATTGGGGACAACGAGGGCTCCGGTAATGTCCAGACCGCCACCCGTTCCGCTTATGCTGCCGCAATGAGAATCTGATATTACGATTTGCAGACCGTCCTTCGGGGCGGTCTGCTTTTTTATCCAAGAAGGAGAAAGATAAGCCGCAGGCACAGGCAGCCTGCCAATCCCATTGCAGTCGGCAACAAAATCCCCAGCACGATCCAGCGGACGTTTCTGGTCTCCTGAACGATCGTCAGAATCGTAGTGGCACAGGGCCAGTGGAACAGAAACAGCATTGCTGTACACAGGGCTGTCTGCATATCCATCCCTGCCTGCACCAGTCCCGGCAGGAGAGATTCCCCGGCGTACCCGAAGCTTCCTGACAGGATCAGCAGCACCATTGGAAGAACGATTTCGTTTGCCGGTGTCCCCAGCAAAAAGGCCAGCAGAATCACACCGTTCAGCCCGAAGATGCCAGCCACCGGATCAAGCCATCCGGCCATATGCATCAGCAGCGGTTCACCCCCAAGGCTCAGCTGGCTCATTCCCCACAGGACAAGCCCCGCCGGAAACGCCACAACTGCTGCCCTGCCCAGCACCAGAAGAGTTCTGTCCAGCAGAGAGCGTACAAGCACCTGCATCACCCGGGGCCTCCGATAGGGCGGCAGTTCCAGCACAAACCCCGACGGCATTCCCCGGAGTATCGTCGCACACAGGATTTTAGATGCGATCATCGTGGCAATAAAGCTGAGAACCAGCAATCCAAGCAGCCCCAGCGCCACAAGTCCACTCTCCTGGGGAAGAATAAAACCGGAAAGCAGCAGGATCAGTCCTCCGAACCGACCATTACAGGGCATCAGATTGTTTGTAATCACTCCAAGGATCCGTTCCCGCTGGCCGTCAATGATCCTTGCCCCGGTCACCCCCACCGCATTACATCCCAACCCCATGCACATGATCAGTCCCATTTTTCCACAGCCTCCGGCCCGTTCAAAGCAGTGATCCAGATTATACGCCACCCGTGGCAAATATCCCAGATCCTCCAACAGGGTAAACAGCGGGAAGAAAATGGCCATGGGCGGAAGCATCACAGAGATCACCCGTCCCGCAGTCAACAGCATTCCATCCAGCATCGCACCTGACAGCCACCATGGTGCGCCCCAGCCGGAAAGAATCTTTTCCCCTCCGGAATAGATCCACAGAACTCCCCGCCAGAGCCACTCCGATGGGATATTCGCCCCGGCAACGGTCACCCACAGAAGCATAAACAGCCCCAGAATCATAACCGGGATCCCGGTCTTGCGCCCTGTCAGAATTCGATCCCACATCAGGATCCAGCTTCTCCCCCGGTCTGTGCCGGCCACTACCTGCTCCGCAGTCTCCTCTGCCAGACGAACCCGCTGACGGCGGGTCATGCTCCCAAACCGGCATCCCTTCGCCCCATAACCATCCGAAATCATCCGGACAGCCTCCTTCAGCTGTTCCAGTCCCTCGCCTCTCCCTGCCGCACCGGGGATCACCGGAACCCCCAGAAGCCCTGTCAGCTTTTTCACATCCACCGTGATGCCCCGACGCTTTGCCTCGTCCAGCAGATTCACCAGCACCACCACGTTTTCCGTCTGCTCCAGCACCTGATACACCAGAATCAGATTCCGTTTCAGGCATGTTCCGTCGCAGACCACCACAACGCAGTCTTTTTCCCCCTGCCGGATTTCTGCGGATGCAGTCTGTTCCTCCTGAGAGCGGGCATCCAGAGAATAAAGCCCCGGCAGATCCGTCAGGATATACTCCCTCCCCTTATAGCTGTACCGTCCCTCTGCCACCGCCACCGTTTTCCCCGGCCAGTTGCCTGTGTGCTGATGCAGTCCCGTGAGGCCATTGAACACGGTGGATTTTCCCACATTGGGGTTTCCCACCAGCAGCACCCGTTTTGCCTCCATCACACCCCCTCCACCCATATCCGGCTGGCATCTCCCCGGCGCAGGGCGATCACAGCCCCCTGAACGTCATAAGCCCCTGGAGAGCCCGCCGGACTTCGATGGAGGCAGGTGATCCTGGCTCCCGGAATCATCCCCAGATCCTCCAGCCGTTCTTTCAGAGCCTCCTGACAGTTATTATCCACAATGACGGCACATTTCCCCGGCGCAAGTCCGGAAAGCACCGACAGCTTCATAATGCTCACTCCTTCCCCCGCTGCCCCTTTGGGGGCGCGAATCAGCCTATGAACGATCTCCCGGGAAGGTGCAAAAATCCCCCGGAATCCGCAGATTCCGGGGGATGCGATTCAGAGAATCTTAGTTGCCCATAGCGCGGTCATATGCGCCCTGGTAGATCTCGAGGTAATCCTCGATGTTCAGAGAAATGATGTTCTCAACAAAAGCATCATACTCGTCCATGGACTTGTCGCCGTTGATGAACTTGGCGATGGACTCCATGCACAGAGTCTGGATGTCGGAATAGATGGTGGTTGCCTCAGTGGTCTCATCAGCAGACAGAGAAACGGTGGAGGGGATCACATAAGCGTCGTCCATGCCGTTTGCCCAGATCTCGGGAGCAGCCTTGTCAACCTCGGAGTAGCCGGATGCAACAGCATCGGGATCGATCACGCAGCAGATGGTGTCGTTGGAAGCATAGATCAGCAGAGCGTCACGCATGCCCTCGGGAGCATCGGTAACAGTCTCGGTGAACTTGGGAGTGCCGTCAACATACTCGAAGGAAACGCCCTCAACGCCGTAGTTTGCCAGCAGGGAGCCTTCCTCGGTGTACCACCAGTCGCCCCAGCGGCATGCCAGCTCAACATCCTCACAGTCGGTGGTGATGTGGAAGCCGTTGCCCACGGACTTCTTGGTGAACTGTGCAAAGTGGTTGATGGAATCCTCGGAAGCATGCATGTCGTAGGTAGCCTCAACATCAAAGCCCTCAATCTCGGAGCCTTCGATGTAGCCGCCCAGGTTGCCCCAGTCAGCATAGAAGATACCAGCCTCGCCACCGGTGATGGCGTTTGCATAGTCGGGGCCGTTCCAGTTGGAGTTCAGGGTGATAAAGTCAGAGTGGATGTAACCCTTGTCGAACCACTCCTTAACCTTCAGGATATACTCCTTGAAGCCGTCCTCCAGGGGACCGAACTTGATCTCACCGTCCTGAACGAAGGTGGGAGCTACGGACTGGGGGAAGGAGTTACAGAAAGCAGCAACGTCATAGGCAGCAGCCAGCCAGTTGTCCTGAATTGCGCCGGGAGCCAGCATCATCAGAGGCTGCTCAAGGCCCATGCTCTTAAAGGTAGCCAGAACCTCATCGAACTCGTCGATGGTGTAGGGCTTGTCCAGACCAGCCTCTTCCAGCAGGTCAGTACGGATTACCAGACCGGCCTTACCAAGGGACTCCTCGGTACGGACAGCGTGGAAGCCGGTGATATAACCGCCATCGGTGATTGCGGTATCCAGCAGCTCATCGTCGGAGGACAGGATCTTCCAGTAGTTAGGAGCATACTTAGCGATCTCTTCGGTCAGATCCATGTAGATCTCTTCTTCTACAGCAGCGTCATCGCCGGTAGCATAGTTCAGACCCCAGCCGATCAGGTCAGGATAGGAACCGGAAGCCATGATGATGTTGAACTGCTCAGCGGAAGCAGAGGTGGACAGAGGATTGTACTCCATCTTCACGCCGGTAGCCTTCTCAGCCTCAATGTAGATCTGGCAGTCAGCCATACCATTGGGATAAGAAGCGAACAGAGGATCGGGGAAGGTAGCCATCAGTTCCAGAGTGGCATCAGTATCCAGAGGATAGGAAACCTCTTCGGGAGCCTCCTCAATACCGAACACATCAATTGCATGAGCAGTGGGGCCTTCAGCAGCAACAGCCTCGCCGGCCTCTTCCACTACGGAGCCTTCCTCAGCTGCGGACGCAGCTTCCTCGGTAGCAGCCTCGGGAGCTTCGGTAGCCACAGACTCATTCTCTTCTGCTGCAGCAGAAGAGACGCTGCCGGCAGCGTCATTGCCACAACCGGCCATCAGGCCGAGAAGCATGCAAAGAGCAAGCAGCATCGCGAGAAATTTTTTCAAAATACTCACCATCTTTCAAATATTTATATCACCGGTGTGACCGGAAATATATCAATA
>CAZFGL010000141.1:0-5717 GCA_964518645.1 uncultured Oscillospiraceae bacterium | reverse complement strand
CCTTCTTCAACAACTATCGTCCTCAGTTCTACTTCCGTACCACTGACGTTACCGGTATCATCAACCTGCCCGAGGGCACCGAGATGTGCATGCCTGGCGACAACACTGTTATGAATGTTGAGCTGATCACCCCCATCGCAATCGAAGTTGGGCTGCGTTTCGCTATCCGTGAGGGTGGCCGTACCGTTGGCTCCGGCGTCGTTACTGCTATCAACGAGTAATTCGTTTCCCAAGAGGCTGTCCGTTTGGACAGCCTCTTTTTTTATCCACCCGGCCGTTTTCTGAAAAAGAACTTCCATTTACTCTGTAGATGCGATATAATAAAAAATAAACAGATGAAAGGATTTGCTGAATGATTCTGTTAAAAAAGCTTCTTTATGTAATGGTGATCTCCATGGCTCCGGTGGTGGAGCTTCGTGGGGCGATCCCTGTGGGGCTTGGTTTGGGTGTGCCCTTTTGGCCGGTTTTCTTTGCGGCCATGATCGGGAATCTTTTGCCGGTTCCGTTTTTGATTCTGTTTACCAGACGTGTGTTTGAGTGGCTGAAAACAAAAAGCAGCTTTCTTGCCCGGCTGGTTGCACGACTTGAAAAAAAGGCAGAATCCAAGGAGGATCTGCTGAAAAAATATGAGCTGTTGGGACTTTGCATCCTTGTGGCAATTCCTCTTCCCGGTACCGGTGCCTGGACGGGGTCTCTTGTGGCAGCGGTGTTTGATATTCGACTGAAAAATGCATTCCCGGCAATTGTATTGGGTGTGTTTATTGCCGGAATTATTGTTTCGGCGATCTCTTACGGCGTTTCTATTTTTATTTGATGCACAACGGCCTCTTTTTCACATAGGATATGTGGAGGAGGGGTGGTATGGAACTGCTGATTGGTATTCTGGCTGCCTGGGGGATTGTAATGCTTTTCTGGACGGCTGCGGGGGTGATGTATATGCCCCTGCGCCGCAGGAGAGATTTGTGTTTAACGGTTTTGATCCATGGCAGAGACGATGAAAGTCACCTGATTCAGTATTTAAAGGGGCTTTTATGGCTGAGAAATATGGGGATCGCCTGGTGGAATATTGTTGTTGTCCGGGATGATCTCACCCCGGAGGCCAATGAGATGGTAGTAGAAATTGCCCGGAGAGAATCTCATGTGGCGCTGATTGAACGGGATAGAATACGGAACTGGACGGATATGTGAATGAATGATATGGGAAGTCACGAACAGGAGATCGTCAGAGGAACAATTCTGGCGGTTCTCTTTCAAAATGAAGATAATGGATATACGGTACTCCGGTTTGAGACCGAGGGGGGAGAGGTCATCACGGTGGTGGGGACCATTCCCCTGTGTAATCCCGGGGAAGAACTGGTTGTTACGGGCCACTGGGAGAGCCATAATGTCCACGGCCCCCAGTTCCGGGCGGAGTTTCTGGAACGGGTAATGCCCTCCGGTGCAGCGGCCATTGAAAAGTACCTCTCATCCCGGGCGATCAAAGGCATAGGCGCCCGAACGGCATCCAGAATTGTTCGCCGGTTTGGGGATGCAACCTTTGAAATTATGGAAAAACAGCCGGAACGTCTGTCAGAAATTCCGGGAATCAGTCCCCAGCGGGCCAAAGCCATTGGAGAGAGCTTTCAAAAACAGTTTGGAATGCGGAAGCTGCTGGAGTATATGATTGCACATGGCCTTCCCATGGAAATGGCCATGCCCCTGTATAAGGCATATGGAGATCTTGCACTGGACGCACTGGAGGATGATCCATATCTTCTGTCCGATTCCTATTTCGGCTGTGATTTTTCTGTTGTGGATGCCTATGCGCTGGGGCTTGGACTGACCGGAGAAGACCCCAGACGTGTGGAGGCAGGGACGCTGTATACCCTGCGGCACAATCTTGGAAACGGTCATACCTTCCTCCCAACGGAAAAACTGTGCAGCGCTACGGCTACCATGCTTTCCGTGGAAACGGGATATGTGGAGGAAGCCCTTGAAAATCTGAATGTGGCCGGTAAAGTGGTGCTGGACACATTGAAATCCATACACATCTGTTATCTGCCTGAGTATTACGAGGCGGAGACCTATATTGCCCAGCGTCTGAAAGAAATGGTGCAGGAGGAGCAGTTCGTGCCGGATCGTCTGGAAGGAACTGTTCGCCGGGTGGAGCAGGAACTTGGCACCACCTATGCACCGAGGCAGATCGAGGCCATTTGTCTGGCGGCTCGTTCTACGGTGATGCTCCTTACCGGTGGCCCCGGTACCGGTAAAACCACTACGGTAAATGGAATTCTGGCGCTGTTTGACCGCCTTGGAATTAAAACTGCTTTGGCAGCGCCCACAGGACGGGCTGCAAAACGTATGACAGAGCTGTGTGGAAAAGAGGCTGCCACCATCCATCGGATGCTGGAAACCCAGTATGATACGGAGAGCGGCCAGCTTTGCTTTATGCATGATGAATCAGAGCCTCTGAAAACAGAGGCCGTGGTGGTGGATGAGACATCCATGGTGGATGTACTCCTGATGGAAGCACTGCTCCGGGCTCTGAAGCCCGGCTGCCGGCTCATTCTTGTGGGGGATCCGGATCAGCTCCCTTCTGTGGGGGCGGGAAACCTGTTTTCTGACCTGATCCGCTCCGGACGGATCCCGACCGTTCGGCTGACCGAGATATTCAGACAGGCCAGAGAGAGCCTGATCGTTATGAATGCCCACGCCATCAATCAGGGGACAATGCCTGAGCTTACGGTGAAGGATAAGGATTTCTTCCTCCTTCAGCGGCGGGATATGGCAAAGAGTGTGGATACCATTGTGGATCTGTGTCAGCGGAGACTTCCGGAGAATATGGGGATTCCCTCTGATCAGATTCAGGTGCTCAGTCCCACCCGGAAAACAGACGCAGGGACCTTTGCTCTCAATCAGCGCTTGCAGGCGGCACTGAATCCGCCGTCCCCCGAAAAAAAAGAGCGCAAATACGGAAAAATCCTGTTCCGTGAGGGCGATCGGGTAATGCAAATTAAGAATAACTATGATATAATATGGAGAAAGCTTGAGGGCTTTGGCGCAGGAGCAGGTGTGTTCAACGGTGACGTTGGGAAGATCGTTAAGATCGACAACGAGGAAGAAACCCTGACGGTTCAGTATGACGACCGTCTGGTGGAGTACACCTTTGACCTGCTGGGGCAGCTGGAACTGGCCTATGCCATGACGGTGCATAAAAGTCAGGGCAGCGAATATCGGGCTGTGGTGCTGTCTGTGTCCAGAGCGAACCCCTATTTGCTTACAAGGAGCATTCTCTATACCGCTGTGACCCGTGCAAGAGAGCTGCTGATTCTGGTGGGAGACGGGGCGATCGTCAGTCAGATGGTGGAAAATAACCGTCAGTCCCGCAGATACAGCGGGCTGAAGCTTCGTCTTGAAAAGGATGGGTAAACATGGGCTTTTTCTCCGGTGTGCTGGATCTGCTGTTTCCGCCCAAGTGTGTTCTGTGCCGTCGGGTACTCTCCGCCGGGAAAACCGGATTGTGTGACCGGTGCGCAGAAAGGGTTTCCGTACAGGATGTACAGCGGGAGGGAAACGAATTTTCCCGGTGCGTGATCGCCCTGCCCTATGAGGGACAGGTGCGGGAGGCTGTGATCCGCTATAAGTTTCAAGATCAGCCCGGCTATGCAGCTGCCTTTGGCAGAATTCTGGGGGAGACGGTTCAGAAACGGCTGAAAGGTGAATATGACCTGATCACATGGGTTCCGGTGAGCCGGAAACGACGGAAAGAACGTGGATACGATCAGGCGATGCTTCTGGCCATGGAAACCGCCCTCCGTCTGGACGAGGTAGCAGTGGAGACACTGCGAAAGACGGTGGACAATCCGAAGCAGTCCGGTTTAACGGATGCGGAAGCGAGAAAGCATAATGTTCAGGGTGTGTATCAGGTGGTGGATCCGGAACTGATCACCGGGAAACGGATTCTGCTGATTGATGATGTGGTTACCACGGGGGCGACCCTTGAGGAAGCAAGCCGAATCCTGAAGGCGTCAGGTGCCGGAAGCGTCCTGTGTGCGGCGCTGGCAAGCCCGGATATTTAAGAAATATTATTTTACCGAAGAGGAATTATTATGATAAAACTATCCCGAGATATAGGCATTGACCTTGGAACAGCGAATGTACTGGTATATTTGGATGGCAGAGGCATCGTGATCAACGAGCCCAGCGCCGTTGCACTGGATAAAAATACAGGCAAGGTGCTGGAGGTTGGTGCGGCTGCAAAGAAAATGCTGGGTAGAACCCCCGGTAATATTGTGGCAGCACGGCCTATGGAGCGCGGTGCTATTTCTGACTACGACATGACTGCGACCATGCTCAGTGTATATCTGAAGCGGATCACAAAAATGTCTCTGGTAAAGCCCCGTGTAATTGTCTCTGTCCCCAGTGGAATCACTGAGGTGGAGGAGCGTGCCGTTATTCAGGCCACCATGGAGGCCGGTGCAAGACGTGTTTATCTGATCGAGGAACCCCTGGCGGCGGCGCTGGGTGCAGGTATGGACATTAAGGGCGCCGGCGGCAACATGGTTGTGGACATCGGTGGCGGTACCACAGATATTGCAGTGCTGAGCCTGAATAATGTGGTGTGCTCTGATTCCATTGATACTGCCGGTGACGCCTTCGACAATGCCATTATTCAGTATATCCGGGAGCGGTATCAGGTGCTTGTGGGCAATCAGACTGCCGAGGAAATCAAAATGGCAATCGGTTGTGTCCATCCCCGTCCTGAGCCTCTGATGATGAATGTCAAGGGCAGAAACCTGTCCTCCGGCCTTCCCCAGGAGGTGGAGATTAGTTCCATTGACGTGATGCACGCACTGACCACACCATGCCGGGATGTGCTGTACGCCGTGCGAACCATTCTGGAGAAAACGGATCCGGAACTGGTGGCGGACATTTCCAAAAACGGCATCGTGCTCACCGGCGGCGGCAGCCAGCTTTATGGCTTTGACCAGCTGATCTACCGTTCCACAGGCATTGCCTGCCGGGTTGCGGATGATGCAAATCTCTGCGTGGCACTGGGCTGTGGAAAGAGCCTGAAGTGGATCGATGAGATGCAGGAAGGCACCGTAAACTTTGCCCGTCAGAAACTTATGAACGACTGAATAAAAATGCCGTGCCCGGCTGTTCCGGGTACGGCGGCTTTTTTGCGCAAAAAAACAGGACCCCCCGGGATAAAGGGGATCCTGAAGAAAACAGGTGCCACTGCCATCAGCAGTAGAAGTCTTTGATTTTCTTTGCACGGGAGGGATGACGCAGCTTCCGGATCGCTTTGTTTTCGATCTGACGGATTCGCTCACGGGTAACACCGAAGATTTGACCAACTTCTTCGAGGGTGTGGGTGCGGCCGTCGTACATGCCGAAACGCATGCGGAGCACGTCTGCCTCACGTTCGGTGAGGGTGTCGAGAATCTCGTTGAGGGCTTCTGCCAGAAGGGTGTTGGAGGTTGCGTCGGCAGGGCCGGGGGTGTTGTCGTCCTCCACAAAAGAACCGATGGTGGTATCCTCTTCATCACCAACGGGGGTGTCCAGAGACAGGGTGTCTGCGGAGGTGCGGGTAGCCTCGATGACCTTCTCCAGGGGGAGATGGAGATCTGCGGCAATCTCTTCCATGGTGGGCTCACGGCCCAGCTCCTGAACCAGCTTCCGGTTGCAGCGGGTGGCCTTGTTGATGACCTCCACCATATGTACCGGCACACGGA
>CAZFGL010000140.1:0-5754 GCA_964518645.1 uncultured Oscillospiraceae bacterium | reverse complement strand
TCATAATGGAGACCAGAATGGTGTCCTTTCTGAGGGCGGAGAGAAGCTGCTGACGGCTGATGGTGCCGTCCTCTCCGGGAACCAGCCGGGTGACGGAGAATCCCTGAGATTCCAGAAAAGCGATGGGATTCAGCACGGCATGGTGTTCCACGGCGGTGGTGATGATGTGCTTTCCACGCTTGTGATATTTCTGGGCCACGGAGAAAATGGCGAAGTTGTCCCCCTCGGTGCCACCGGAGGTGAAGAACAGCTGATCCTCGTTGCAGCCGAGCGCCTCAGCCACCTGGCTGCGGGCCTTTTTGATGGCCTTCTCCGCCTGCAAGCCACGGCCATGTACGGCAGAGGGATTGCCCCAGTTTTCCGTCAGGGCTTCGGTGATGGCCGCCACAGCCGCCGGGCAGGGCTTCGTGGTGGCAGCGTTGTCCAGATAGTTTTCCAAAGGAAAGGCTCCCTTTCTGTGTTTGAATACGCGGGGGAATCAGGAGAACTGGCTCTTTGCCAGCATGATGAGGAAGTAGGCGGGGACGGCCAGCTTGCCGTCGCCGGTGCCGATGCGGATCCCTGGCTTGTGATCCCCGTGGAAGTCACTGCCACCGGTGGGCAGCAGGGTGTATTTCTCTGCCAGATCGAAAAGTTTCTCGTGATCCTTCTGGGTATAACCGGTGTAGTAGATCTCCATGCCCTTAAAGCCGTTTTCCTTGGCTGTACGGACAAGGGTGTCCAGTGTGGCCCGGTCAAAGCCGTACTGAAGAGGGTGGGCCAGAACCGCCACGCCTCCTGCGGCATGGATCAGCTTTGCGGCCTGTGCAAAGGGGATCCGCCGACGGGCCACATAGCAGCTGCGTCCCCGGGTCAGGTATTTCCGGAATGCCTCCTCCACAGAGGAGACCACCCCAAGATCCACCAGCTGATGGGCAAAGTGAGGCCGTCCCAGCATTGCGCCGGGATATTTCTCCTCCAGCTGGGCAAGACTCACGTCAAAGCCCTTGTTCCGGAGCTTTTCCGCAATCTTTTCATTCCGCTCCCGGCGGGCATCCACCACCCACTGGTGATACTCCTGCAAAGCTGGGGAATTCTCGTCCAGAAAATACCCCAGCACATGGACATCCCGTCCCAGATAATCTGTGGACAACTCAATGCCGGGGATGATGGTGACACCCAGAACCTGACCGGCTTCTCCGGCCTCCTGAATTCCAGCCATGGTGTCGTGGTCGGTGATGGCAATGGCCTTCAGACCCTCCATAGCCGCCAGAGAGACGCATTCCATGGGGCTTCGGGTTCCGTCAGAGGCAGTGGTGTGTACATGTAAATCAACTCTGTCCATAATATCAAACCTTCCAGATACAGTGATACATTCTTCCCCATATTGTAACACAGGAGCAGGGAAAAAACCAGATGGAAATGTGTCCACGGGGACTGTGCCGGAGGAGAAATGTGAAGGAAACGTGTAATTGTAAGAGCCTGTGAAAAAACAGTTGACAAACAGACAGTGTTGTAGTATTGTTAGTTCGCTAATTGTTAGCTAGAATACCGTTAGTTAAAAAACTTTCAGGATTGATAATTTTACGACCAGGGAAGGAGTATCATTTGGAATGAAACATCGGGAAGATGGCTGGGAGCGAGAGCCGGGATTTGAACCCCGCCCCGATCCCTGTGAGAACATCCCCAACCCGGAAACAGAACACTTTGCGGATGAGCCGGAGACGTTTACCGCTCTGCGGCATGTGGAGTATATCGGTCGGATCCACCACATGGCATTCAGCTCCGTGCTTCACAAGAGCAGTCTCCCCCCTGCACAGATGGGGGCAATGAAATTTATTATCCGCACCCCGGGCATGAGCCAGCGGGAGCTTGCGGATGCCCTGCACATTCAGCGTGCCACGGTTACGGTGATGTTGCAGAAAATGGAGAAGGCGGGGTATATAGACCGCCTTCCCGATCCGGTAGATCAGCGTGTCTCCCGTATTTATCCCACCCAGATGGCGATCCAGCAGGATTCCGAAAACAACAAGGCTGTAGAGGCGTATTTTGCGGCCTGTTTCCGGGATTTCCAGCCTGAAGAATTTGATGAGCTGGAGCGGATCCTTAGAAAGCTGGGCAGCAATATTCGAACAGTTCTGGAGGAACGTCCGGAACAGGCAAGCAAGGAGTGATCCCCGTGAAAACCTTTTTAAAATTCCTGCGTCCCTATATCTCATGGGTCATACTGACCGTTGTGTTTATTGTGGCGCAATCCTTCAGTGACCTGCTGCTCCCGTCGGTCAACGCCAGGATCATTGACCTGGGCGTTATCCCCGGTGAGATCGGCAAGATCTTTGAGTATGGCCTCCAGATGCTGGGCATTACCGTGTTGATGGGCCTTTGTACTCTGGGTACCACCTATTTCTCCACCAAGGCTTCTCTGGCCTATGGCCGGGATATGCGTCTGGCTCTGTTTACCAAGGTGCAGTCCTTCTCTCAGGCAGATCTGGATAAGTTCGGTACCCCGTCCCTGATTACCCGTACCACCAACGACGTAAACCAGATCCAGCAAATGATGCAGATGCTGCTGCGCAGCATTATCACCACCCCCATTATGCTCATCGGCGGCATTTACATGTGCCTGCAGCAGGATGTGGCCCTCTCCGGTGTGCTGCTGATTGTGGTGCCCCTGCTGGCAATTCTGGTGGGTATCACCACCACCCGTTCCCACCCCTGGTTCAAAAAGCAGCAGAAGCAGGTTGACCTGATGAATCAGGTGCTTCGTGAGAAGCTCTCCGGCATCCGGGTCATCCGGGCATTTGTCCGGGCGGATTACGAGGAAGAGCGCTACGACAAGGCCAACAGGGAAATGCTCCGGATCGCCACCCATGCCCAGAAGCTGATGACAGTCATGATGCCTGCGGTGACCCTGATCATGAATCTGGCCACCCTTGCAGTGTATTATCTGGGTGCTGTCCGGATCGACAACGGCAGCTTTACCATCGGTGGCCTGAACGCTTTCGTAACCTATCTGATGCAGATTCTGATGAGTGTCATGATGTCCTCCATGATGATGAACATGATCCCCAGAGCCATGACCTCCATCGGCCGTATCAATGATATTCTGGCCTATGAGCCTTCCGTTCAGGATGTAGAGGGCGAGACACAGGAACTGGGACAGTTCCAGAGTCTGGAGTTCCGGGATGTGTCCTTCAGCTATCCTGAGGCCGGCAATCCGGTTCTACAGCATATCAGCTTTACCACAAGACCCGGCGAGACCACGGCCATTATCGGCTCCACCGGTTCCGGCAAGTCCACTCTGGTGAACCTGATCCCCAGAATTTATGATGCAACCGAGGGACAGATCCTGATCAACGGTGTGGATATTAAGTCCATTCCCCAGGATAAGCTCCGGGAGCGTCTGGGTGTGGTACCCCAGAAGGCCCTGCTCTTCGACGGTACCGTAGCTTCCAACCTGCAATACGGCAAGGAGGATGCCACGGAGGAAGAGATGTGGCATGCCCTTGAAGTGGCACAGGGCAAGGACTTTGTGTCCAAAATGAACGACCAGCTGGAGTCCTCCATCTCTCAGGGAGGCACCAACGTCTCCGGCGGTCAGCGGCAGAGACTGGCCATCGCCCGTGCCATTATCCGTCGTCCCGACGTATATATCTTCGACGACAGCTTCTCCGCACTGGACTTCAAGACCGATGCGAAGCTCCGTCAGGCACTTCAGACAGAGACCGGAGATGCCGCAGTGCTGATCGTGGCACAGCGTGTGACCACAGTTCTGGGCGCAGACCGGATCATTGTTCTGGATGAGGGCAAGATCGCCGGTATCGGCAAGCATAAGGAACTGATGGAGACCTGTCAGGTCTATAAGGAAATCGTACTCAGCCAGCTGAGCGCAGAGGAGGTGGCGTAAATGGCAAATGCAGAAGTTGAGAAGGAAAAGCGACAGCTTGAACTCCAGCGCCAGAAGCGCCATTCCGGCGGCCCCGGCGGACGGTTCATTTCCTCTGATGAAAAGGCCAGTGACGCAAAGGGTACCCTGTCCCGGCTGCTGAAGCTGCTGAAGCCTCAGATGCCCCTGATCATTCTGACTCTGATTATGACAGCGGCCTATACCATTGCAAATACCTATGCCCCCAACAAGCTGGCGGACATGGTGGATATTATCACCCAGGGCTTCTATGCCCGGGAGGCCGGCACCGGAAGTGTGGATTTCGGCGCACTGCGCACCGCAGCACTGGTGGTTGGTCTGCTGTATGTGGGATCTGTGGTCTGTAACCTGATCCAGCAGTATGTGATGATCGATGTGTCCCAGAAGCTGGTTTATGACCTGCGTAAGGCCATCGACGTGAAGTTGAAGAAGCTTCCCATTAAATATTTCGACTCCCATTCCCGTGGCGACATTCTCTCCCGTGTTTCCAACGACGTGGAGAACATCTCCATGACCCTGCAGATGAGCCTGACCCAGATCATCAGCGCAGTGGTCACCCTGGTGAGCGTGCTGATCTTCATGTTCGCCCGGAACTGGCTCCTGACCCTGGTCTCCATTGTGACGGTGATTCTCTGCTTTGCCATGACCAAGATCATTGCGGCCCGGGCAAAGGAGCACTTCAGCGCCCAGTGGGCCTCCACCGGCAATCTGAACGGCCAGATCGAAGAGATGTACACCGGCCATACGGTGGTTAAGCTCTTCGGACGGCAGAAGGCTGCCATGGATACCTTTACCGAGGAGAACGAACGTCTGTTCCAGTCCTCCTTCAAGGCAGCTCTGATCTCCGGTATCATTCAGCCGGCCATGATGGTCATCAACGACCTGAACTATGTGGCAGTGTGTGTGCTGGGCGGTATCTGGATCGTCAACGGCGGCCCCTTCGGACTGGTGGTTACCCTGGGTGACCTGACGGCCATCATTACCTACTCACGGCAGCTGATGCAGCCTATTACCCAGACTGCTTCCATTGCCTCCACCATCCAGTCTACCCTGGCCTCTGCGGAGCGGGTATTTGAACTGCTGGATGAGGAAGAGGGCATGCCGGATATTGATCCCATTGAAAAGCTGGCAGATCCCAAGGTGGTCTCCTTCGAGAATGTGTCCTTCAGCTATAAGGAAGGCACCAAGCTGATCGAAAACCTGAATCTTACCGTCCGCCCCGGAGAAAAGGTGGCCATTGTAGGCCCCACCGGTGCAGGCAAGACCACACTGGTCAACCTGCTTATGCGGTTCTATGAGGTGAACGGGGGACGGATCTCCATCGACGGCACAGATATTCGCTCCATCCCCAGAGAGGAACTCCGGAGCCATATCGGTATGGTACTTCAGGATGTGTGGCTGTTCAGCGGCACCATCCGGGAGAATATCGCATACGGCTATAACTCCCTTGCAGGTAAGGAGGCCACCGAGGAAGAGATCGTGTCCGCAGCGAAGATGGCCTATGTGGACAATTTCGTAAAGACCCTGCCTCAGGGCTATGATACGGTCATCAATGACGATGCCACCAACATTTCTCAGGGACAGAAGCAGCTGATGACCATTGCCCGGGCATTCCTCTCCAACCCAAGCATTCTGATTCTGGACGAGGCGACCTCCTCTGTAGATACCCGTACCGAGGTGCTGATCCAGCACGCCATGCAGAAGCTGATGGAGGGACGTACCAGCTTCGTCATTGCCCACCGGCTTTCCACCATCCGTGATGCGGATCTGATTCTGGTTATGAATCAGGGTACCATCATCGAGCAGGGTACCCACCAGCAGCTGCTGGATCAGAAGGGCTTCTACTATGA
>CAZFGL010000139.1:0-5768 GCA_964518645.1 uncultured Oscillospiraceae bacterium | reverse complement strand
CTCTGGGACTGCGGGGAGATCAGCGGGCGGAGGTGCTGAAATGCATCGGTGAAAAAAACGCCCATGGCATCACGGCCATCTGCAAAGAGGCAGGGGTGGAGCCCGGGAAAGCCATTGCCCTGGTGAATACATATGGTTCTGCGGAGCGGGTGATCCCGGTACTGAAGGACATGGACTGTGCAGCGGAGGCTGTGGAACAGCTGGAAAAGCTGGTTCTGGCACTGAGCCGGGACGGATGCCGGGTGAACATTGATTTCTCGGTGATTAACGACATGAACTATTATAACGGGTTTGTGTTCAAGGGGTTCATCCGGGGTATCTCTCAGGGAATTCTGTCCGGTGGACAGTACAACAAGCTGATGGAGAAAATGAACAGAACCTCCGGTGCGGTGGGCTTTGCCATCTATCTGGATATGCTGGAACGGCTGGTGGGAGAGGAACGGAAATACGACGTGGATACGGTGATCCTCTACGACGACTCCTGCCGGATCGAGGCGATAAACGATGCAATCCGACTGCTTTCCGCAGAAGGAAAGCGTGTCACTGCACAGCGGTCTGTACCGGAAAAGCTGAAATACCGGCAGCTGCTGCGGCTTCGGGAAAGGGGGATGGAGATCATTGAAAACAATGCTTAACATTGCCCTGCCCAAGGGCAGACTTGGCGAAAAGGTTTACGACATGTTTGAAAAGGCCGGGTTTGAATGCCCGTCCATTAAAGAGGTAAACCGGAAACTGATTTTTGAAAACCCGGAAAAGGCCGTGCGCTACTTCTGGGTTAAGCCCACGGACGTGGCCATTTATGTGGAACGGGGGGCAGCGGACATCGGTGTTGCAGGAAAGGACATCCTTCTGGAATATGAGCCGGAGGTTTATGAACTTTTGGATCTGGGGATCGGCGTTTGCAAAATGGCTGTGGCGGCGAAGGCAGGGTTCTATGATGATCCCCGGCGTACTCTGCGGGTAGCCACCAAGTTCTCCAATATTACAAAGAACTATTACGCCTCTCAGGGACGGGAGATCGACGTGATCCATCTGAACGGTTCCATTGAGCTTGCACCCATTCTGGGGCTGTCTGATGTGATCGTGGATATTGTGGAAACAGGAACGACTCTGCGGGAGAACAATCTGGAAGTGGTGGAGTCGATCATTCCCATCAGCGCCCGGCTGATTGTCAACAAGTCCAGCTTTAAATTCAGCGGCACGGCCATTGAACAGCTGGTAGCGGGGCTGTCCCGGCAGATAAAGGAGGAAGCATTATGATTCAGATCATGAAATATGGCCAGGTGGCCAATCAGAATATTTTTGCACGGGTTTCTGAAAAGATGGATGTTTCGGAAACTGTGGAAAAGATCATTGCCGATGTCCGGGAAAACGGAGATGAAGCCCTGTACCGGTACTGCGAAATATTTGACGGGGTTCAGCTTTCCACTCTGGTCGTCAGTGAGGAAGAAATACGTCAGGCTGTGGACAGTGTGGAGCCGGAGTTTCTGGAGATCCTGAAAAAGGCGGAGAAAAACATTCGGAAGTTCCACGAGAAGCAGGTGCGCACCAGCTTTATTATCAATGATGAGGACGGGGTCCTCATGGGACAGAAGGTCATTCCCATTGACAGCGTGGGACTTTATGTTCCCGGAGGTACGGCGGCGTATCCTTCCACGGTGCTGATGGATGCGGTTCCGGCCAAGATCGCCGGATGCCGGCAGGTGATGATCGTGACCCCGCCGGGAAAGGACGGAAAGGTGAATCCGGCGGTGCTTGCAGCCGCTTCCGTAGCCGGCGTGGACAAAATCTTTAAGGTAGGCGGGGCGCAGGCCATTGCGGCGCTGGCTTACGGCACTGAAACCATTCCAAAGGCGGACAAAATCGTAGGGCCGGGCAATGCGTTTGTTGCGGAGGCAAAAAAACAGGTGTTCGGAATGGTGTCCATTGATATGATCGCAGGCCCCAGCGAGATTCTTGTGGTGGCAGATGAAACCTGCAATCCCAAATACGTTGCGGCGGATCTCCTGTCTCAGGCAGAGCATGACAAACTGGCCAGTGCTGTTCTGGTAACAGACAGCGAGAGGCTGGCCCGTCAGGTACAGGGGGAGATCGAAGTACAGCTGGAAAAGCTGGAACGGAGGGAAATTGCCCGGGCGTCCATTGACAACAACGGCAAGATCATTGTTGCCCCAGATCTGAAGGTGGCCATTGATATTGCAAATGAGATCGCACCGGAACATCTGGAACTGTGTGTGGATAATCCCTTTGATTATCTGGATGCAATTCGCCACGCAGGTTCTGTATTCCTGGGGAAGAATTGTCCGGAGGCACTGGGGGATTATATGGCAGGCCCCAACCACACCCTGCCCACTAGCGGAACGGCCAGATTCTCAAGTCCCCTGTCTGTGGATGATTTTGTGAAAAAGACCCAGTACACCTATTTTACGGCCGATGCACTGAAACGGGTGGGCCGGGATATTGCCTGCTTTGCGGAAAAGGAAGGGCTGACAGCTCACGCCAGAAGCGCGGTGATCCGGTTTGAAGATGAACAGAAATAAGAGGTGTTTCTCATGAGTAGTTTTTTCAGCAGCAAATATCAGACACTGACCCCTTATACCCCTGGAGAACAGCCTCAGGATATGCAATATGTGAAGCTCAATACCAATGAATCTCCCTTCCCGCCATCTCCGGTGGCGGAGGCGTACATGCAGAAGGAGATGCAGCGGCTGAATCTGTATCCGGATCCGGAGTGCAGACGGCTCACTTCGGCGGTGGCACAGCATCTGAATATGGATCCGGAGCAGGTGCTGTTGACCAATGGTTCTGATGAGATCCTGAACTTTGCGTTTATGGCATTCTGTGACGATGGGGCGGTGTTCCCGGATATTACATATGGATTTTATAAGGTGTTTGCACAGCTTAACGGTGTTCCCTATGAAGAGATCCCGCTGGCGCCGGATTTCACTGTGAATGTTTCAGATTATATGGGGGTGGGCCGGACGATCTTTCTGGCCAATCCCAATGCACCGACAGGTATCCCCCTGTCCCTTGGGGAAATTGAGGAGATCCTTCGGAGCAATCCGGAGCATGTGGTGGTTGTGGACGAGGCCTATGTGGACTTTGGCAACGAGAGCTGCGTGCAGCTGGTGGACAGATATGACAATCTTCTGGTCACCCAGACCTTTTCCAAATCCCGTTCCATGGCTGGTGCACGGCTGGGATTTGGCGTGGGCTGCCGGGAACTGATCCGGGATCTGAATACCATAAAATACTCCACAAATCCCTATAATATCAACCAGATGACCATGGCTGCGGGAATCGGAACCATGGCAGATGAAGAATATACAAGACGAAACTGTGAGACGATTATGGAAAACCGGGCATATACGGCCCGGGAACTGGAAAGTCTGGGTTTTGCGGTTCTGCCATCTACGACAAATTTTCTGTTTGCAAAGCATCCGTGTATGGGCGGCACAGAGTTGTATCACAGACTGAAAAACGCCGGGGTGCTGGTAAGACACTTTGACAGTGAACGGATCCGGGACTATAACCGGATCACCATTGGTACGCGGGAGCAGATGGATCGTCTGCTGGAGGTGCTGAGAAAGGAGCTGGCATAATGAGAGAGGCTTTTGAAAACAGAAATACTGCTGAGACCCGGATTCAACTCCGGCTGAATCTGGACGGAACCGGAGAGAGCAGAATCAATACAGGCGTGGGCTTTCTGGATCATATGCTGACCCTGTTCGCAAAGCACGGCAGATTCGATCTGGAGGTGTCCTGTGAGGGCGATCTGGATGTGGATGCACATCACACCACAGAGGATGTGGGAATTGCCCTTGGTACGGCATTTCTGAAGGCGCTTGGCGATAAAAAGGGCATCGAGCGCTATGGCAGTATGATCCTGCCCATGGATGAGGCACTGATCCTGACGGCGGTGGATTTCAGCGGCCGGGCCCATCTAAGTTATGAGGCGGAGATCCCCAGCCAGAAGGTGGGCGATTTTGATACGGAGCTTTGCGAGGAGTTTTTCCTGGGATTCGTGAGAAACGCCCAGTGCACCCTTCATATTCGACAGCTGGCGGGGAAGAATTCCCACCACATTCTGGAGGGAATGTTTAAATCCTGCGGCAGAAGCTTCCGGCAGGCAGTGGCCATTGCTCCACGGTTCCGGGAGGATGTTCCTTCTACGAAAGGGGTACTTTGATGATTGCCATTGTTGATTACGGCGTTGGAAATCTGTTTTCTCTGGAGAGTTCTCTGAAGGCGGTGGGGGCGCAGGCTCTGGTGACCGGAAACCGGCAGGAGATCGAGGCCGCAGACCGGATCATTCTCCCAGGCGTGGGGGCTTTTGGAGATGCGGTGGAAAAGCTGAAGGAGACCGGGCTGGTGCCTGTACTCAAGAGAGAGACGGAAAAGGGAAAGCCTCTTCTGGGAATTTGCCTCGGTATGCAGCTTCTGTTTGAAAAGAGCTTTGAGTATGGTGTTCATGAGGGCCTTGGACTGATCCCCGGGGAGGTGCGTCCCATTGGGGAGGTGATTCCCGGCGATTTGAAGATACCCCATATCGGCTGGAATGCACTGAAATTTACAGGCAAAAAAAGCAAGCTGTTTGCGGGTATTCACGACGGGGACTATGTGTATTTTGTCCACTCTTATTATGCAGCCAGATGTGAGGAAAGTGTCACCGCCTATGCGGAATACGGGGCACCTCTGACCGCCTCTGTAGAAAAGGGGAATATATACGGCTGTCAGTTCCATCCGGAGAAGAGCGGTCAGGTGGGGCTGAAAATTCTGGAGGCATTTTGCCGGATCTAACAGGAGGGAACAGTATGCTTATTTTTCCGGCCATTGATTTATATCAGAAAAAGGCGGTTCGTCTGTTAAAGGGCGATTATGACAATATGACGGTATACAGCGACAACCCGGTGGAGATTGCCCGGGACTTTGTCCGGCAGGGAGCGTCATGCATCCACCTTGTGGATCTGGAGGGGGCCAGAAGCGGTGAGACCCCCAATTTCGATGTGGTGAAGCAGATCGTTGAGGAGACGGATCTGTTCACGGAGATCGGCGGTGGGATCCGGAGTATGGAGACCATTGAAAGATACATGGCTCTGGGGGTAGATCGGGTCATCCTTGGTACGGCGGCGGTATCGGACGAGGAACTGCTGAGAAAGGCTGTGGAGATCTATGGGGACAGAATCGCCGTAGGTGTCGATATTCGGGATGGCTATGTGGCAGTAAAGGGCTGGACGGAACAGTCCGGCTATGGCTGCTTTGGATTCTGTGAAAAAATGCAGAAGCTGGGGATCAAAAACCTGATCTGCACAGATATATCCAGAGACGGTGCCATGCAGGGAACCAATCATGCCCTGTATCGGCAGCTGCGGGAGCGGTTTGACATGAACATCACCGCTTCCGGTGGCGTTTCTACGCTGGAGGATGTGAAGCGCCTTGGTGCATTGGGGATCTACGGGGCCATTATCGGGAAAGCCTACTACACAGGGGCGGTCTGCCTGAAGGATGCGATCGGGGTGGCGAAATGATCACGAAAAGAATTATTCCCTGCCTTGATGTGAAGGACGGCAGGGTGGTGAAGGGTGTCAATTTTGCGGGGTTGTCTGACGTGTCCTCCCCAGTGGAGCTGGCGCGGTATTACAGCGAACACGGTGCGGATGAACTGGTGTTTTACGACATTACAGCCTCCTGTGAGAACCGGGGGCTGTTTACGGAGATTCTCCGGGAGGTTGCGGAAACCATATTTATCCCCCTGACTGTGGGGGGAG
>CAZFGL010000138.1:0-5788 GCA_964518645.1 uncultured Oscillospiraceae bacterium | reverse complement strand
ACATAGTACATATCCAGACCGGTAAAGAAGGTGGGCATATCTCCCGAAGCGATCAGGAGATTCAGCTTGGTCTCGGTGGCCTCAGGGGTAGAGAGATTGTAGGTCATCTTTACGCCGGTGGCCACTTCTGCGATCTGGAATGCGGGGTAATCATCCAGTGTCTCCACCATACCACCGGGGCCACCGGCGGAAGTGAACACGCTGAACTCCAGTTCACCTGGAGCGCACAGGGGATAGGTGATGCTCTCCCGCAGAGCGGGGGCTTCCTCCACAAGGGAGTCAGGCTCGGGGACAGAATCCACTTCTTCTGCTGAGATCTGGGGGGTATCCGGCTGGGATACCGGTGCTTCCGATGCCGGGGTATTTGCCGAAGAAACAGCGGAGTCCGTGTTGCCGCAGCCTGCAAACAGGGTCAGAAACAGTGCCAGGATCAGGGTCAGTGCAATGATTACATGCCTTTTCATAGATAATCCTCCTTCTGATAAAATATATTACGGACACCTTCATTATACCTGCTGGAAGAATCCGGGCAAGCTTCAGTTTCTGATTGTGCCTTATCAAAAAGAGAAACAGAAATTGGAACGGATTTTCCCGAAAACCGATTGACTTTTCCTGTGGCAGGCGTATAATACCTCTTAATGTCATGTGGCCGGCGGGAAGCCGGCAGGAGAGACGAGAGGGATAATATGGAGACAACACAGCTTTTCGGAACAGAAAAGATCAGTAAAATTCTGCTGAAAATGGCTCCGCCGGTGATGCTGGCCCAGCTGATTCAGGCACTTTATAATATGGTGGACAGCCTGTTTGTGGGGCATTATTCGGACTCCGGCCTGACGGCCCTGTCCATTGTTTACCCCCTTCAGTTGCTGATGATCGCACTGGCGGTGGGAACCGGCGTGGGCATCAACACGGCCATGGCCGCAAAGCTGGGTGTGGGGGAGGAAAAGCGGACGAAGGAATACGCCGGGGTGGGAACCCCTCTGGGGCTGATCCTGTGGGTGATCTTCGCCGGGGTGTGCTATTTCCTGATGCCTCTTTACGCCCGGATGCAGACCACCTCCCCCCAGGTCATAGAGGATGTTGTCAGCTACGGCCGGATCGCCTGTCTGTTCAGCGTCGGACTGTTTCTGGAGAGCATCTGGACAAAGATTCTTCAGGCAAGAGGGGACATGAAAACACCCATGGTGGCACAGATTCTGGGGGCGGTCACCAACATAGTGCTGGATCCCCTGCTGATCTTCGGACTGCTGGGACTGCCGGAACTGGGAGTGTCCGGGGCAGCAGTTGCAACAGTAGCCGGTCAGATCGTGGCGGCACTGGTGGTCATGAAAAAAGGCTATCACCCTTCCCCGGCCATGGGGAAATACCCCCGGTATGTGAAAAAGATCTTCCGGCTGGGGATCCCCAACATTCTGATGCAGGCGGCCTATACCCTGTACATCTTCGGCCTGAACATGATCCTTGCCACCTTCTCCGATGCGGCGGTGACGGTGCTGGGGCTTTATTACAAATGGCAGACCTTTTTCTTCATTCCTCTGGGTGCCATGCAGACCTGCATCGTCCCCATTATCAGCTTTAACTATGCGGCGAAAAAGCTGGATCGGTGTAAAAAGACCCTGAACACCGCCCTTGTTTTCGGGGGTGCATTGATGCTGATCGGCACGCTGGTGTTCCTGACCGTTCCGGAACAGCTTCTCCGGTTTTTCTCCCGGGATGAGCAGGTCATCGCCATTGGCATTCCCGCCTTCCGGATCATTGGACTGAGCTTCCTGCCTCTGGTGGCATCTCTCACCTATCCGGTTCTGTTTCAGGCGGTGGGCAGAAGCCTCACCAGCAGCGCCCTTACGGTGCTGCGCACGGTGTGCCTGTTCGTGCCTCTGGCCTATCTGTTCTCCCGGTTCGGGTTAAGATACTTCTGGCTGACCTATCCGGTGACGGATTCCGTAGTGACCATAGCAGGGGCAATGCTCACCCGACGGTTCTTCCGGAATCCCTACCCAACCCTCCGGAAGCAGAAGGAACAGGGCAAGGCGGTGATCCGTCCCTCCCATCCGGGGCCGATTATCACCATCGCCCGGGAGCACGGTTCCTCCGGCAAACAGGTGGGTGCTCTGGTGGCGGAGAAGCTTCATATTCCCTTTTACTATAAGGAGACCACTGCACTGGCAGCCCAGGAGAGCGGGCTGGATCAGGAGTTTATCTCCAATCTGAACCAGAGCGCTCCGGAATACCGCCGGGAACTGTATCTCAGTTCTCACCCGGTACAGCAGGCTGTGGCTGCACAGGCCCGGGTGATCCAGCGGATCGCACAGGAGGGCAGCTGTGTCATTGTGGGACGTGCGGCGGATTATGTCCTGCGGGAGCATCCCGACGTACTCAGAATCTTTGTCTACAGCCCCGAGGAATACCGGATCGGCCGGGTCATGGAGGTCTACGGGGACACCCGGGAGGAGGCCGTCCGGAATATTCGCCGCTCTGACGAGGCCCGGGGTGCCTACTACCGGAGCATCTCCGGCCACGACTGGGGCGACCGGCGGCAATATGACCTGATGGTGGATTCCTCCGTGGGTGTGGAGACCACTGCACAGGTGATTCTCCAGTATCTGAAGGCCAGAGGGTCCGCAGAGGACTGAACTATATAAACAGCAAGCGGTGTACCGCCGGAACCATCCGGGGTACACCGCTTTTTATCAGATCTGGTTTGCTGCGCCGTATCCGCCCTGCACTGCAAAGTGGACATTGCCCACCTGCCGGCAGTCACCGATATACTGGGTTCTGGGGGCTGCACCGTAGAGGGTAGCGGCCTCCTTTTTGTTTGCTTTGGCACCGGTGGCCATAACCACAGCCTCACAGGGAAGCTTCCGGGTCTGTCCCTGTGCATCCACATAGGTCACGCCGGTTTCGTCAATGGAGACATACTCCCGGACACCACAGCACTGGTGGAAGGTGGGGATATCCTCCCACGCTGCCTCCAGCATATCATGGTAATGGGCGTGGGCCGCATCGGTGGCCAGTGCCTGACTGCGGCACATGACGGTGACCTGATGGCCGTTCTCCGCCAGATACATACCCGTTTCCACGCCGGTCTCCGCACCGCCGATGACCACAATATTTTCGGGCAGGTCCTTCTCCTTGCCATAAACGTCCACAGCCAGATGCACGTTGTCCCCCTCTGCACCGGGGATGGCCGCTTTTTCAAAGACAGCGCCCACTGCCACGATCACTTCGTCGTAGCACTCTGCCTCCAGCATTTCCCGGGTAGCCCGGACACCGGTAATCAGCTTGACACCGTTCTTTTTGCACTGATTGATCAGGTAATTCTTGAAATCTGCCAGAGGCCACTTGAAGGACACGAAATCCGTATGGGACAGCTGGCCACCCAGAGTCTCCTCCTTCTCATAGAGGGTGACTGTGTGTCCCCGTTTTGCAGCGGTCATGGCTGCATACATACCGCCGGGGCCACCGCCGACCACGGCCACCTTCTTTTGGGTGGTGACAGGCTCGATCATCCGGTCGATCTTCTCCTCCATCCCCAGTCTGGGGTTGACGGTACAGAAGGCACGGAAGGAATCAGAGCCGTTGGGTACATGACATTTGTTGCACCGGGCGCAGGGGACAATATCCTCCGGACGTCCCTCGTACAGCTTTTTGGCGTAATCCGGCTCGCAGATAAAGCTGCGGGCCATAATGATCAGGTCGGTTTTCTCGTCCCGGATCAGGCTTTCGCAGTAATCCGGATTGTGGAGACCTGCGGAAACGCCCACCAGCAGCTTGCCACCGCGCATATGAATGTCCTGCGTCAGGGCTGCGGCCAGATCCACACAGGGCGAGGGGTTATTCCGGGTGGAGGTGAAGCCGGTGGGGTGCTGATGATCCTGAATGCCGTAGCGGACAGCCAGCACATCGATCTTTCCTTCCAGCGCCCGGGCCAGTTCAATGTTCTTGGCCACAGAGTTCCCGGCCTCCACACCGTCAATATAGAACTCAATGGGGTAATCCCGCCCCAGTGTCTGCTTCAGGGCATCCGCCATGGCCACGCAGAAATCCCGGTTGGAGCCGGAGGCCTGAGAAATGCGGGTGGTGAGCATCTGGAAGCCCAGCTTCTTATACCACAGGGCGCTTTTGGTCAGGTCGTCAAAAATAGCCTGCCACTGCTTGGGGTCGTTGAATTTCTGGCGCATACCGCCCCCGGGTCCTCCGGGGCCACCAGGGCCACCGGGTCCGCCGGGACCACCAGGTCCTCCGGGACCACCAGGTCCTCCGGGACCACCGGGGCCACCGGGACCACCAGGACCACCGGGTCCGCCGGGGCCACCGGGTCCGCCGGGACCGCCCGGGCCACCGCCCATGGCTGCTGCCTTGCCGGGGGTCATCTGACCGGCGTTCTCATCCAGCATATTCATCCCCAGAGGATACTGGGCAATGGAGCCGTAGTAACGGATGGCATCAATGGCCTGACACAGATAGTTCTGGGTGGAAGTTTTGCGGAAATCCATAATGGAGAAATGATCCGGAGGGAAATCCGGGTCAGATTCCTGGGCAGAGCCGGTCTCCAGATGGTTGATGTTCACCGCAGCAGCGCCGTCTTTGGCCCGGTTTGCCAGCATGGTGATCCACTTGTCGGTGGGATAAGGCTCGGTACCCTGAATAAAATGGGGGGTTGCCGCTGCCGCGGTCATACGGTTTTTAAACAGTACGTTGCCCACCTCAAGGGGAGAGAGGAGATTTTTATAGCGGGAACTCATAGGATCCTTCCTTTCACATTGGTTTCACGGATTATCTTTCGTTATCTTAACAATTTTTCAAATACAGTTCAACAGGCACTTTTTGTGTTGCCGGAATCAATTTCTGTCCTTTCATTGGGTGCTGTCCGGAGTTGGAACAAGGGGGCGTTTCCTGCACCACGTTCCGGTTACGGAGAGGTTCCCTTGTGTAAAGGGAGCTGGCAAAACCGAAGGTTTTGACTGAGGGATTGGAACGCCGGAAGTTTCCGGGAAATCTGAACAGAACCGGCGGAAAGCCCTTGACGGGGATATACAGTGGGATTATAATGTAGTTAATCTATATGAACTATTTCCAGAGGTGACCTATGGATCATTACTTTACTGCCAATGCGGTTCTCTCCCTGTTCAGCAAAAACTATATGGAGCTGAAAAAGGGGCTCCCTGTCCGCCCCAGCGAGATGGGGGTACTCAATATCCTTGCTGCCACAGAAGGCCCCCATACCTCGGTGATGCTTGCCCGTATGCTGGGAGTGTCGAAGCCCATGATCACAGCCCATATTGCCTCTTTGCAGAATAAGGGCTATGTGACGAAGGTTCCCTCCCCCCGGGACAGACGGGTATGTCATATCTACCCCACGGATCAGGCGCTGGAACTGGTAGCATGTACGAGGGAGGACACGGACAGGCAGCTGGACCGGCTGATCGCCGGAATGGGACAGGAGAATTTTGACACATTCCTTCGCCTTGCGGAGCAGGCGAATCACATTTTAATGGACAAAGGAGAATAAATCATGGATCTTGATGATAAGATTTGGAACCCGTGGCACGGCTGTCACAAATGCAGCGAGGGCTGCCAGAACTGCTATGCCTATTTTCTGGACAAGCGTTACGGCAGAGACACCAACGAAGTGGTTAAAAACAAATCCGGCTTTAATCTGCCTATGAAAAAAGACCGCAGTGGCAACTGGAAGCTGCCCAGCGGTTCCTTTGTCCGGGTCTGCATGGCCAGCGATTTCTTTCTGGAGGAGGCCGATCCCTGGCGGGATGAGGCATGGGATATGATC
>CAZFGL010000137.1:0-5888 GCA_964518645.1 uncultured Oscillospiraceae bacterium | reverse complement strand
GACTGTAAATCTGCTGGCTTCGCCTTCCGTGGTTCGAATCCGCGATCCCCCACCAAAACGTCCTTTCGTCTTTGACGAGAGGGCGTTTTTTTGTATATATTTTTCCGGGAAACTTAGAAAAATGTCCTTTTGTACAGTTTTCGGTTGAAAAAGAACGGGGACAGGAGTATGATTATCGGGTGTGAACGTTTGGTTCTGTCCCAGAGGAGGTGTTACCATGAATGATACAAAATAGATTGAAATATTCAAGGCATTTTATTATGGGTTTGAATGCTCAGAGGATCCATGGCGGAGAGGTCTGATGATCTACTGGACGACCCGGTCCTTAAATGGATATGTTTACGGGGACTCCACCTGGACACATTTCGGGTGCGATGGAGAACCTTTGAAGGAACTTGACTGGCTGAAAATTGACCTGACACCCGAGAACCGGGAGGCGGTACTGGATGTGCTGAAAAAGATCCATGTCCCCGGGGAAGTGTTCGAGGACTGTGTGTATGTTTACGGACATCGCATGGATGTGGACTATATATAAAAGGGGCGAATCCTTATGGCTGAACTGCTGATACGCTGCGGAGGTATCGTGGCTGTCATAGCCCTTGGGTATATTCTCAAGCGGGTTGGTTTTTTCCGGATTGATGATTTTCATCTGCTGTCCAAACTGGTGCTGCATCTGACCCTGCCGGCCTCCATTGTGCTGAGCTGTGCCACGAAGCGGATCGAGCCGTCCATGCTGGTGATTGCACCGCTGGGGCTTCTCTGCGGTCTTGTGTTCATGGGCGTGGCAATGCTGATCAATGTCCGAAGTACCCGGGAAAAACGGACCTTTGAGGTGCTGAATTATCCCGGATTGGGGATTGGCAATTTTGCACTGCCTTTTGTGCAGAGCTTCATCGGCCCTACTGCGGTGATTACCACAAGCCTTTTGGATATTGGAAATGCAGTGATCTGTCTGGGGGCGGCCCACGGTGCGGCGGCTACCATTATGGAGGGAACCGGGTTTTCTCTGAAACGGATCGGTCAGGCGCTGATCCATTCCCTGGCCTTTGACGTGTATATTATTATGGTAGTGATCAATCTGCTGCGGATCCCCATTCCCACCGGAATAACGTCCTTTGCGGAGATCCTTGCAAACGGCAATATGTTTCTGGCCATGCTCATGATCGGTGTCGGCTTCAGCCCCACAAGAGATGTGCAGCGGGTGGGATATGTGGTGAAGTTTCTGGTGATCCGATATGCAGTTGCGGCGGTGCTTGCGGTGGCAATGTACTATTTGCTCCCCTTCCAGCTGGCGGTGCGTCAGACGCTGGCGCTGCTGATGTTCAGTCCCATGACCTCCACGGCCCCGGTGTTTACCGCACGGCTCGATGGGGATGTGGAAATGGCCAGTACCTTAAACTCCATCTCCATGCTTTCCAGCATTGTGATTATGGTGGTTCTGCTTACAATATTGTATTAATATAACGGTGTGCTCTTTGATGAAATTGAGCGCACCGTTTTTTTATTTCCGGCAATTTCCCGTGGCCTCCTGACACCTCGTAAAATTTTATGGGAGAACCTGTGCATCTTCGACCTTTTTCCCGGGGGAAGTGTTATATGATACAGGCAGAACGAGGTGATTGAAATGAACAGCATACAAAAATTTCTTCAGGCCGCCCTTCAGGGGGCCATCATTGACGAGGCGCAGAACATTTATCTGCCGCC
This sequence comes from uncultured Oscillospiraceae bacterium, assembly GCA_964518645.1. Taxonomy (GTDB): domain Bacteria; phylum Bacillota; class Clostridia; order Oscillospirales; family Oscillospiraceae; genus HGM13006. Next base: position 4,184 of record CAZFGL010000137.1, on the reverse strand, counting down.
TCTGGGTGCAGAGACGGGAAAGGAACAGGAAGGATGGGACGCAGCGCCGGGGGATGAAATATCCTCCCACTGGGCCGCCGGCGAGAAAGTTCAGAGAGAATAACAGATTACCCCCGGGGCATTTCCGTGTCCCGGGGGTAGTTTGGGTATCAGGGGGTAATTGCGATTTTGATCACATGCTCCAGCCGGTTTTCAAAGATCCGGTATGCCTCTTCAATTTCGCTGAGAGGGAAGCGATGGGTGATCAACGGGGTGGTGTCGATTTCGCCCCGGGCGATCAGATCCAGTATTTCGCCGCATTTGCATCCGTCCACACCGCCGGTCTTGAAGGTCAGATTTTTTCCGTACATCTCCGGCAGGGGGAGGATCTGGGGTTTATCATACAGAGCAACGATGGTCACGACACCGTTGGGGCGGGCGCATTGCCAGGAGAGCTGGAAGGTATCCGCTCCCCCTGCAACCTCCAACACCACGTCAGCGCCTCCGTGGTCGGAGTTCTTGTGCACAAAATCATAACAGGTCTCCGGATCGCAGACCAGAACGGCAGGGTAATGCGCCTGAACAAACTGACGGCGGTAGGGATCCTTTTCACAGACGATGATCCGTTTCGGGTGTTTCAGCATCACAGAAAGAAGGGTACACAGACCGGTGGGACCGGCGCCGAGAATCAAAACGGTGTCCTCGGGGGTGATCCCGGAAATATCTGCTGCCCAATACCCGGTGGCCAAAATATCGCCGGTGAAAAGTGCCTGTTCATCGGTGACATGATCCGGAATGAGGTTCAGTCCCTGATCTGCATAGGGGACGCAGACCAACTCTGCCTGACCGCCGTCGATCCGACAGCCCAGCGCCCAGCCACCGTAGGGGTCGGTACAGTTGTTTACATAGCCCTTCTTGCAGAAATAGCAGCTTCCGCAGAAGGTCTCCACGTTTACAGTGACCCGGTCGCCGGGCTTTACCGTTTTGATATCTGCGCCGATCTCACGGACGATGCCCACCATCTCGTGGCCAAGGGTAATGCCCGGGACAGCTTTGGGGACACTTCCGTGCTTGATATGCAGGTCGCTGGAGCAGATGGAACTGAGCGTGACCTGGACGATGGCGGAGCGGGAGTCCTGAAGCCGGGGCGGATCCTTCTCTATCAACTTGAAGGTGCCCTTTTCTATGTATGTCAAAGCTTTCATTGGAATATCCTCCGTTGGGTTAAGTGTGGTTTTTCATAGCTTCATTATAGCGCACATCCGGTTCTTTTCAAGCAAAACCATAAAAATGCGTCCGGTGGGGCAGAATTATAAAAAACAGCGTAACAAACCTGTTGACATTGTAACAATGTTATGATAACATTGTTATGCGAGGTGAGAACATGGATGAAAATCTGATTACAAAAAAAGAACTGCTGGAGCTGACCGGTATATCCTACGGCGCTCTGTATCGTTGGAAGCGGATGAAGCTGCTGCCGGATGAATGGTTTATCCACCGTTCTACCTATACCGGCCACGAAACCTTCTTCCCCCGGGATAAAGTACTTGCCCGGGTGGAGGAGATCCAGACCCTGAAGGAGACCATGAGCCTGGAGGAGATCTCCCGCCGATTCCAGCCGGGGCCGCCGGGAGAGGTGGCCCTGTCTGCGGAGGATGTGGCTGTTGCCGGGATCGCACTGCCTCAGGTGATCAATCAATATCTGGCCCTGACCCGCAGGGAGGGGACTTTTGGTTATGAGGAATCGCTGGTGCTGTACACATTCTCGAATCTGCTGATGGGGGGCAATGTGAGCCGGGACGAGGCGTATGAAGTTGCCTGTGCGGTGGCAGCCCCTCAGGATATTTCCGAACCTGTGGTATATCTTCTGAGAAAATACGGCGTGCCCTTCTGCGTGACAGCAGGGGAGATGCAGAAAATTATATTTGACAACAACTGTACCCTGGTGGCTACGGTTTCTGTGACACAGCAGAAGGCTGCACTGGGTGCTCTGCTTATGGAGAAAGGAATTATCTCATGAATATGGACATGATCAATGAACAACTGGAACAACTGCAAAAGCAGATGGATCAGATGTGTGCCGGTTTGGACGAGGCCCGTGAGGAGCGGAACGAACTGCTGCGGCAGCGTTTTGATCTGAAAGAACAGCGCCGTTATTTCCGGAAACAGCTCCGGGAGGCGGAAGAGGCTGAGAATGCCGATCGCAGAGCACAGCTGGGAGAACGGCTGAAGGCCATTGGAGCGGAACTGGAGACGCTGGATCAGAAGATCGAGCATATTGAAACCCATATTGACGAAATTGAGGACGACATGGAAAGCCTCCGGGACAACATGACGGGGGTTCAGACACAGGTGACAGAGGCGGAAGCGACCGGAGAGCCGGAGGCGGATGAAGATACCGTTGACAGCCTGGAAGGGGCGATGGAGAGCCTGAACAGGGGCCTTCAGAAGGTGCTTGGTAAAGTTGCGGATACTCTGGAGAACATTGATCTGGATACCATCGGCCAGAACGTACACACCGCTGCATCCAAGGCGGCGAAAACCGTCTCCGATGCGGCACAGGATGCGGCCAGGGGCGTAGAGCATGCCTATCAGGATATGAAAGGAAATCACGGAAAGCCCGGTGGCATCGGAGATTACCGGATCTCCGGCAGCGGTGTGATCGACGGTGGATGTTATAACCGGATCTCTGTTTCCGGCTCCTGCAAGGTTTCCAGTGATCTGGTTTGCCGGGAGATCAAAGCCAGCGGCAGCTTCCGGGCCTGTGGCAATGTAGACTGCAATGGGGAAGTGCGTACCAGCGGTGCGTTCAAGTGCGAGGGCAATCTCACCGGCGGCAGCGTCAACAGCAGCGGCTCTGCCAGCGTTTCCGGGAATCTGAAGGCGGGTATGCTGAATGCCCCCGGTGCTCTGTCTGTAGGCGGGAATGTGACTGCTTCCGAAATGCGTGTTAATGGCAGCCTGAAGGTGGGCGGCGACTGTGAAGCGGATGGCTTCCATGCCGCCGGCGTTCTGAATGTGGGCGGTATTATCAACGCGGATGTGGTGAGCATTCAGCTGAGCCGGGCGGAGAGTAATGTTGGCTCCATCGGAGGCTCTCAGGTCACCGTTTCCAGAACTCCGGCTGCAGGGTTCCTGTCCAGCCTGCTGATGAAGGCCAATGTGGGCTGCCTGAACTGTGAAAGCATCGAGGGCGACACACTGGATCTCACCGGCGTGAAGGCTGCAACGGTTCGTGGTACCAATGTGGTGATCCGGAGCGGCTGTCACATTGACCGGGTGGAATACTCCGAATCCTGCTCCATAGACGGCGAGGCCACTGTAGGTGCCTGCCAGAAGGTGTAACGGGACAATAAAAAGATCATAACGAAATAAAACTGCACCCCATTTCTCAGCCGGGCACGATAAAATGCCCGCAGGGAGAGATGGGGTGCTTTTTGTATGGGAGTGTAGCAGCAATTCATTGAATATTTTCAAAAATGATATAGATATCATTATGCACATCCGTGCTCGTTCAATAATCGCCACAACGCCCCGGATACCAGTTGTGGATTTTCTAAAGGGTATGTTATAATGTGCTTATTAAACGGACTGGTACTGCGGTGGTGAAGATCTCTTGATTCAGCTGAAGAAGAAGCAGACAGTACCGTCTTGGCTGCAAGGAAGAGGGAATTAGCATGGAAATTAGAAAGATTCATCAGGATTTTTCCGTATGTCAGGTAGAAGATTATTCTCTTGTGAACTTGGATTCGGAATACTGTTTTATTGAGAAAACAGATGAAGAAAAGTCCCTGGTGTGCCTGACAGGTGAAGTGCCTGCAAATGTAATTCAGCATGAAGACGGATGGAAAGCATTCCGGATTCAGGGAATGCTGGATTTTTCGTTAATTGGAATACTGGCTGAGATTTCCGGCATTTTAGCGGAACATGAGATTTCCATTTTTGCGGTATCCACTTACAATACAGATTATATTCTTGTTAAAAAAGAGAGCTATCAAAAGGGACTGGAAATTCTTCAGACCTTGGGGTACAAGATCACAGACTGACAGCTTGCGACAGTCAGGAGACCGGTGTTTGATGAATAAAATGACGCAGTGAATCATTCGGTTGTACAGCGATTATGTAAGGAGATATAAGACGATGATAAAAATACTTTTTATCTGCCACGGCATTAGTTCCGCTTTTAAATAAAAAGTCTCAAATCG
>CAZFGL010000136.1:0-5894 GCA_964518645.1 uncultured Oscillospiraceae bacterium | reverse complement strand
GCGGAGAAGTTGTAAATTCGATCATAAGCTGCCATTGATTTTCACTCCTAAAAATAATATATGTGTTGGTTTTCATGGATGTTCCGGGGACAAACGCTGCTGCGGTTCTGGCAGTTCGGTTTATTCCTGCATTACGGAAAACCGGGCAAGTGTCTCCGGTGCAGTGGAAACTTTTGAGTGGTACATTTCTTCGTACCCTGTCCCGGTTACGGGGAGGCTCCCTTGTGCAAAGGGAGCTGGCAAAACCGAAGGTTTTGACTGAGGGATTGGAAAGCCGGAGTTTTCCGGGTAGTCCGTAATCTTATCTGCGGTAACAGCCCCTCCGGGGCGGTTGCACCGGAAACTTCACTTATAAATCCCACCGGGGAGCAGCATTCCCTTCCGGAGCTGCATGCATGAAAACTTCACTTCTTTATTATAATGAAGACGTTTCCCTTTGTCAATGAACACCCCCTTGGGGAATTACCCAAAGATACTGTTGAAACCCACAAGAAATTCGTGATATAATGTAAATTGAAGAATCTTACGCTGATAATCCGGAGACCGGACATTTCCTTTCTCCGTATCCCGCTGGCACGGGATGCGGTGTTCCCGTCCGGCGGTTTGGAAGGCGCATAAGGGAGGAAACAGGATGCAGCTTGGTACCCTGCGGGATCTGCTGGAAGCCCAGGTGCTTTGCGGCCAGGACCGGCTGGAGGAGGATGTCTCCACCGTATTTGCCAGTGACATGATGAGCGACGTGCTGGCATGTCCCGACGAGATCCAGTGCATGCTCACGGGACTTATGAATTCTCAGGTGATCCGCACCGCCGATATGATGGATATTTCCGTCATCGTGTTTGTCCGGGGCAAAATGCCCTCGGCCGATGTGGTAGAGATGGCCTGTCAGCGGGATGTGGTGGTCATGGTGACCCCCTGCCGCATGTTTACTGCCTGCGGACGGCTTTACGGCGCCGGTCTGGGCTGTCGTTAAGGAGGAAATTATGGAATCTGTGAATCTGGTATATGAAATCGACGGAGAGAACTTCTCCGCTGCCGGTGAGGCATCCACTGCGGTCAAGCGGGTGCTGAAAAAGCTGCGGCTCCCCCCTCAGGTGGTGCGCCGGGCTGTGGTGTGCATGTATGAGGGTGAGATCAATATGGTCATCCACGCCGACGGAGGGCAGGCCCTTCTGGATGTGGACGAGGAGAAGATCGTCATCACCCTGAAGGATAAAGGCCCCGGCATTCCCAATATTGACAAGGCCATGGAGGAGGGCTGGTCTACCGCCACCTCTTCTGTCCGTGCCATGGGCTTCGGCGCAGGCATGGGACTGCCCAACATGAAGCGGAATGCAGACGAAATGAACATTGAGACAGAGCTTGGGGTGGGTACCACCGTGACCATGGTTCTGTATATCGGCGGTGAACATTCTTGAACCACTCCATTTTATTTAACAAGGACAAGTGTACCGGCTGTACCGCCTGCATCAAGGTCTGCCCCACGGAGGCCATCCGGGTCACCCGGAGCAAAGCCGTGATCTATGACCTGCGGTGCATTGACTGCGGTCGCTGTGTGGCCACCTGTCCCAACCACGCCTACTCGGTGAAATCCGATTCCTTTGACAAGCTGCGGCTATATAAATACAATATCGCCCTGCCGGAGACCACCCTGTACGGCCAGTTCCAGAACCTTTATGACATCAATCTGGTGAACGAGGGGCTTCTGCTGCTGGGCTTTGACGCGGTGTACCCTGTGGCCGCCGGTGCGGAGATGCTGGGGGATTACTACAAAAAGAACGAGGATGAGTTTTTGGGGGAGGAGCTTCCCCGGATCAGCTCTGAATGCCCCGCCGCCGTCCGGCTCATTGCCATGGAGTTTCAGGATCTGATCCCCAATGTGGTGGAAAAGCGGTGCAGCTTCGAGGTGGCCGCCATAGAAGCCAGAAAGGAAGCGGTGGAGAAAACCGGTCTCGATCCCCGGGACATCGGCATCTGCCTGATCTCCCCCTGCCCCGCCAAAAACACCCGGGTCTATTCCCCGCTGGGGATGGAGGAACGGGTGGTGGATTATGTGCTGTCCATCAAGGACGTTTATTTAAAGCTGCTGAGTCCCATGAAGGCGGTGGAGAACCCCCGGGATCTGATGAAATGTGGCAAGGCCGGCATGAGCTGGGGCCGTGTGGGAGGGCAGTGCGAGGCCTTTCCCCAGCGGGAGGCAGTGGCGGTGGCTTCCACCAGAAGCCTCAAGCCCTTCCTCAGTGAGCTGGAGGACGGAAAGGTCAGCGAGCTGGAATTTGTGGAGCCGGGTACCTGTACCCAGGGCTGCTTCGGCGGCTGTCTGACTGTGGAAAATCCCTATACCGCCAAGCTGCGGATGCGCCGGATCACGGAGCCTCTGCCGGAGCAGCGGCTCACCATGCCCCCGGATACTCAGGATGGGCTGGACTGGGACTTTGAGCTGGAGGAGATCGACACAGAGATCGCGGATACCATCTCTCAGGCCCTTCAGATCGAGGCCGCTGCGGAACGTATTTTTAAAACCCTGCCCAAATTCGACTGTGGCAACTGCGGTGCCCCCACCTGCCGGGCCTTCTCCCGGGATGTGGCCGAGGGCTTTGCGGATGAGGGCGACTGTATTTTCAATATTATTCAGGCCATGCGTCAGGGCAGAAGCCACGAGGAGGAATCGGACGAATTTGTTCCGCCCCCCTTCCGGCCTCCTCTGCCCTGAACCGGGATAACAGGAAAGGAGCCACCGCTATGACGGTACAGGAACTGGTAAACACCCTTCAGCTGACGGTTTTCCACATGGAAGAGGACGACCGGGAAATCAATGGCGTATACTGCGGAGATCTTTTGAGCTGGGTCATGGGCAAATGCCCCCCGGATGCTGCATGGATCACCATTATGTCCAATCAGAATGTGGCGGCTGTGGCTCTGCTCTGCGATGCAGCCTGCACCATTCTCTCTGAAAATGTGACCCCCGATGAGGAGCTTCTGGAACGGGCCAGGTCCCAGGGAATCACCCTGCTGGGCAGTTCCATGGACGAGTATCAGCTCTGCTGGCGGCTGAAGGAAGCGCTGGGATGAGGGTCTTTTACGATCTGCACATCCATTCCTGCCTGTCCCCCTGTGGGGCCGACGATATGACACCCAATAATCTGGTGAATATGGCCTCCCTTGCGGGCTTGCAGGTGATCGCTGTGGCAGATCACAATACTACGAAAAACGTTCCCGCAGCCATCCGGGTGGGGCAGCAGGTGGGGGTGCTTGTGGTGCCCGCCATGGAACTGACCACCAAGGAGGACATTCATGTGCTGTGTCTGTTTCCCGACGAGGGATCTGCGGAGGCCTTCCGGCAGTATGTCTACCCCCGGCTTCCCCAGCGGAAGAACCGGCCGAAGGCCTTCGGGCATCAGTATGTGATGGGGCCGACGATATGACACCCAATAATCTGGTGAATATGGCCTCCCTTGCGGGCTTGCAGGTGATCGCTGTGGCAGATCACAATACTACGAAAAACGTTCCCGCAGCCATCCGGGTGGGGCAGCAGGTGGGGGTGCTTGTGGTGCCCGCCATGGAACTGACCACCAAGGAGGACATTCATGTGCTGTGTCTGTTTCCCGACGAGGGATCTGCGGAGGCCTTCCGGCAGTATGTCTACCCCCGGCTTCCCCAGCGGAAGAACCGGCCGAAGGCCTTCGGGCATCAGTATGTGATGGATCACCGGGACGAGATTATGGAAGAGGAGCCTCAGCTGTTAGCCTTTGGCTCCTCCATTGGTATTTATGAGACCGGGGCGCTGGTGGATTCCTTCGGGGGGCTGGCCATTCCCGCCCATATCGACCGGGCAAGCTACTCCCTGATCGGGGTCATGGGTCTTGTGGACAGTGCCATGGGCTTTACGGTCTATGAGACCACCCGGGACTGTGATACCGATGCCCTCCGGGAAAAATACAGGATCTCCGGGGGCTTTATTGCCAATTCCGATGCCCACGATCTGACCGCCATCCCCGATGCCCAGCGTTCTCTGGAGGTGGATGCAATGACCCCTGAGGCGGTCATTGCCGCCCTGAAACGGCTGGGGACGGAGACATAAAAGGAGGAAACTGCATGTACTATTTGCCCTTTTCCCTTGGATTCGGTGTGTTCGGGGTGGTTTTTGCCCTGGGCTTTCTGGGGATTCTGACCGCGTTTATCATCGCCCTGTGCAAAGGGGTCGGCCGGTGGAATAAGAATAATCAGGCCCCCAGACTGACCGTCAACGCCCTTGTGGTGGCAAAGCGAACAAGTTGCCGACACACCGGGGATGTTAACTTCGGCACCACCACGAATTATTACGCCACATTTGAATTTGAAAGCGGCGACCGGCAGGAGTTCCTTGTCACCGGACAGGAATACGGCCTGATGGTGGAAGGGGATCAGGGTCAGCTCACCTTCCAGGGCACCCGGTTTCTGGGTTCCTCCCGGGGCTGATTTTTAATACACAGAAAGAAGGTACGAAATGTCCATTCTGCGCCGGTTTATTTCCTATTATAAACCCTATAAGCATTTTTTCTTTATGGATACGTTCTGCGCCGTGCTGCTGAGTATCATCGACCTGAGCTTTCCAATGATCCTCCGGTGGCTGCCAGAGGGACTGTTTTCCGGGGACGCCGCCTCCATACTGTCCGCCCTGCGGTGGCTGTTTCCTGCCCTGCTGGGGTGGTATGTTCTCCGGGCGTTGTGCCAGTTCTATGTGACCTCTTACGGTCATATTATGGGCACCCGCATGGAGACGGACATGCGGCGGGATCTTTTCAATAAATACATGACCCTGTCCTTCTCCTATTACGACAAAAACAACACCGGTGAGATGATGTCCCGGCTGGTCACGGATCTGTTCGATATTTCCGAACTTGCCCACCACGGCCCGGAGAATCTGCTGCTGTGCAGCCTGAAGATCATCGGTTCCTTTGTGCTGCTTATGTTCATCAACGTTCCCATGACCCTGTGTCTTCTGGTGGTGACGCTGATGCTGGTGGTGTTCACCGCCCTCCGTCAGACCCGGATGCAGAAGGTGTTCACGGAGAACCGGGAACGGATCGCAGAGGTGAACGCCGGGGTGCAAAATTCTCTGGCGGGAATCCGGGTGGTGAAAACCTTCGCCTGCGAGGACGGAGAGTGCGACACCTTTGCAAAGAGCAACCACCGTTACCGGAAGAGCAAGGAAAAAAGCTATATGGCCATGGGCCTGTTCCACGGGGGCAGCAATTTCTTTCAGGGGCTGCTGTATGTGGCCATGATCGTCTCCGGGGGCTTCTTTATTGCCCGTGGCTCCCTGTCCTATACGGATCTTGCCATCTATGCCCTGTATATCGGGATCTTTGTGGCACCCATTGCCACCCTGATGGACTTTACAGAGATGCTTCAGAAGGGCTACGCCGGATTTAAGCGGTTCGCCCAGATCATGGAGACCCAGCCGGACATTCAGGAAAAGCCGGACGCAAAGCCCCTTTCGGATGTGCAGGGGGACATTGTGTATCAGGACGTGTCCTTCTCCTACTCGGAAAAGGAACAGGTGCTGGAGCATCTTGATATTCACATTCCCGCCGGAACCACCTGCGCGCTGGTAGGCCCTTCCGGTGGTGGCAAGACCACCATCTGCTCCCTGCTACCCCGGTTCTATGACGTGCAGGGGGGTGCCATTCTGGTGGACGGCACAGACGTGCGGGAGCTTCAGCTGAAATCCCTCCGGGAGGCCATCGGCATTGTCCAGCAGGACGTGTATATCTTCGCCGGTACCATCCGGGAGAATATCGCCTACGGCAAACAGAACGCCACTCAGGAGGAGATCGAGGCTGCCGCCAGAAGCGCCAATATCCACGAGTTTATTATGGGGCTGGAGGACGGCTACGACACCTATGTGGGAG
>CAZFGL010000135.1:0-6050 GCA_964518645.1 uncultured Oscillospiraceae bacterium | reverse complement strand
CGGGTGGGGAACCCAAACACCAGCATGGCAGCAGGGAACACATATTCCGGCAAATTCAGCAGTTGCCGGTGGGCTTCGTACTGTTCCATCACGTCCCCAATATAGCAGGAACCGATTCCCAGGCTCTGGGCGGCGCATACAGCGTTCTGCGCCGCGATCACCGCATCGCTGACCGCCAGCATCAAATCTCCCACAGCGGGACATCTGGGGGCGCAGCCGTTCTGCCGGAACAGATCATACCATTTCTTCACGTCTGCGCAGAAGATCAGTACCATATCTGCTTTTGCAATAAAGGGCTGATTGTCACAGGTCACCGCCAGACGTTCCTTCAGAACTTGATCCGTAACGTCAATGATGGTATACAGCTGCTGGTTTCCGGCTGTCGGGGCTTCCATTGCGGCGGTTAAGATCAGCTGTTTTTCCTCCGGTGTAATCTTTCTGTCCGTAAATGCTCTGACGGATTTTCGTTCAAACAGCTGTTGCAGCACTTCGTTCATGATTTTCTTCCTTTCGTTGACTTTCATAATTCTTACGGCTATAATATCATAAATTCACAAAAAATCCTACATCATAAGGAGATACCATGGTTACAGAAGTAGTTGCCGCCCTGATCTGGGACGGAGAGCGGTTTATGGCCTGCCAGCGACCGGCACACAAAGCCCGGGGGCTTATGTGGGAATTTGCCGGCGGAAAAGTGGAACCCGGTGAGACAAAACAGGAAGCCCTGATCCGGGAATGCAGAGAAGAACTGAACATTACCGTCCGGGTGGGGGATGTATTCATGGAGGTTCTCCACGAATATCCCGATCTCACCATCCGTCTGACTGTGTTCCACGCATTTATTCAGGAGGGAACTCCGGAAAAGCTGGAACATGCGCAGATACGCTGGATCACCACCGGAGAAATCGACACATTGGAATTCTGTCCGGCGGATCAGGCAATTCTTGAAAAGCTGAAAGAGGAGGGGAGAGGCATATGATTCGTCCGATCATGAAAGATCAATTCTTCCTGTCAAGAAAAAGTCAACCTGCGACTGCTGACGATCTAACAGTCGCCCGGGATCTGCTGGATACCCTGATGGCACACCGGGAAGGATGCGTGGGTATGGCTGCCAATATGATCGGTGTGGCAAAACGGGTGATCGCCTTTGACAACAGCGGGACATACATGGTCATGTTTAATCCGGAGATCGTTGATCGTTCCTCTCCTTATGAGACACAGGAGGGCTGTCTCTCTCTGGACGGCACCCGGAACACCACCCGTTACAGAACCATCAAGGTAAGCTATCAGGACGAGAAGTTCAAATCCCGGACACGAACCTTTACCGGCTGGACTGCCCAGATCATCCAGCACGAGATCGACCACTGCAACGGCATTATCATTTGAGAAAAAATCCCGCCGGTTCCGAAAAAGCCGACGGGATTTTTTTGTAATCAGGAAAACAGGGAGAACAGCAGTACCACTGCACCCAGCACCACCAGAATCACACCGGTGACCCGGTTGAGGGTTTTGGGCTGTGCTTTGTTGGCAAATACGGCTGCGATTCTGGCCCAGACCAGCGTAAATATTACACACAGAACCCATACCAGTACATTGGGCATACCGCCAATGGCAAAGTGGGACACAGCTCCGGTCAGAGCGGTGAAGGTCATAATAAACACACTGGTACCCACCGCCGTTTTCAGTTCGTAACCCAGTACAGAGGTAAGGATCAGGAGCATCATCATACCGCCGCCTGCACCGATAAATCCACAGATAAAGCCGATCAGCACGCCACAGATCAGGGACTGAACTGCACGCTTTCCCGCAGAAGTCTGGGCCATTGCCTCTTTTGTGGTCATGACAGGCTTAACAATGAATTTCACACCCAGCAACAATGTCATAAACACCGAGAAGTTTCCCATGGTGTGGGAGGGAACCAGAGACGCCACATAGCTTCCCACCACCGTAAAGGCAAGCACAGAGGCCATCATAATCAGGCCATTCCGAATGTCCAGATTTTTGTTTTTCCCATATGTATAGGCCGAGACCGCACTGGCCAGCACATCGGAGGACAGGGCAATTCCCACCGCCATATACGGATCCATATCCAGAAAGGTAATCAGCATGGGACTGATTACCGCCGCAGCGCTCATACCCGCAAAACCGGTACCAAGCCCGGCACCCATACCGGCAAAAAATGTGACGAGGATCACGATCAAAAGCTTCACGTTATATACTTCCTTTCAGAAATTGATTCAAATTCAGTTCAATGGTCTCAAGAGCTGACACAAACACCCCCAGGGTTTCTTCATCCACACCCCGGAGCAGCATCTCTCCGAAATTCTTTTGCAGCTGCTGCCCCTGAGCCGCCACACGCCGCCCCTGAGCCGTCAAAATCAGTTGGGTCTTTCTCCGGTCTCCGGTAGTCTCATGCCGGATCAGATACCCCTCCTGTTCCAGCCGGGAGATATTGACTGAAACCAGATTCGCCTTCAGCTTTCTGATCTCCACCACATCCCGTGCCGTGGTATAATCAGGATTGTTGTACAGAAACAGCAGAATATCAAAGGCTGTCTGGGGAAGCCCCAGTTCCGTGCACAGGGGTTTCTTTGCAATGGTATATGCCTGAGACAGTTTTTGTGCAAATTCGATACTCATTTTCATATAGTTCATTCCTTCAAATTTGAACTGTTCATTTATGAACTAAATTCTAGCACAGCCTATACCTCCTGTCAAGAAAAAAGGCTCCATGCCACCTTCTGCTGGGAGGGGACACGGAGCCCTGTATTAAAAATCTCTGGCGGGATTTACCGCATAGATATTGGTTTTATGCTCCTTCAGCAGTTCCATAGCCTCACCAAACCGCTGGAAATGAACCACTTCACGCTGGCGCAGGAACTTGATCACGTCATTCACATCCGGGTCATCAGACAGCAGCAGAATGTTATCATAGGTACTCCGTGCTTTCTGCTCTGCTGCCAGATCCTCCGTCAGATCCGTAATGGGATCTCCGGTTACCTGCATGGACGCTGCCGTCCAGGGAAGGCCTGCGGCAGCTGTTGGATAGACGCCGGTACCGTGATCCACAAAATAGGGGGCGAAAGTCCCCTCTCGAAGCTGGTCATCGGACAGATTCCGGGTCAGCTGATGTACCAGCGCCCCAACAATCTCCAGATGTCCAAGTTCCTCCGTACCAATGTCCGTAAGCAGGGCCTGTATCCGTGCGTTCGGCATGGAGTATCGCTGGGACAGATACCGCATGGAGGCACCGAGCTCACCGTCCGGACCGCCGTATTGTGATATAATGATTGCCGCCAGTTTGGGATTGGGGCGCTGGATTTTCACCGGGTATTGAAGTCGTTTCTCATATACAAACATGGTTCATTCCTCCTTTCCCGGCTTCTGACAGGGAAGATTGGCTGCCAGTTCCCAGGGCCACGGGCCATCCACCCAGTCGAACCGTTCCCCGCCACTGCCCGTCAGATTCAGGGGGCCATAGCGCCGTTCATATTCTGCGGTGCCCTCGCTGTACAGCTTGCTGTACTTCAGAAACATCTCTTCCGCCTCTTTGTCCTGATGGGTATCCAGATACAGCCCCAGTTCATGAACCGCAAACCCCAGCGCCATCAGTTCCTGAACCGGAGTGGGATTCTCCGGAGTGCCGTTGACCATTCCGCGATAGGGGAGATCCAGTCCCGGGAACAGGGTCCCCCGTGAGAGGGCTTTTTCTGTGCTGTAGCTGTCCTCCGCACTGCGCTGTACAGGCACATAGGACACCGCCAGCATACCGCATTCCGGCAAAATTCCAGTCTGAACCGGATTGCAGCTTTTTTCTTTCTGATTCAAGAAAATAACCTCCTTTTCCTGATTTCACCCCAGACTATGCCATAGATTTAAAAACTGTTCATCTTTTCACCCTTTTCACCGGTGATTTTATATGCTATAATATTTTGGTAAGCAACTAAGAAAGGATACAGCGATTATGGCATCCAACACTCAGAAACCCTCTTTTTCCGACCGTTCCGCCGACCCCAATGTGATGACCAGTACTGACTTCTCCTTTATGAGAAAGCACTGGTACGCCAGTATCAAGATCACTGCACTGTATTTAATTTTGATGCTGTTGACCAGCAGCTTTGATCTCCCCGTTTGGGTTTATGGCATTGCATCCGTTATTTTGATGGTTCTGTGGGTCTATTTTGACTACACAGACATATATAAGGCTGCCATGCGGGATTACAATCTGGTCAAATACAAGTACATTGAATACGACCCCAAGCGTGGCCTGAAAACCGGCCTGATGGCGCAGATCCCCGGTGTTCTCTGCGTAATCCTGATGTGTGTACTCAGCATCGGCTCCGGCACATGGTCAGATTTGTTCAGCGTGCTCTGGATGGCTCTTTACAGCCCCTTCTTCACCTTGATTGGCATGATCCAGACCCTGATTGACACCTCCATCTGGGGATATGCCCCCTTTTACCTGATTCCCATGCTGTTTCAACCTGTAATTGGCTATCTGGCATATAAAAATGGCTATAACAACATCGGTATCTTCTACAAATTCATCTATAAATCCCGTGATAAGGATAAGCGCCTGCGCTGAGGCATAAACCATTAACACCCTCATAAGTATTATGGGGGTGTTTTTATGAAGCATGGTGAGGCACGCTTTCTTTCCTGTATGTACGTTCTTTCGCTCACATTGCTGGCTGTGTTTGCCTTCCGTGGACTGCACCAGACCGCGGCGACCTCTGCCGAAGTGGGCAATTATCACCTGATTATTCTGGACGCAGGCCACGGGGGTGCTGATGGAGGTGCCACAGCCCCTGACGGCACCAGAGAAAGTGACCTGAATCTGACCATAACCCAGCGGCTTGACGGAATTCTTGGACTTTTGGGTGAAGAAGTGATACTGGTGCGGGATTCTGATACAGATCTTGCAGACGCAGACGCCAGATCCATTTCTCAGAAAAAGGTCTCTGACATTCGGAACCGTGTCGCCCTGGTGAACAGTCACCCGCAGGGGATGCTGCTGAGTATTCATTGCAACTCTTTTCCGGAAGAGAAGTATTACGGCGCACAGGTTTTTTACGGAGATACCGGAAATGCGGAGATTCTGGCTCATCAGCTTCAGACAAATATACAGCAGATTGACCCGGACAACAGACGGGAATGCAAATCCGTCCCCCGGGAGGTCTATTTATTCCGGCATATTCAAAACCCCGGCATTCTGGTGGAATGCGGTTTCCTGACCAATTCACGGGATCTGGGGCTACTGAAAAGTGAGGCATATCAAAAAAAGCTGGCTGTAACCCTTGCGGTTACAACCGTAAATTACCTGGAGGCTTCAGACTCCCAGGTGTGAAAGAGGCTCTATATGAAAGAAAAAATTGTTTTCTACTGCACTTCCTGCGGAAATGAGACTATGAAATGGCAGGGGCGCTGTCCTGCCTGCGGACAGTGGAACACCATTGTGGAACACAAGCCCGTGGCAAAAGCAAAAGGTACATCCCGCTCTATTGGCAGCCGTCGGGAGGCCCGTCAGCTCCAGGAGCTTGATACCACAGACGAGGTGCGCTTCTCCACCGGTTCCCGGGAACTGGACCGGGTACTTGGGGGAGGGGCTGTACGGGGCTCTCTGGTGCTTGTAGGCGGTGCTCCCGGCATCGGCAAATCCACCCTGTTGTTGCAGCTCAGCGCCTATGTATCCCACGGGCTTACCGTTTTGTACGTTTCCGGAGAGGAATCCGAAACGCAGATCAAAATGCGGGCTGTCCGGCTGGGGGTTCTGGGCGAAAATCTCTATGTACTTTCCGAAACCGCCATGGAGGATATTCTGGAAACCGTTGAGCAGCTGAAACCGGACGTGCTGGTCATCGACTCTATCCAGACGCTCTACTCTCAGGACGGCTCCTCCGCTCCCGGGAGTATCTCTCAGGTCAAGGAATGTACCATGACTCTGATGCATCTGGCAAAATCCCAGGGGATCACCATTTTCGTGGTGGGACATATCAACAAAGAGGGATCCATCGCCGGCCCCAAGGTGCTGGAGCATATGGTGGACTGTG
>CAZFGL010000134.1:0-6073 GCA_964518645.1 uncultured Oscillospiraceae bacterium | reverse complement strand
TTGCTCCCCCCTGGATCCTTGGTATCATGGGCTCCTCCCGTGCCACCAACCTGGAAGGCAACAACACCACCATGAACGTGATCGACTCCGCAGCTTCCGCTGGCAAGTGGGCTATTCTGTCCACCGACTCCGGCTCCAACATGAAGCTGAACGTTGTCAACACCACCATGGATCTGACCGGCGCTGACTACCCCATGCAGGCCGACGGCACCTACAAGGACGACAACGGCGATCCCAACCCCTACACCAAGCGTTCCGGCTACGGCACCTACACCATTGGCAACGCTGACGAGAACTTCTACGGCGTTACCATGAATGTTGGTACTTACGCAAACATCTTCACCGGCGGTACCGCAACCTACACTAACCTGAAGGCTGGCGAGACCTACGAACTGATGGATGCAAACGGCGAGGTTTCCGAGGTTTACGAGGCTACTGAGGACAAGAACACTGTCATCAACTCCGACACCTTCGGCTTCATGGCTCACCAGGGCTCCAACACCCTGACCGTTGAAAACGGCACCGAGGTCAACTCCAACTATGCTTCTCTGCTGGTTAAGGATCCTCAGGGCACCGTTTCCATGAACATCAACTCCGACTCCAAGCTGAACAATGCGAACGGCGTCCTGCTCCAGATCCTGGACAACGACGACTCCACCACCGGCATGGACGTTTCCACCTTCAGCTTCTACACCACTCACTCCGAGGATGCAGGCTGGCCCTCCGAGAATGGCAATGTTACCAACCAGCAGACCGAGACCGAAGAGACCGTTGCTGCCGGCGACATGGCTGGCATGGTTGCTGCTGACGGCACCATGACTCCCGCTGAAGGCGATCCCGGCATGGGCGGCGAAGGCGGCCCCGGTGGCGACATGGGCGGCATGGGCGGTTCCTCCGAGCCTGTTGTCCACGAGCTGAACGTTGAGACCACCGAGCTTTCCGGCGACATCTACAACGGCTCCGGCTACTATGGCCAGACCGCAGTTGGTCTTGCTGTAAACCTGGGCACCGATGCTGTTCTGAACAGCGCCATCGCTCAGACCGAGACCATCCACGCTGACACCATCAACCACACCTCCATGGTTCTGCCCGAGGGCACCACCGCTGAGGAGGCTGGCCAGATCACTGAGTTCACCATCGCTGAGTACTATCAGATCGGCCAGATGGCTAACCGTTACTACAACAACGGCGAGAACACCATCGCCGTAAACCTCACCGACAACGCAGTTTGGAACGTCACCGGCGACTGCCTGATTTCCTCCCTGTCCATCGCTGAGGGTGCTACCGTTCAGGGTCAGAATGGCGACATCGTCATGACCGTTGACGGCACCGAGACCGAGATCGCTCCCGGCGAATACGAGGGCGAGATCCGCATCACCTACACCGAGGCTCCCGTAGTGGAAGAGCCTGTGGAGGATTCCACCGTTGAGGCTGAGGCTTCTGTTGAAGAAGCTCCCGTTGTTGACGAGGCTCCCGCTGCTGAGGAAGTTCCCGCCGCTGACGAGGCTCCCGCTGAGTCCGGCAGCAACACCGGCATCATCGTTGCTATCGTTGTGATCGCTGTTGTTGTGATCGCAGTAGTTGCTGTTGTCGTTGTTAAGAAGCGCAAGAAGTAATTGCTCCCCCTTTGTCCCCCGCTGCCAAAAGCAGCGGGGGATTTTTTCTTTTCCGGAACTTTGGGAATTTCCAAATCTCCCGGGGCTTTTGCCTGTCTGGGACTGGTAATATTAAAGGGACTGTGATACAATAAAATGTAACGCAAATCCGGGATTCAGGTGAATTATTATGGAATACTTTGTATCGAATTATGACATTGCAGTCATTGGCGCCGGTCACGCAGGGATTGAAGCAGCGCTGGCTTCCGCCCGGCTGGGGCTGAAAACTGTTATCTTTACCATTAATCTGGACGCAGTCGGCAACATGCCCTGTAACCCTGCCATCGGCGGCACGGGAAAGGGGCATCTGGTGCGGGAGATCGATGCCCTTGGAGGCGAAATGGCGAAAGCTGCTGATCGGGCATGTATCCAGTTTCGGCTGCTCAACCGGGGCAAGGGGCCTGCCGTCCATTCCCTCCGTGCACAGGCTGACCGCAGGCATTATCAGGAGATCATGAAGCACACGCTGGAAGCTCAGCCCGGTCTTGATCTGAAGCAGGCCATGGTCACAGACCTTCTGACCGACGATCAGGGTGCAATCTCCGGTGTCAAGACCCAGCTTGGGGCCGTATATGGAGCAAAGGCCGTGATCATATGCACCGGCACTTATCTTGACAGCCGGGTGATCACAGGGGAAAGTGTCTACGCCTCCGGCCCCGACGGCATGCATGCGGCACTGGGACTCAGCGAAAGACTTCAGGCGCTGGGGCTTCGCATGCGTCGCTTTAAAACCGGAACACCCCCCAGAGTCAACCGTCGCAGTATCGACTTCTCCCAAATGGAAGTCCAGCCCGGGGATGAGGTTCCCGTTCCCTTCAGCTTTACAACAGAGCAGCTCCCTGAAAATCAGGCAGTCTGTCACCTTACCTATACCAATTCCGAGACCCACCGGGTCATCCGGGAAAACCTTCATCGCAGTCCCCTGTTCTCCGGCGTAATCGAAGGCGTCGGCCCCCGGTATTGTCCTTCCATTGAGGATAAAATCGTCCGCTTCCCGGATAAGCCCCGACACCAGCTGTTTGTGGAGCCCTGTGGTCTTTCCACGGACGAGATGTATATTCAGGGCTTCTCCTCCTCCCTGCCTGAGGATGTTCAGATCCAGATGATGCACACCATTCCCGGTCTGGAACATGCGGAAATGATGCGTCCCGCCTATGCCATCGAGTATGACTGCGTGGATCCCACCGAACTGCTGCCCACTCTGGAGACCAAAAAGGTTCCCGGACTTTATGGTGCAGGACAGTTCAACGGTTCCTCCGGCTATGAGGAGGCCGCCGCCCAGGGACTGGTTGCCGGTATCAATGCTGCCCTGAAGCTTCTCGGAAAGCCTCCCATGGTGCTTCAGCGCTCCGACGCCTATATTGGCACCCTCATTGACGACCTTGTAACAAAGGGCACAAACGAGCCCTACCGGATGATGACCTCCCGGACAGAGTATCGACTGATGCTTCGTCAGGACAACGCAGATCAGCGTCTTGCCCCCATTGGACACCAGGTGGGTCTGGTTTCCGAGGAACGTTTCGCCGCTGTAGAGGAAAAATACCGGCTCGTGGAGGAAGAGGCACAGCGTCTTGAGCGTTGCGGTGTCCCGGAATCCCCGGAACTGAATGAATACCTCACCCAAATGGGTACCGCCCCTGTAAAGGGCTCTGCCCGTATGGGTGACCTGCTCCGGCGGCCTCAGCTGAGCTACGAGGGGCTTCGCCCCTTTGACCCCACCCGTCCCCAGCTCCCCCCGGACATCTGCGAGGAGGTGGAGATTCAGGTCAAGTACGCCGGATATATCAAGCGTCAGCTGAAGCAGGTGGAGCAGTTTAAAAAGGAAGAAAGCCGTCTGCTCCCCACCGACATTGATTACAGCAGCATCTCCGGACTGCGACTGGAGGCCCGTCAGAAGCTGGGGCAGATCCGTCCCCTGAACATTGGACAGGCCTCCCGGATCTCCGGAGTCAGCCCCGCTGATCTGGCAGTGCTGATGGTTTATCTCGAATTAAAGGAGAAACAAGCATGACCCTGTATGATACCCACGCACACTTTGATGATCCTGCGTTTGATACCGATCGTCACGCCCTGCTTCAGTCCATGGGCGACATGGGTGTGAACCTGATCAACAACATCGGCTGCGATGTTCCCACCTCCCGTGCCTCTATCGCTTTGGCAGAGCAGTATCCCTTTGTTTACGCCACCGTGGGGCACTGGCCGGGAAACACCTATCAGATGAATGAGGAAATGCTGGAAACCTACCGAACTCTGGCCACCCACCCCAAGGTCGTGGCCATTGGAGAGATCGGCCTTGATTATCACTACGAGGACACCCCCAGAGAGGTTCAGCAGTACTGGTTTGACCGTCAGATGGCTCTGGCTGATGACCTTGGACTGCCTGTGGTGATCCACGAACGTGAAGCCCACGAGGATGGACTGAAAATCGTCCGGAAGTGGGCGGACAAGGTTCCCGGTGTGTTCCACTGCTTTTCCGGCAGTGCGGAAATGGCCCGGGAGATCGTCAAACTGGGCTGGTATGTGAGCTTCACCGGTGTTCTCACCTTCAAAAACGCCCGCCGGGCGCTGGAGGCTGCCGCCGCTGTTCCCCTTGACCGCCTTATGATCGAAACAGACTCACCCTATATGGCACCTCCCCCCTACCGGGGCAAGCGGAATAATTCGGGATATGTGGGCAAGGTCGCAGAGAAGCTGGCAGAGGTCAAGGGCATCACCCCTGACGAAGCCGCCCACATCACAATGGAAAACGGCATCCGGTTCTTCCGGATCCCCGGATAAGAGAGGAGCTTCCACATGAAAAAAGCAGATCTTGCAAATATGATTGACCACACCCTGCTGAAGCCCGATGCCACCGCCGCCCAGATCAGAACGCTGTGCAGCGAAGCAGTCATCTATGGATTTCACTCTGTATGCGTCAATTCCGGACGGGCGGAGCTGGCAAAAAGCTGTCTCGCCGGATCCCATGTAAAGCTCTGCGTAGTCGTCGGCTTTCCCCTGGGCTGCTCTGCTGCGAAGGCCGCTGAGGCCCGCGCTGCTGTGGCTCTGGGCGCAGATGAGATTGACATGGTCATGGACATTGGTCGTGCCAGAGACGGGGACTGGAGCGCCGTAGAAGCTGACATCCGCAGTGTTCGTGAGGCCTGCCCGAACGGGATTCTGAAGGTGATTCTGGAAACCTGTCTCCTCACCTCCGGAGAGATCACCCGGGCCTGTGAAGCCGCAAAAAATGCCGGGGCAGACTTTGTAAAAACCTCCACCGGTTTTTCCACCGGGGGAGCAACCCCTGAGGATGTGGCACTGATGAAAAAAGCATCCGGCGGTCTGCCGGTGAAAGCCAGTGGCGGGATCCGCACCTATGAGGACGCACGCAGAATGATTGAGGCCGGCGCAGATCGTATCGGCGCCAGCGCCGGAATTGCCATTTTGGCAGGAATGGAGGAATAACAATGGATCAGGTAAAAGCCGTTATTCTGGCAGCGGGGAAAGGTACCCGGCTCCAGTCGGAAAAACATCAACTTCCCAAGGTTCTTCGGGAGGCAAACGGAAATCCACTGCTGCATTATGTGCTAAACGCACTGGACTTTCTCCCCAGAGAAAACACGGTGATCGTTGCAGGATATATGAAGGAACAGGTAATGGACGCTTTTCCGGACTATCCCTACGCAATTCAGGAAGAGCAGAAGGGTACCGGTCATGCGGTACAGTGTGCCCGGGAGCAGCTGCAGGACTTTGACGGAACCGTTCTTGTCTGCTGCGGCGATATGCCTCTGATCCGCCGTGAGACTTATATGGCTCTTCTGGAGGCCCACAAAAACAGCACCTGTCCCTGTACCTTCCTCACCGGCACCAGCAATGAGGATCTCCCCTACGGCCGGATCCTTCGTGATGAAAACGGCAATTTCCTCCGGGTCATTGAGGACAGTGACTGCAAGGGTGCCCAGAAGGATATCCGGGAGCTGAACGCTGGCGTCTACGCCTTCGATTGCAAGGAGCTTCTCGTCTGCCTGTCCCTGTTGAAAAACGAGAATGCTCAGGAGGAGTACTATCTCACGGATGTTCCGGAGCTGATGCGTCAGCGTGGCGGAACCATCGGCGTATGCTGTGTGGAACTCAATGAGCAGATCATCGG
This sequence comes from uncultured Oscillospiraceae bacterium, assembly GCA_964518645.1. Taxonomy (GTDB): domain Bacteria; phylum Bacillota; class Clostridia; order Oscillospirales; family Oscillospiraceae; genus HGM13006. The sequence goes on along the minus strand of CAZFGL010000134.1, from coordinate 289 downwards.
CGTAAACACCGTCCAGCAGCTGGAGCAGGTGGAGAATTATCTGAAGGAAGCAGCCCTGTAATAAAATAAAAATATAAATATCTATTGACATTCCCCGCCCCATATGATAAAATACCCCGGTAAAAGGAAGAAGGAGCGGCGGCCCCGCACCTCACCGCAGGCGTTTTAGCGAAGCGGTTTATATTCGGAGTATGATTTCTCTTCGTTTATTTGCGGGTGCCAATGCGGCATCCGTTTTTTGTTGGAGGTGTTTCATATCAGCAAACTTGACCATCAGCTCAATGAGGAG
>CAZFGL010000133.1:0-6171 GCA_964518645.1 uncultured Oscillospiraceae bacterium | reverse complement strand
ACACCCACTGGCGTTCCGATGCCAAGCTGGTTCGTCGTTGGTTCAACATGTCCGGCGATTCCGTTAAGTGGATGCAGGACAAGGGTGTTGAGTTCCTGGGCGTATTCAAGTACTTCAAGAACTCCAAGGAAACCCAGCACATGGTAAAGGTTCCCGGCTCCAACAAGCCCACCGAGCGCTGCGCTTCCGTTATGATCAAGACCGTTACCGAGTACGCTCGTGAGATCGGTGTTGAGTTCAACCTGAACACCTCTGTTAAGAAGCTGCTCACCGGCTCCCAGGGCCAGCTCCGCGGCGTTATCGCTGTGGATGAGAACGGCGAAGAGATCGAGGCACTGTGCAATGCTGTCATCGTTACCACCGGCGGCATCGGCAACAATGTTGACATGATCGAGAAGCACATGGGCTGGAAGTGGGGCGTTGATATGTTCACCTTCCGTATCCCCGGTCTGGACGGCGACGGCATGAACATGCTGTGGGCTCTGGGCGCAAAGCAGGCTAACGTCAACATGGAGGTTACCTACAACACCCCCGGTACCACCGACGTATTCAAGACCCTGTCCGAGACCATGCGTCAGCCCAACCTGATGGTCAACCTGGACGGCAAGCGTTTCATCAACGAGGCCATCATGGACAACACCACCTACACCGGCAACTCCCTGCTGCTGCAGAAGAAGCATGTCGGTATCTCCATCATCGACTCTTCCATCGTAGAGTACTACAAGAAGAACGGTCTGGACTACATCACCTATCATCACGGTGTTACCAACCTGAACAACTGGGATCGTGAGAAGGAGATGTACTTCTCCGGCGCTAAGGACGCAGGCGGAAACTCCGTCTTTGCTTCCGAGGACAAGGAAGTTTCCTACGGCGAGAACACCGATCAGAACTTCTTCGAGTGCCAGACCATCGAGGAGATCGCTGAAAAGACCGGCATCAACCTGGAGAACCTGAAGAAGACCATCGAAGAGTACAATGCTATGTGCAACGGCTCTCAGGCTGGCTACGACTGGCAGTTCACCAAGCCTGCCAAGTTCCTCAAGCCCCTCACCAAGGCTCCTTACTATGTTGCCCGTCACTTCCCCTCCGGCTACGGCTCCCTGGGCGGCATCACCGTCAATGAGAACATGCAGTGCCTGAACAACGACCTGGATCCCATTCCCGGCCTGTACGCCTGCGGTACCGACACCGCTACTGTTTTCGCTGATTCCTACTGCTTCTATCATCCCGGTTCCACCATGTCCTACGCCATCAACTCCGGCCGTATCGCCGGTATGGAGGCTGTTGCCTACATGGATTCCGATGAGTTCATCGATCCTGAGGACTAATAGAATAATTTGGCGGCTGTCCCAAAAGGGACAGCCGCTTTTTCGTTGTGGGGAATAATTGCGGTTGGCAAAAGTATGGTTGTATGATAAAATAATTAATTAGTGACTAAATCAGAATGGAGTGTATCTTGTATGAGAAAGGCGACGCATACTGTTCTGCCACCGGATCAGGATCCCAAGTTTCTGGGGATCTTTACAAAAGACAAAGGATTCTATAAAACCTTCTTTCCTCTGCTGATGGTGGTGGTACTCCAGCAGCTGGCAGCGCTGACCGTCAACATGGCAGATAATATTATGCTGGGTACTTATACAGAGTTGGCCCTCTCCGGGGCAACTCTGGTCAATCAGATCCAGTTTACCTTACAGCAGGTGGCCGCAGGCATTGGCATGGGCATCGTGGTGCTCGGTTCTCAGTATTGGGGACAGGGCCGGACGGAGCCTATCAAGCGGATCATCGGCATCGGAGTAAAGCTGGCCCTTGCCATCGGCGTGCTGTTCTTCCTGGCAGCAAAGCTGATTCCCTATCAGCTGCTGGGGCTGTTCACCAACGACCAGGAGGTAATCCAGGAGGGTGTCCGGTATCTGAATGTGATCTGCTGGACTTATCTGGTGTTTACCCTGTCCAATTCCCTGATGTACTCCCTGCAAAGTGTGGAGACAGCTATGATCGGTACGATTATGTCCCTGAGCACCATCTGTATCAATGTTTGCCTGAATTACTGCCTGATCTACGGCAATTTCGGTGCGCCGGAGCTGGGTGTGGTGGGTGCAGCCGTGGCCACACTGGTGAGCCGGATCGCAGAACTGGTGATTATTCTGGTGTATGTGCTGTTTGTGGATAAAAAGCTGAAAATGAAGGTTGTGGATCTTCTTCGGTTCGATGTGTCCTATCTGTCCGATTTCGTCCGGGTATCTGCTCCCATTTTCGTCAGCGGCGCCCTCTGGGGTGTGGCACAGGCGGCACAGACCGCAGTCCTTGGACATATCAACGCCACAGTCATTGCGGCCAATTCCATTGCCACGGTGATCTTTCAGATTTTTGCGGTGGTGGGTATGTCCAGCGCCAATGTTGCCTCTGTTACCACCGGCAAGACCATCGGTGAGGGACGGCTCCACATGGTTCGCTCCTACGCAAAAACCATGCAGGGAATATTCCTGCTCATCGGTGTGATTTTCGGCGGGCTGATGTTCCTGTTGAAGGATGCGATCGTGGGACTGTATGCGGTCTCGGAGGAGACCAAGGCCATGGCGGTGAGCTTCCTGACAGTGCTCAGCGTTACCACCATCGGCAGCTGTTATGAGTACCCGGTGGAGGGGGGCATTATCGCCGGAGGAGGCACCACGGAGTATACCGCCATTATGGACAATCTGTTTATGTGGCTGTTTACCATTCCCTGCGCCTATCTCAGTGCCTTTGTATTTCAGTTCCCGCCCATTGTCACTTTCTGCTTCCTGAAAGCGGATCAGGTGCTCAAATGCCTGCCCAATGCCATTGTATGCAACCGGTTCCGGTGGGTAAAAACACTGACAAGATAACAGATATAAGAACAGCGTGCCGCAGATCAGATCGATTTGCGGCACGCTTTTTCTCAGCGATTCAGTTCCCAGCGCCCCTCCGGTGTCTGGCGGAACAGATCCGGGTCTGCCCGCAGTTCCAGGGGGGTGTAGCTGTTTTCACTGTTCAGGGTCTCATAGGGTTCCGGTGCATCCACAGATTTCTGCGCGGGTGCAATGGCGCTGTAGCCTATGTGCTGTGGGGTGGGGTCGGAACAGGGAGGTGGATTTCCGGCAGGTGCGGTGGCCTGATCCGGATCCAGCAGCTTACGGAAACTGTCATAGGCCCAGTTGCCCGTGTCAAAGGGCAGGCACGCCCCGTCGGAGGCCACCTGCTCGTGGAGGAACTTCCAGTGGCCGTCGGTCTCGTCGTAAATGAAATCTGCTCCGTACCGTTCCATGGTATTGGCGCCGTAGCGGGTGCCGTCGGGCTTAAAATGGGTGTACTGCATGCCGTGGCAGAGCCAGGAGGCACGGCAGCTTTTTCCGTCTGCGGCCACCTCGATCACCCCGGAGTTCAGCTGATTATATTCCTGAAAACCGGCGGTGCTGGCCTCAGTACCGGCAGTTTCCGGATAGAGCTTGGGAATAGTGGTGTCATAATTCAGGGTCATCTGTCCCAGATTGACAAACTGACCGAACATGATCTCCCGCCAGCCCAGACACCGTCCCCAGTTGAAGCCCCAGGAGGCACGATCCTCCCAGCTCCACATTACCGGGAATTCCTCCCGAAGACGTCCGTCAATGGAAAGAAGCTGATGGACTCCGTGGAGCCGCTCGCATTCCTGAGAGGCATAAGCGTTCCGGATCCGTTGTGTGAATTCATTCATGGCTGCACCGTCCTTCCCCATGCTTTCAGCTGCGCCATGCGCAGAAGCCAGTTTACATCCTCTGTATGGGGCATAAGGGCAGGATGACCCTCAGGCCCGTAGCTGTTGTCCGGCCCATAGGTCTCATGGGCGCAGGGGTATTTGGGCCAGCCGTCTGTGCCGTGATACTCCGGATAATGGGTCTGCATGGGGATTTCCGGCTGTCCCAGCAGGAACAGCTCCCGCAGCAGGGTTTCCTCCGGCAGTTTGTGTACGGAGGTCTTTGCAATATCCTCGCCCACGGGCTGGGTCATGTTGTATACATCCACCCAGTGCCAGATCCGCCAGCCCTCTGGCTCCCGGATGAAATCCACAGCAGCCCGGCCGAAAATGTGGAGGGCCTCCACAGTGCCGTCCTGTGCAATCCGGGTTTCCTCTCCGGCCATGAGCCACATGCCCTGGGCGGTGTTTCCGTCTCCTGCGATGTATACCACCGGGGTGTCCACGGTCCGGAACAGGGACAGTCCGGTGCCGGATCCGTTCCGGTGATCCAGTGCCTGATAGTACCGGCGGATGGAATCCATACCCTTGTAAAAGCCCCAGTGGGAGCCGAAGGAGGCAGTTTCCTCATGGGACTGCTCACACACCCACAGGGTGTCCAGTTCCTGTTCCCAGCGCCACTGATTATACAGGTGGATCCGGCGGCTGACCAGTGCCTTGCAGCACTCCACGTCCTCGATCCGGCTCAGCTGCTGGAGATCGCTCCAATTGCCGTTTTCATACCATTTGACCTTTTCGGGGATCATAACCACACCTCCTGAGAAATTCCGTAGGAGAAGGTATCTCCCAGCGTTTCATAGGGCTCCGGGGCAGGGGGCAGCTCCGGCATGGGACGATCCGTCCGGTAGCGCTCCCAGAGCTGCTGGGGAATGTCCGGCTCCGGGGGTGTCATCTCCTTCAGGAGGGCGAATTCTGCCATCTCCGGCAGAGCCTTTGGTGCTTCCCACCATTTCTGCCCCTGGGGATGACAGATCTCCTCCAGATACTGCATGTTCAGGATCCGGAACTGGCCATCCTCCCGAACGAAATCCACGAAATAGGTTCCGTAGGTGAGGAAGGTCACCGGCCCGGCGGGGGTATAATCCACCTTCTGACCGGCACAGTTCCACATGCCTCTGGCGCTCTGGCCGTCGCCGGCGATCTCCACCAGATCGGAAGAGAGGCTCTTCATCTCCAGATAACCGATTCCCCGGTGATCTGCGGGGATCTGAGGGAACAGCTGTTTCATGATCCCGTCGGTGCATTTTGTTTTCTGTTCAAACCAGCCGTAATAGCCCCGGACAGAATCCTGTCCCCGGTACCAGCCTTCGTTGAGACCGAGGGATACATCCTCCCGGTGGCTCCAGAAACGGTCAGGGACAGTGCCTTCCTCCTTGTGGAGCAGGGCGCGGGTATAACGACCCATGAGATTTTTCACCTCCCGCTGGGCTTCCCAGCGAAAGACACGTTCAGAAGTATCCATAGGCGCAGCTCCTTTTCTGTATACGAATTATTTGAGCCTATTATATCAGATTCCAGCCCCCGGCACAACCGGCCAGGGCGGGATTTCCGGAGAAAATGTCCCTCATCCGGGGTGGTTTCCGTTGACGAAGGGTTTTCACGGTGCTATAATACCCTTAACGGGCCCGTAGCGCAGCTGGGAGCGCATCGCATTCGCATTGCGGGGGTCGGGAGTTCGAATCTCCTCGGGTCCACCACGAAAAGAGTCATCTTTGTTTACAGACAGAGATGACTCTTTTCAATGATATCCGTTCCCTGCGGTCACGGATGATATAGCTGTCGCTATGATGTCTGCTTTGCAGATGATATACGCTTTGCGTATGAAGGAACGGATATCATATCACATTTGCAACGCAAATATATCATTGAATAACAAACAACTTCCCTGTATAATGAGAGAAAATGGGGGTGTGCATATGCCTGAAAATAAACTGATTGATTTGTCATTTGAACTTGCTGTCACGATTGTTAATCTTGTTGACGGTGTAAAAATTCCGAAAAGTTCCTATATGACTGATCAGCTTGCCAGAGCTGGTACGTCGGTTGGTGCAAATATACACGAGGCACAATACGCACAAAGTAAGAAAGATTTCATTGCAAAACTGGAGATTGCGTTAAAAGAATCCAATGAAACAAGCTACTGGCTGAAACTGATGCATGAAACCGGTCGCATCGACACACAGGCGTATCAAAATGCAGAAAAGCTGTGCGGGAATATTCGTAGATTGTTGATTGCTTCCTGCAGGACTGCGAAGGAAAACACAAAATGAATCACCCACGCGCCCCCTTCACTGAATCTGATAATCATACGACAACGCCCCCGCAGCATGGCTGTCGGGGGCGTTGTCGGCATATTCGGGTTTTGGATGCACCTTACGGCTTGCAGTGGCCGCAGGGGGAATAGCCCTGCTGGATCAGCC
>CAZFGL010000132.1:0-6222 GCA_964518645.1 uncultured Oscillospiraceae bacterium | reverse complement strand
GAACACCCCACCGCCTGCATTATGCAGATTGGGGGCGCACTTCGTTCCGGAAAGCCCCACGACGGCCGTGCGCCTGACTATGACGACTGGAACCTGAACTGTGACATTTTCTTCTGGGATGAGGTTCTTGGCCGTGCTCTGGAGATCTCCTCCATGGGTATTCGTGTTGACGCAGAGTCTCTGGATCGTCAGCTCACCATTGCCGGCTGTGATGACCGAAGAAGCCTGCCCTTCCATGACATGCTCCTGAAGGATCAGCTGCCTCTCACCATCGGCGGTGGTATCGGTCAGAGCCGACTGTGTATGCTGATGATGGGCTGCGCCCACATTGGCGAGGTTCAGGCCAGCGTATGGGATGAAGAGACTGTCAAAAAGTGCGAGGAGGCCGGGATCCGGCTCCTGTAAATTAAAACAGGGAACAGGGGGATATGTTCATGAGAAATCATCAGGTCACCCGGAAACAGAAGCTGCTCCGTGCAGACGGCTCCCTTGCTGAGCCGGGCTGGGCAAAACAGCTGGTTATGGAATACAGCAGAGGAGACATTAAGGCCCCAAAATTCCGGATCAAGGAATGGGACTACTATCTGGTGCTGAACGAGGATTATGCCTGTGCCTTTACTATCTCCGATGATGGCTATATCGGACTACAGTCCGTGTCCCTGCTGAATTTCAAAGAGGGGTGGGAGCATACGGAGACCATCCTGAATCCGTTTCCCATGGGCAAGCTGAAGCTTCCTGCCACCTCGGAGACAGGGGATACTGTCTATGAGGATAAGCGGCTTCAGCTCCGGTATGAGGTCGCTCCGGGACAGCGACGGATCACCTGCCATTTCGAGAATTTCTGGCAGGGGAAGCCCTTTGACTGCCAGATTACTTTGCATCAGCCTCCCATGGATACTATTGTAATTGCCACCCCGTGGAAGGAAAAGAAAACAGCCTTCTATTACAACCAGAAGATCAACTGCATGAGGGCAGAGGGCTCTATGACCTTTGACGGCAGAACATATTCCTTTGAACCTGACCGGGATTTCGGCACCCTTGACTGGGGGCGTGGGGTATGGACCTACGATAACCGCTGGTACTGGGGCTCCGGAAACGGAATTGTGGAAGGAAAGCCCTTTGGATTCAATATTGGATATGGGTTCGGTGATACCTCCGCTGCATCGGAAAATATGCTGTTTTATGACGGTATCTGTCACAAGCTTGATGATGTGACATTCCACATCCCCAGCGACGGGTATATGAAGCCGTGGAAGTTTACCTCCAGCGACGGACGGTTTGAGATGGATTTTGTCCCGGTACTGGATCGTGCCGCAAAGACGGACTTTAAGCTCCTGCTCACAGACCAGCATCAGGTTTTTGGCAGGATGAGTGGCAAATGTGTGCTGGATGACGGCCGGGTGCTCACCCTCCAGGATTTCATGTGCTTTGCAGAGGACGTACATAACAGATATTAAACAGCTGTGCCCCGGTTTCGCCGGGGCATGATTGTTTCTCTGAGAAAAACAAATGCGTTTTAACTAAAAACAACCTAAAACAGTCTGTAAATTTGTACATGTTCATGAATTGTTCAAAAAGTAAAAATAATACTTGCACTTTAGTTAATTAACGTGTATAGTAAGGACAACAGAATACTTCTGGTGAAGCTTTCAGGATTACATGAGACTGAAGGTGGAGGAACTCTGGAGAATCCCACCGTGAGTGGGTGCCGAAGGTGCAAGGCTGTTTCAGACAGCTGAATCTCTCAGGCAAAAGGACAGAGCAGTCATGGAAGAAATGCATTCTATGCCTGCACTACTTCTTCGGAGTTGCTGATATTTCAGCAGCTCTAATTTTTTTAGTGGAGGAAAACATCATGCAAGCAACACTCTTAAACATCGTTCAGACCATCAACAGTTATCTTTCAGACTATATTTTGATTTTCCTGCTGGTGGGTGTGGGCCTGTTCTACAGCATCCGTACCCGTTTTGTGCAGGTTCGCTGCTTCGGGGAAGGTATGAAGAAGGTATTCGGTAACCTGTCCCTCCGTGGTGGTAAGCAGGAAAATGGTATGAGCTCCTTCCAGGCTCTTGCCACTGCCATTGCAGCGCAGGTCGGCACCGGTAACATTGTCGGTGCAGCAGGCGCAATTCTCACCGGTGGCCCCGGCGCAATTTTCTGGATGTGGATCATCGCTTTCTTCGGTATGGCTACCATCTACGCTGAGGCAACCCTTGCACAGCAGACCAGAGTAATTGATTCCGACGGCAATATCCATGGCGGCCCTGTTTATTACATCACCACCGCATTTAAGGGCAAATTCGGCAAGTTCCTTGCCACCTTCTTCGCCGTTGCAATCATCCTGGCTCTGGGCTTCATGGGCTGCATGGTTCAGTCCAACTCCATCGGCTCCAACTTTGAAAGTGCGTTTAACATTCCTTCCTGGATCGTAGGTATTTTCCTTGTGGTTATTTGTGCACTGATTTTCCTGGGCGGTGTTCAGAGACTTGCTTCTGTCTGTGAAAAGCTGGTTCCTGTTATGGCTCTGATCTTTATTGTTGGCGGCCTCATCGTTCTCATCGGCCGTATCACCTACATCCCCGCTACCATTGCCATGATCTTTAAGTATGCATTCCAGCCCTCTGCAATTATCGGCGGAAGCCTTGGTTATGCACTGAAAACCGCAATTTCTCAGGGCGCAAAGCGTGGCCTGTTCTCCAATGAGGCCGGCATGGGCTCCACTCCTCACGCACATGCCCTTGCAAATGTTGAAACCCCTCACGATCAGGGTGTTGTGGCTATGATCGGTGTGTTTATCGACACCTTCATCGTTCTCACACTGAATGCTCTGATTATCATCTGCACCCTGTATACCCCCGATGGCGTTCTGGCCTCCGGCGCCGCAGAGGGTGTCAGTAAGGTCAACATGGCGCAGCTTGCTTTCGGCACCGTTATGGGCGACAATATCGGCGGTAAGTTCGTTGCAATCTGCCTCCTGTTCTTCGCATTTTCCACTATTCTTGGCTGGAACCTGTTCGGCAAGGTGAATGTAACCTGGCTCTTTGGTAAGAAGGCTGTTAAGCTCTACACTGTCATTGCTCTGGTATTTATCTTCCTGGGCACCATCGCTTCCAACGATCTGGTTTGGGAGCTGACCGACATGTTCAACAACCTGATGGTAATCCCCAACGCAATTGCATTGTTTGCCCTCAGCGGTATGGTGCTGAAATCCAAAGAAAAGGTTTCTCCTCTGAAAAAGTGATTTCAGAACACTGACGAACTTAGAAACTAAATATGATAAAAAGAGATGACATTCAACCTTGGTTGGATGTCATCTCTTTTGTGTCATCTTACTTTGCTTCTTGCTGCGGCAGACCGCAGATATACAGGAGAGAATTTGTAACTACTAGGGCTTTTATATATGGAATCTGCGCCGCAGTTCCACCCGGGCGGGACGATCACCGATGATCAGCGTTCCCAGAAAGAGAAAAACGGATATCGCAAAGGCGATAAGTGCCATAAGGGGAACTGTGATCAATTCGATCTGCCAGAGGATCAGAGAGGCAAGGTTGATCAGGATCATACCAAGCTGCAACACAATGTAGCTTTGCCAGTTGCGCTTGTTCAGCAACATTAGAAGGACGATGATCCCGTCCACCGCAATCAGACCGGAAGGGAAAACATAGTTCAGAGACCAGCGGTGGAACCCTGTGACCCAGTCGATCAATATCACCAGAAGCACCGTAGACAGCCCAAGAACCAGAATCTTTGAGCGGTGCCCGTGACTGCTGAGCATGATGTACCGCAGCACCAGATAGCAATAACACATTGCACCCACAGGGATCAGGCTCCAGTAAAGGCCACTGTAAAAGGTGAAATTCAGATAAATCAGCACAGCGCTGCACATAAGCAGAATAAACAGCCATACATTGCAAAGCCGTTTCAGACGCCGGACATAATAACGTATATCGGGATAAACATTTTGTGCCGTCTCGTCCGCCTCGACCACACAGTGACAAAGGGGACAGACCTGACTGTTATCCCGGATATACACGTTGCATTGATTACATTTAGTCATAATAAACTCCGTTTGTTTCAAGCTCCACCGGGATGCCATCCTGACTGAGCTGCCGGAAGAATCCCCGCTGAACAACTGCGTCGCAGAATCTGGAACTGAAGGTGAAGGTAAGGGTGTCGTCGTAGGAACAGATGGTGCCCTTAATATCCTGTCCTTTGCTCATGGCAAGAATGGCATAGAAAGAACGAATATAGGGACGGTACGCATCCTCCACAGTGATATTTCCAATATTGGTGACAGTGGAGGTATTCGCCAGGGCAGCGGTGGTATAGACCGCCTTAATGCCCATATTTTTCAGGGGCAGGGGAACAGCCCGAGCGATGAATTTCATCTGGTTGGAAACATTATAGGAGAAGATCCGTTCCAGATGCTCCTTTGTGATCTGCGCCCGGAGACTTTCCTGAATGATTTTCGCAACCTCATGGAATGTATAAATGGGATGATCCTCTGCGGGAACAAACTCTGCCGAAACCATAACAAAGAAGTTCTTTGTGGTTACGGAGTCAAAATAGGGGCGCAGATTGACTGGAACGGCCACACGGATGGGGTTTTTGGGAATCGCCCCGTGCAGGCATTCCTGATAAATGCTGTATACATAGGCGGAGACCAGATATTCATTGATGCTCAGTCCATAGCTTTTGCAGACGGTTTTCAGCTGTGAGATGGGCATATATCCATGGGTGATCCCCAGTTGGGACTTTGGAAGCTTGTCCCCCCGGATCCGGTAGGATTTTTGGGTTTTATATTCTTTGGGATAGCTTTTTCGGTAATTCCGGAGAAAGCTGTCCTCACGGTTCAGAGATGTGCTGGCACTGAGCCGGTCGTCTGGGAAGACCTCCGGATGGCTCAGTCTCAGGTACTGATACGTCAGCTCCTTGAGGAAGTTGATCCCGCCCATACCGTCGGTCAGTACATGGAAGACCTCCAGATTGATCCGGCAGCCATAGTAGGTAACCCGGAACATATAGCTCCGGTTTTCATTTTGTACAATAAACTGACAGGGATAGGTGTTTTCCTGACGTACTCTGGGGGCGGGCTTGCCGTTTTCCTCAAAATAGTACCAGAAGAAGCCCTTCCGCAAACGGAGATTGAACCCGTCAAAGCGGGGGAGGGTCAGGTTCAGTGCGTTTTGCAGAAGCTCCTGACGAATTTCTTCGTTCAGGATTACGCTGATCCGGTATGTATTTGTCCAGTTGTCATCCGCAATCACCGGAAAGAGCAGGGCGGTATTGTCCAGCCGTTCCCACCGCAGATCTCTGCGGAGTCCTTCGGTGTCATGTCCGAAGTGACGCTTTATTTTTGTCTTTTTGGCTTTTTTTCCGCCCATAGATCAGATCTCCTGTGTATTTTCTCCCCATGATGATACATCCATCATGTTAATATTTTATTAACGTGTCGATTATTTTTCCTGATTCCTGAGAAAATCCTGTATTGCCCCCAGAACCTGATCCACTTCCACACGAAATGCCCGGGCAGGAACACGCAGTGCACCATGTCCCAGAATAATCATCTGAATCAATCCGTCTGAGGTGGCTACCCGTACACGGTTTCCGGTGACGATCTCGTGAGTGACCCGCTCGATATACATGTCGGCAGTTTCCGCCTCTTTGGTGTAGACCACGGTAATGCCGCCCACCTGTTCCATGCTGCCCTTACCGCCCTTTACCCGGTAGGCGTCAAAAACAAGGATCAGGTTGCATTTCCGGACACCCTGATAGTTCACCATCATATTGATCAACAGCTGGCGGGCTGTGTCCAGACTGTCCTGTGCCACTTTTTTCAGGTCATCCCATGCAAATATCACGTTATAACCGTCCACCAGCAGATATTCTGGCCCTGTGGGAAGCTTTTTGCCCCGGTAGGGCTTTGGTTCGGATGTGCTTTTGGGGGTGCGCAGGGGCTGAATACTGGTCTGTTTGATGGGGCCATAGGTTCTCTCAAAAATCGCCATCAATTCTTTATCAGTGGCTACGTGCTGACAGTATTCTCTGGCACGCTGCTCCCATGTTTTCTGCCTGTCTTCCTGAGGCTCCCGGAGAGAAAGACAGGCGGGGAGGTGCATATGCTCCTTGACCTGATCCCATCTGATTACGGTTCCGGCACCGTGGGTACAGAATACGGAATCCGGGGTATTTTCCAGATCTCCTTCCGGATCATATCCGATC
>CAZFGL010000131.1:0-6267 GCA_964518645.1 uncultured Oscillospiraceae bacterium | reverse complement strand
GTGGCACTGCCCAACGACGAGATGAAGGGACGCATCATTGGTCGTGAGGGTCGTAACATCCGTGCGCTTGAAACCAAGACCGGTGTTGACCTGATCATTGACGATACCCCTGAGGCGATCACCCTCTCCAGCTTTGATCCGGTTCGCCGTGAGATCGCCAGAATTGCACTGGAGAAGCTCATTGCGGATGGACGTATCCAGCCTACCCACATTGACAATATGGTGGAAAAGGCCCGCCGAGAGGTTGAGCAGACCATTAAACAGGAGGGCGAGCGCGCAACGTTTGAGACCGGTGTACACGGTCTGCATCCTGAGCTGATCAAGCTTCTGGGACGGCAGAAATACCGTACCAGCTATGGTCAGAACGTGCTGAATCACTCCATCGAGGTGGCACACCTCAGTGGCCTTATGGCTGCGGAGCTGGGTGAGGATGTTACCATTGCCAAGCGTGCAGGACTTCTCCATGACCTGGGTAAATCTGTTGACCATGAGATGGAAGGCAGCCATGTTGCTCTGGGTGTGGAGCTTGCCAGAAAGTACAAGGAAAACGCACAGGTGGTTCACGCCATCGAGGCCCATCACGGAGATGTGGAACCTCAGACCATCATTGCCTGTCTGGTACAGGCAGCCGATGCAATCTCTGCAGCCCGTCCCGGTGCCCGCAGAGAGAACGTGGAAAACTATGTAAAGCGTCTTGAAAAGCTGGAGGCACTGACCAGCTCCTTCCAGGGAGTTGAAAAGGCCTATGCAATTCAGGCAGGCCGTGAAGTACGGATCATGGTGAAGCCCGAGGAGGTCACCGAGGACAACATGATCATTCTGGCACGGGACATTGCCAAGAAAATTGAAAATGAACTTGAATATCCCGGTCAGATCAAGGTTAATCTCATTCGAGAGACCAAGGCCGTTGAATATGCAAAATAAGATCATTTTACCCGCTGTCTCTGACAGCGGGTTTTTCATTGTTTTTTTGCCTGTTTTCCGGTATAATGATTCTGAATTGATTGGAGGATTTTAAAATGCTTGTGAATATTCTGGCGGTGGGCGATGTGGTAGGCGCCCAGGGCCTAAGGTATCTGAAAAAGAATCTGAGACGGATCCAGCGGGAGTATGACGCTGTTTTTACGGTTGTCAATGGGGAAAATGCCTCCAATGTGGGGCTGACACCGGATCAGGCGGAGGATATGTTTGATGCGGGGGCGGACGTGATTACACTGGGAAACCATGCCTTCCGCCAGAACAGCATCCATGACTATCTGGATGATACACTCTATATTCTCCGGCCTGCCAACTATGCACCCCAGACTCCCGGCCGTGGTTACGGTGTGTTTGATTCCCCTGTTGGGGACATTGCTGTGGTGAATCTGATCGGGCGGGTGAATATGGACTGTGGCCCGGATAATCCCTTCCTGCTGGTGGATAAGATTCTTCCGAAGCTGGACACGAAGATCATTCTGGTGGATTTTCATGCGGAGGCCACCTCTGAAAAGCTGGCCATGGGTTATATGCTGGATGGAAAGATCACCGCCCTGTGGGGCACCCATACCCATGTGCCTACAGCGGATGCTCAGGTGCTTCCTGAAGGGACAGGATATATTACGGATCTGGGAATGACAGGGCCGAAGCACTCTGTCATTGGAATCCAGCCTTCCCTCTCCATAGAAAAGTTCCGTGGAGGTCTGTATAATCGCTACAAGCCTGCTGAGGGGCCCTGTGTCCTCAGTGGGGCGGTATTCACGGTGGATACGGATACCGGACGTTGCAGGGAAGTCCGGCAGATCACAGTTTGACAGGGGGGACGGCAATGATATATGTACTTCTTTTAATCATAATCGTACTGCTGGCGGTTCTGCTGGTCAGATCCTTTGGAAAGGACAAAAGCCGGGATCAGGGAGATCAGCTGAAAATGGAACTGCTTCAGCAGAATATGGATGCCCATGTAAAAACCCAGCAGGCTGTGGTCAATGCCATGGGAACCATGGGACAGACGCTCACAGCCAATGTCCACACCCTTGGAAACAACATCAGCCGGGATATTCAGAATATGAACAGTGCAATCGATGCGGGACAAAAATACGCAGCGTCTGCCCAGATGGAGAAGCTGGAGGGGATCGACCGGCATGTGATCACCCGCCAGGAGGCCATGAATCAGAACGTGGAGGTTCAGATGAAGGCCATGGAACAGCGGATCCGGAATCTGGAGGAAATGAACGAGAAAAAGCTGGAGGCCCTTCGTCAGAGCGTGCTTGGTTCCATGGTGGAAATGCGGCAGGAGAATGCCAAAAAGCTGGACGAGATCCGGGGAACCGTGGATGAGAAGCTTCAGGATACCCTGCAAAAGCGAATCTCCGATTCCTTTGAAACGGTCTCCCGGCAGCTGGAACAGGTCTACAAGGGCCTTGGGGAGATGCAGCATCTGGCAAGCGATGTGGGTGGATTAAAGCAGGTGCTCTCCGGTGTGAAAACCCGGGGCATTCTGGGGGAGATCCAGCTGGGGGCAATTCTGGAAGAGATTCTGTCCCCAGAGCAGTACGAGACAAATGTGGCCACGATCCCCGGCTCCAGAGAGCGGGTGGAGTTTGCGGTCAAGCTCCCCGGCAGCGATGGGGAACATGTATATCTGCCTGTTGACTCCAAATTCCCGGGAGATACATATATGCACCTTCAGGATGCTATGCTGGCCGGTGATACGGGAGCGGTTACAGAGGCACGGAAGGCGCTGGAGACGGTGCTGAAAAAATCTGCCCGGGACATTCGGGACAAGTATGTTTCGCCCCCTTATACCACAACCTTCGGGATCCTGTTCCTGCCCTTTGAGGGACTTTATGCCGAGGTGGTCAACATGGGAATGATCGAGGTGCTCCAGCGGGATTACGGCATCAATGTTGCCGGCCCCAGCACCATGGCAGCACTGCTGAATTCCCTGCAAATGGGCTTCCGCACTCTGGCGATCCAGAAACGTAGCAATGAGGTCTGGCAGGTGCTCGGTGCAGTAAAGACGGAGTTTAACAAGTTTGAAGAAGTCATGGTAAAGATGCAGGGGCATCTTCAGCAGACCAGCAATGATTTGGAAAACCTGATGGGGACCCGGACAAGAGCCATCAACCGAAAGCTCCGGGATATTCAACAGCTGGATGAAAATGCTGCCCAGAGCCTTCTCACGGGGGGGAAAGAATAAAAGGTGCCGCCGCAAACCTGAGGTTTTGCAGCAGCACCGGTGAGATTCGTCCTTCAGACGGGTGAAATCCCCCTGCCAGGGCAGAAATAATACAGTTCGGGCGTGCTGCAAATCATTTTGCGGCACGCCCTTTTGGGTGATTAAAGGATTCCCTGAAGTACCAGGAAGAGCAGAATAAATGTAATCAGGACAGCGGCAGAAAACAGGAGAAATCCTGCGTGGAAATGCCCCTTATCATTTTCGTGGCTGGGAACCAGACGGGCCTTTCTCAGGGCAGTGACCAGAGGCTTATACAGCACCAGTGTCAGACCGGCGTTGATGCCTCCCTTAACCAGATTAAAGGGCATGAATACGGTCAGAAGCAGGGAAGCAATGAATTCCCGGGGCTGACCCATGTAGAAGGGGGTAATAATATAGTTCCAGAGCATCATCATAATGGTGATGGTCACAACGCCTACCCCGAGACCGGCCACGGCACCCTTCATGTTGTGGAGCTTTTTATAGATGACAGCAGCAGGCAGGGCGAAGGCACAGGTGGAGACAATATTCATGATACAGCCATAGATGCCGGTAGAGGAAATTGTGAGCATCTCAATGACGGAAACGATGGCGGAGATGATCAGTGCGGTTATTGGGCCGTAGATAAAACCGGCGATGGCAATGACGGCATCCTTGGGGTCATAGCTGAGGAAGCCATAGAAGTTGGGTACCAGATTGCCCAGCAGCACGGCAATGTAGGAAATGGCGCAGAGCATGCCGGTGACCACCATCTGGTGGATGCGGGCAGAACGGGATGAGTTGGACATAAGAAAAAACCTCCTTAAATTAAAGAACACCTGAATGGCCTGCATTCAGGTGTCACAAAAACTAATGGAGGTGTGAGACACATCTTCTTTCATCCAGACTTGAGGCCAAAACTGGCCAGTTACTGTCGGTACCGGAATCACACCGGTTCAGCACCAAAAATGGCGCGCGCGGACTGGGCAAATGCCATCACCGCCGGTCGGGAATTGCAGCTCGGAAGCTGCGCACCCTGCCCTGAAAACATGGTTAAACAGATATTCGATTGATGACAGTATAGCACTGTAGTGAAGTGTTGTCAATCCTGAATATTTTTCCCCTGTACTTTTTCCCGGTTTTGTGAGATAGTATAAATGAAGGAGGGGTGACCCATGGAAAAAGTGATATGTGCCTTTTCCGGCCACCGTCCGGAGAAACTGCCCTGGGGCAATGACGAGACCGATCCGCGCTGTGTGGCGCTGAAAATTCAGATGGAACGGGAACTGAGAAAGCTGTGCGAACAGGGTGTGTACGATTATATATTCGGAATGGCCCGGGGTACGGATCAGTATTTCCTGGAGGTGTTGTCTGAGCTTCGCAGGGAATATCCCCTGAAGATCACAGCGGCAATTCCCTGCCGGGGACAGCAGAAGCTGTGGCCCCGGGAGGAACAGCGGAGGTATCTTGTTGCTCTGGGGAAGTGTGATGAGACCCGGGTGCTGGAGGAAACCTATACCGAAGGCTGTATGCTTCGCAGAAACCGGTATATGGTAGAACATGCCGGGATCCTGATGACGGTATATGACGGCACCGGGGGCGGTACAGGCGCCACCCTTTCCTATGCCAGAGCAAGAGGGGTGAAGATCATAGCCCTGTGGCGTTAGGCGGAGAGCAGTGGCCTGAGGAAGCTGTCCTCCCCGCCCCGGGAGAGATCTGCACCGATCAGCTTGTTCTTATACAGCAGGAGTGTGGCGTAGGTGGGAGACTGCTCATTCTGCGGTGTCAGCTGGTATACATATTGCATGACCCGGCGCCCCTGATATTTCTCCAGATCAAACCCCTGAGAGAGCTGCATTTTATTGTACTGGGTGTATATGTCACTGAATGTCTCGGGGATCAGTACTTCCTGCATGCGCACCGGCTCAGGCAGAACGGTGTAGCCATTGGACTGTAGATATGCCACATGGGATTCTGCTGTGGGGAGCTTTGTGGCAGCAGTGGTTTCAAAAGAGGTGCCGGTACCCCGGTTTGCCAGAAAAATGATAAAGAGAATCAAAGTGGCTGCCGCTGAAAGAATGGCGATCAGCCTGGATTTGTTCAGCTTGGCTGTAAAAATAAACATAGGGATTCCTCCTGTATTGTGTTTCATGGGGTTGCTCTGTGCAATTCTATTCTGAAGAGGGGGAAGCTAGAACGTTGGGAGCGGGATTCATAAATGATGCGTTTGGATAAATATCTGTCCGAGGCCGGAGTTGCCAGCCGGAAGGAACTGAAAACCATGATCCGGCAGGGTCGGGTCTGTGTCAACGGTACGGCAGCAAAAAAGCCCGAGGACAAGGTGGATGAAGGCCGGGATCAGGTCACTGTGGACGGCGCAGCCGTGACCCTGCGGGGGCAGACTGTTTTGATGCTCCATAAGCCTGCGGGATATGTGACCTCTACGGATGATCCCAGAGATAAAACGGTGATGGAGCTTCTGCCCCCGGAATATCAGAATCTGTTCCCGGTAGGCCGGCTGGACAAGGAGACTGAGGGCCTTCTGCTGTTTACGAATGACGGAGATCTGTGTCACCGCCTTACCTCACCCAAACATCAGGTGGAGAAGGAATACTTTGCCCGGACAGAGGGGGAAGTGGATCAGGCGGATGTTGAGGCGTTTGCTTCCGGAATTCAGCTGCGGGACGGCACCGTCTGTCTGCCGGCGGAGCTTCGCAGGACAGAGGACGGCTGTATTGTGGTGGTGCGGGAAGGGAAGTACCATCAGGTACGCAGAATGCTGGCATCCCGGGGAAAACCGGTGATTTACCTTCGTCGGCAGCGGGAGGGATCACTTCTGCTGGGGGATCTGGAAATCGGCACGTTTCGGTGTCTGACAGCTGACGAAGTGGGCAAATTGCTGTAAAAATATACAGAAAAATGACGAAAATTTCGTCTCGTGGTCAGAATTCACAAAGGTTTTTGAAAACCTTTGGTCAATTGGATACTATACAGAAAGAGTTTCGTGTGCTAGAATAACAGCATCTTAATACAAGCAAAAGATGGGGGTATATTATGTCCAGCGTATCCATGAAGCATATTTATAAGAAATA
>CAZFGL010000130.1:0-6286 GCA_964518645.1 uncultured Oscillospiraceae bacterium | reverse complement strand
ATCATCTGTAAGCTGAATCTGATGCGATTTTTATCGCGGTTACAAGGAGGGTATATTCCTATATGGTAGAAATTGAAAAGCCTCGCATTGAATGCATTGACTCCGCAGAGGATACTTCCTACGGTAAGTATGTAGTTGAGCCCCTGGAGAGAGGATACGGCACAACCCTCGGCAACAGCCTGAGAAGAATTCTGCTTTCTTCTCTGCCCGGCACCGCGGCCACTTCTATCAAGATCGCAGGTGTCCAGCATGAGTTTTCCACCATTCCCGGTGTCAAGGAAGACGTCACCGAGATCGTTCTGAATGTAAAGCGAATCATCGCAAAGCTCCATTGCCAGGGCCCCAAGACTGTATATATTGAGGCCATGGGTGAGCGCGAGGTTTGCGCAGGCGATATTAAGGCAGACGGAGAAGTGGAGATCCTGAATCCTGATCTTCACATCTGCACCCTTGGCCCCGATGCAACCTTTAACATGGAAATTACCATGAGCCACGGTCGCGGCTATGTTTCTTCTGACAAGAACAAGAATGCCCAGACTGTGATCGGCGTGATTCCCATCGACTCCATCTACACTCCCGTCTACAAGGTAAACTACACCGTAGAAAATACCCGTGTAGGCAACATGACCGACTACGACAAGCTGACGCTGGAGGTTTGGACTGACAATACCATCAGCGCCCGTGACGCAGTGAGCCTTGGCGCCAAGATCCTGACCGATCATCTGGTGCTGTTTACAGACCTCAGTGAGTCTGTGGCTAGCAAGTCCACCGTAGTGGAGAAGCCGGAGAATGTGAAGGAAAAGGTGCTGGAGATGAGCATCGAGGAAATGGATCTGTCTGTGAGAAGCTTTAACTGCCTCAAGCGTGCAAACATCAACACTGTTGAAGATCTGATCAGCCGTTCCGGTGAGGACATGATCAAGGTTCGTAACCTGGGCAGAAAGTCTCTGGAAGAGGTTCAGAACAAGCTCGCTATGATGGGCCTGTCCCTGGCTAGCGACAGCAGTTCTTCTAACAACTAAGCGTAACCTTTCGCAAAGGAGGTAATATGAATGTTCGGAACTCGTAAACTCGGCAGAACTACTGCTCAGCGCAAGGCGATGCTTCGTCAGCTGACCACCGATCTGCTGGAGAAGGGCCGCATCGAGACCACTGTGACTCGTGCCAAGGAAGTTCAGCCCATCGCTGAGAAGATGATTACTCTCGGCAAGGACGGCTCTCTGGCTGCTCGTCGCAAGGCTCTGGCCTTTATCACCAAGGAAGATGTAGTTACCAAGGTATTCGCTGAACTGGCTCCCCAGTACAAGGAGCGCAACGGCGGCTATACCAGAGTTATTCGTCTTGGCGCCCGCCGCG
Source organism: uncultured Oscillospiraceae bacterium (assembly GCA_964518645.1). GTDB lineage: Bacteria > Bacillota > Clostridia > Oscillospirales > Oscillospiraceae > HGM13006. Next base: position 4,930 of record CAZFGL010000130.1, on the reverse strand, counting down.
GCGACGCTGCTGAGATGGCTATCATCGAACTGGTATAATTCGATATGCATTTTGCCCCACCGCATTTCTTGCGGTGGGGCTTTTTGTATTTCAGCGGGCGGCGTGGTAAGGATGATTCTGTAATCTAATTACATTATCTCATGGGATGCGCAGATCCATAAATTCACTGCATATGGCGATCTATATTGAGTTATATTATTACCGGGAGATGGTAGTATGAGAATTAACAGCATACAGTATGACAAGCTCGTGAAAGCGTATTCTCCAAATTCGCATACTGTGGCTGACACAGTAAATGCCTTTTGGACAGGGGGGCTGATTTGCGTTTTGGGACAGCTGATTTTGAATTTGTGGACATGGCTTGGTTTACCCGAAACATCTTCAGCGACAGCTACTTCTATGACCCTGATACTTTTGGGTGCAATTCTGACCGGAATGGGAATCTATGACCGGGTTGCAAAACTGGCCGGAGCCGGAACGATTGTACCCATCACCGGATTCGCAAATTCCATTGTATCCCCGGCAATGGAATTTCAGACTGAGGGGTTCGTCCTTGGTACGGCGGGAAAGATGTTTACCATCGCAGGGCCGGTGATCGTGTATGGACTGAGTGCAGGTGTGGTGTATGGGGTGGTATATTGGCTCTATAATGTGGTGTTTTGAGTGCAGGACTTTCTTCGGAAGGTCCTGCTTTTTCGATAAATACTTGTTGTGTGTTTACATATTATGTTAGATGTTGTATAATGGTGATAAGAAAACTGTGAAATGTGAGGGATGGTTTATGTATTATGCACACATTCGAGACGACGGTGCATTACAGACTGTTTCTGAGCACCTGAACGGAACCTCAGTGCGCTGCGAAAAGTTCGCAGAGGCATTTGGTGAGGGAAAACGTGGGGCCCTGATTGGAATGGCTCATGACATAGGAAAGAATTCTAAAGCATTTCAAAAGCGCCTTCAGGGAGGACCAAAGGTGGATCATGCAACGGCTGGAGCAGTGGAATGTTGTAAGATTGGTGAAGAGCTTGTTGGATGTTGTGTGGTTGGACATCACAGCGGATTGCCGGATTACGGAAGCAGAATGAACTCAGCAGGAGATGCAACTTATATAGGTCGGATTAAAAAAGGACAGCAACATGGAATTCCCGATTATGAATGGTATGGAGAACTGGAAAAGGGAATACATAAACCTAATATCCGGGATAGTTTTATGTTGTCTTTTTGGGTAAGAATGCTGTTCTCCTGTTTGGTGGATGCAGATTATTTGGATACGGAAGCCTTTATGAATCAGACTATTCGACCAGAGTATGATTCCCTTCCGGTTTTGCTGAAACGTTTGAATGATTACATTGCACCCTGGTTTCCGGCGAAAAATCAATTGAATGAGTATCGGTGCCAAATTCTGAACCGGTGTCTTGAGTCTGCATCCATGCCCAGAGGCGTGTTTTCGCTGACAGTACCTACGGGCGGGGGTAAAACTGTTTCCTCTCTGGCCTTTGCATTAAAGCATGCGGTGGAAAACGGGTTGGATCGGGTGATTTATGTGATCCCTTATACTTCTATCATTGAGCAGAATGCTCAGGTGTTCCGGGATATACTTGGCGAACAGAATGTGATCGAGCATCACTGTGGTGCTGAGTTTGACAGTGAAGAGGAAGTGGATGAGAGAAAACAGCGCCAACGTATGGCTTGCGAAAACTGGGATGCACCTGTGATCGTGACAACAGCTGTTCAGTTCTTTGAATCCCTCTACAGCAATCGGCCATCTAAATGCAGAAAGCTCCATAATATAGCAAACAGCGTGATTATTTTCGATGAGGCTCAAATGATTCCCGGGTCTCAGTTGAAGCCCTGCGTTGGTGCGATTTCGGCCCTTGTGTCTCACTTCCGGGCAACGGCTGTTCTGTGTACAGCAACGCAGCCTGTGATAGAGGATATTCTAAAAGATTTTGATTCTAAAATTTGTGTTACAGAGATTTGTCCACAGGTGGGGCAGGTATATGAGAAATTTCAGCGAGTTACATATTGCGACGGCGGTACGCTTACAAATCAGGAATTAGCCATGAAGCTGTCTGTAGAGAATCAGGTGCTCTGCATTGTTAATAGTCGAAAAATGGCACAGGATTTGTTTGAGCTGCTTCCCATTGAGGGGCGATTTCATCTGTCAACCCTCATGTATCCGGATCACAGAACCAGAATTCTGGAGGTGATTCGTAAGAGACTGAGGAACGGTCTGCCTTGCCGTGTGATTTCAACATCTTTGATCGAAGCAGGAGTAGACGTGGATTTTCCGTCAGTATATCGGCAGATGACGGGTTTGGATTCCCTGATACAGGCGGCGGGACGATGCAACAGAGAAGGAAAACGGAATCGGGAGGAAAGCATTGTTACATACTTCGAGGGAGAACAAGCGGCCCCCCTATTGCAGCAGCTTAATATTGGCGCAGCAGAGGAAGTGCTGAAAGGGAATGCTGATGTGGGTGCTGTGGAGACGATCAGAAGATATTTTTCCACATGGCGCTCATTGGTTGGTGAAAACATTGATAAAGCGGATACGGTAAACAGCTTGAAAAACGGTAATAGTGGAAGTATACTGCCCTTTCAAAGGGTGGCTGAGAAATTCCATATGATCGATCAGAATACGAAAACAGTATATATTCCAGTGACAGAAGCGGAACCGGTCTTTCAGAGAATGACCCTGGGCATAGCAAACAGGGCAGATTATCGTCAGGCCGGAAAATATAGTGTAAATGTATATGAGGACCATTTCAAGGCGCTGGTTGCATCTGGTGATGTTCAGCTTTTGGATGAAAGCGGTGGTATATTGATGAATCTTGAGATGTACCACAGGGAAAAGGGACTTTCTTTGAAAGCTGAATCCGGAAAAATAATATTTTTATGAAAACTTAGTTATAAAGTCCTGTTTTTGGGACATGTGGAGTGTATAATAATAGATGAGTACAACAGAAGGGAGTGGTTAAATGTCTGTTTCAGTTGAGGTATGGGGAGATTATGCTTGTTTCTCCAGACCGGAAATGAAGGTGGAACGTGTCAGTTACGATGTGATGACACCGTCTGCTGCCCGTGGATTGCTGGAGGCGATTTATTGGCATCCGGGGATGAAGTGGATTATCGATCGCATCCGTGTGTGCAGCCCCATTCAATTCACCAATATCCGCCGAAATGAGGTCAAGGATACCATCAGTGCACGAAAAGTGAAATCCGTGATGGAGCATGGCGGAGAAATGTATCTTGCAACACCTGAAAGCATTCAGCAGCGTGCTGCCATGGTTCTGCGGGATGTGCATTATGTGATCGAGGCGCATTTTGAAATGACCGATAAGGCAAATGCGTCTGACAATCCCGGAAAGTTTACGGACATTATGCGACGACGTCTGGAAAAAGGCCAGTTCTATCATCAGCCCTGTTTCGGCGTCCGTGAATTCCCTGCCCATTTCCGATCCTGCACAGAGGTTCCGGAATGCCCCGATGAACTGAAAGGTGAGAAGGAACTTGGCTGGATGCTGCTGGATATGGATTACAGGGATCGTGAAAACATTACACCGAAATTCTTCCGTGCTGTTTTACGGGATGGTGTACTGGAAGTTCCGCACATGGATAGTCAGGAGGCGATGGGATGATCCTGCAAGCACTTACGCAACTTTTTGATGATCTTGTGACTCAAAACAAAATTGCACGTCCAGGTTGGAGTCCTGCAAAAATCAGTTTTGCGCTGTGTCTGGATGTAAACGGCACATTAATGCAGGTTATTCCCCTTCAGGTTGAGAAGCAGGTGGGGAAGAAAACGGTATTAGGCCCTCAATTACTGGAAATGCCTGCGGCAGTAAAACGAACTGTCGGTGTGGTTCCGAATTTCCTTTGGGATAATTCCAGTTATATACTCGGTGTTGATGACAAGGGAAAACCGGAACGGAGTGTCCAATGCTTTGCAGCGTGTGGAGCGTTGCATCATACATTACTGGATGGGGTGGATTCTCCGGCAGCAAAAGGAATCCTTGCGTTTTTTGATACATGGGATCCGGCCAACGCACAGAACCATCCAGCCCTTGTCTCCGTTTGGAATGAACTGATGAAGGGTGGAAATCTGATATTCCGGATTGATGGCATGTTTGCCCAGGAGGATCAGCAGATCCGTGGAGCGTGGCAACGGTACTACTCAAGTACAGAAGGGGAAACCGTGCAGTGTTTGGTCACAGGAAAGCAGGATGTTCCTGAGCCGGTTCATCCAACCATTAAAGGTGTAGCGGGAGCCCAATCCAGCGGTGCGGCCCTTGTTTCCTTCAATGCGAATGCGTTCTGTTCTTACGGAAAAGAGCAGAGTCTCAACGCACCGGTTGGAAAAAATGCTGCATTTGCCTATACTGCGGCACTGAATCATCTGCTTGCAGACCGTGATAACGTCCACCGGATCGGTGATACCACTGTTGTTTGTTGGGTTGAAGGTGCAGATTCGGAGTATAACGATCTTTGGGGGTGCTTTGCATTTGGGGATGAGCCACCGGCATGTCTTACCGGTGCTGATTTGCAGGCCGTCGTGAAAAAGATTGCCGAAGATAGTGCCTGTGAAGAGATACCGCTGGATTTTGACCGCCGATTTTATATATTGGGCTTAGCCCCCAATGCTGCACGATTGTCTGTTCGATTCTTTTATAACAGCACGTTTGGGAAACTTATGAAAAATGTGGCAGAGCATCAGCTGCGCCTGAAAATCACCGGGAACCGATTTTCAGTGATACCGCTCTGGGCGCTGTTGCGGGAGACTGTTAATATGAATACAACAGACAAGTCTCCAAGTCCTGTAATGGCAGGAGAGGTTGCACGTTCTGTATTTACAGGTTCGGCGTATCCCGCATCGCTTTTACAGGCGACCATGCTTCGCATCCGTGCGGAACGGGATATTACACCGGGA
>CAZFGL010000129.1:0-6299 GCA_964518645.1 uncultured Oscillospiraceae bacterium | reverse complement strand
GTATTTTGTATCCTACTACGACTACTATCAGCCGGAGGCGTACATTGCCCACACGGACACTTATATCGAGAAGGATTCTGCAACCAATGACGAGATCGACCGGCTCAGAAACTCGGCAACGGCCTCGCTGCTGGAACGGCGGGATGTGATCGTGGTGTCCTCTGTCAGCTGTATCTACGGTCTGGGCGATCCGGAGGATTATAAATCTCTGGTGGTCTCTGTCCGTCAGGGACAGATCTGGGAGCGGGACAGTCTGATCCGTGCCCTGATCGATATTCGCTATGAGCGCAATGATATTAATTTTATCCGCAATACCTTCCGGGTGCGGGGGGATACTGTGGAGGTGTTCCCGGCAGGCTGGACAAACCGTGCTGTCCGGATCGAGCTGTTCGGGGATGAGGTGGATCGTATCTCTGAGTTTAACCCGGTCACCGGGGCGGTGGAACGGGTAATCTCCCATATTGCGGTGTATCCTGCCAGCCACTATGTGACCACGAAGGATAAAATGCAGCGGGCCACGCAGGAGATTGCCTGTGAGATGCTGGATCGGGAGAACTGGTTTAAGGAAAACGGGAAGCTGCTGGAGGCACAGCGGATCCATCAGAGAACCATGTATGATATTGAGATGATGGACGAGCTGGGCTTTTGCAGCGGCATTGAGAACTATTCCCGGATCATCAGCGGTCGGCCGGCGGGCTCTGCCCCCATGACCCTGATGGACTATTTTCCGGATGATTTCCTGATGTTCGTGGACGAGAGCCATGTGACACTGCCTCAGGTTCGGGCCATGTATAACGGGGATCGGGCCAGAAAGACCTCGCTGATCGACTACGGCTTCCGGTTGCCCTCTGCTTATGATAACCGTCCTCTGAAATTTGAAGAGTTTGAACGTAAAATCAATCAGGTCATCTATGTTTCCGCCACCCCTGCGGAGTATGAGCTTTCCCGTGCGGGGCAGGTGGCGGAGCAGCTGATCCGCCCCACAGGGCTCCTGGATCCTGTGATCGAGGTGCGCCCGGTAGAGGGGCAGGTCGATGACCTGATCGGCGAGATCAATACCCTCGCCACCCACAATTACCGTACACTGGTTACCACCCTCACCAAGAAAATGGCGGAGGATCTTACATCTTACCTGACCAAGGCCGGCATTCGGGTGCGCTATATGCATTCGGATGTGGATACCATGGAACGGCAGGAGATCATCCGGGATCTGCGTATGCAGAAGTTTGATGTTCTGGTGGGAATCAACCTGCTTCGGGAAGGACTGGATCTTCCTGAGGTGGCACTGGTGGCCATTTTGGATGCGGACAAGGAGGGCTTCCTCCGCAGTCCCACCAGCCTGATCCAGACCATCGGTCGTGCCGCCAGAAATGCGGACGGCAAGGTTATTATGTACGCCGACCGAATTACCGCCGCTATGGATTATGCCATTGGAGAGACGGAACGGAGACGTTCCCTTCAGCAGGCATACAACGAACGCAACGGCATCGTCCCCAAGACCATTATCAAGTCCATCCGGGAACTGATCGAGATCTCCCGGACGGTGGACGTGGAGAAGGATGGCCGGAAGATGACCAAGAACGAGCGGGAGGCGGAGATCAACCGTCTGGAAAAGGAGATGCGGAAAGCCGCAAAGATGATGGAGTTCGAGTACGCAGCAGCGCTGCGGGATCAGATCATCACCCTTCGCGGCCAATCTTAACGCAGGAAGGAAACACACCTATGGAAAAACAGTACAAGACCCCTGAAGAACGAAAGGCGCAGCGCCTGAAACTGGCACAGCGGCAGCGGGCCATTCGCGCCGGAGCCATTCTGCTGGCCATCGTTCTGTCACTGATCTCTCTGGTTCAGAGTTGCAGCACGAAAAAGGCCATTGAGGATCTTGCCACACAGATCGCAGCGAAAAAGGCTGCCCAGGCGGAGGCGTTGCAGGCAGAAGCGTCTGTGGTGGAAATTCCGGTGATTCCGGAGACCGTGGAGGCTGTTCCGGGGGATCATACCATCACCCTGAGTTTTGTGGGGGATGTGACTCTGTGCGGCCCCGAGGATTCTGAGGCCCAGACCCGGTTCCAGAGCACCCTGGAAAATCAGGGGGCAGCCTGTTTTTTTGAAAACGTCAAATCGATCTTTGAGGGGGACGATTTGACGGTCATAAACCTGGAATGTGTGCTGGCCAACACCGGCCGGCGGGTGGAGAAATCCACCACCTTTCGGGCAGACCCCTCCTATATGGATATTCTTACAGAGGGCGGCATAGACGCTGTCAGCATTGCCAGTGACCATACCCGGGACTACGGGGATGAGGGCCATGTGGACACCATCGCAGGCCTTGATAATGCAGATCTCTATCGGTTTGGCAACGGGTTCACCACCATGGTCACCCTGGACGGAATTCAGGTGGGCTTCTGTGGCGTTGACGAGACCGAGCACGGCGTAGGCAGTCAGGAAGAGCTGGAGACGGATATTTACAAGCTGAAGGAAGCGGGCGCAGAGATCATCATCGTGTCGATTCACTGGGGTGAGGAAAATGCAACGACGCCCGGGGACTTTCAGGTGGAACTGGGTCACGCTGCAGTGGATGCAGGTGCGGATCTGGTGATCGGCCATCACCCACGGGTGCTTCAGGGAATAGAATTGTACAAAGGAAAGTACATATGCTACTCTCTGGGAACCTTCCTCACCGGTGACACTGGCCTGACGGATATGGATACGGTGATCTTTCAGCAGACCTTTACCCTGAAGGACAAAACGCTGGAGTCAGATTTTCAGTTGATCCCCTGTGTCAGAGACGGTGACAGCTTTGCCACCCTTCCGGCATCCGGGACGGCTGCCCAGACGATACTGGATAAGATCTATGAACGAAGCGCCCAGCTGGATGGAGGCATTCAGCGGGAGGAAGCGTAGGAAAGCACAGGTTTATTAACGGAACGCCACCCGCAGGCGGCGTTCCTTCACGGGAGCTATTGACAGGAGTTGATCGGCATGCAGGATAAAATCGTTGTCAAAGGGGCAAGGGAGAACAACCTGAAAAATGTGGATATCACCATACCCCGGGATAAGCTGGTGGTGTTTACGGGGCTTTCCGGCTCCGGCAAATCCTCACTGGCCTTCGATACCATCTATGCAGAGGGACAGCGACGCTATGTGGAGTCTCTGTCCTCCTATGCCCGACAGTTTCTGGGGCAGATGGATAAGCCCGATGTGGACTCCATCGACGGCCTGTCACCGGCGATTTCCATTGACCAGAAAACCACCTCCCGAAACCCCCGGTCTACCGTGGGCACGGTAACGGAGATCTATGACTATCTCCGGCTTCTGTGGGCGCGGGTAGGTGTGCCCCATTGTCCCAAGTGCGGCAGAGAGATCCGTCGCCAGAGTGTGGATCAGATCGTGGATCATGTGATGGCGCTGGAGAGAGGCACCCGCTTTCAGATCCTTGCTCCAGTGATCCGGGGAAAGAAGGGCGAACATCAGAAGGTGTTTGCAGATGCCAAGAAGAGCGGTTATGTCCGGGTTCGGGTGGATGGGATGCCCTACGACCTGAACGAGGAGATCAAGCTGGCAAAAACAAAAAAGCATAATATCGAGATCGTGGTAGACCGGCTGGTGATGAAGCCGGAGATCCTCCGGCGGCTGACGGACTCTGTGGAGACTGCACTGAGCCTTTCCGGGGGACTGGTGATCATTCATCTTGTGAGCGACGACATCGAGCTGTCCTTCTCTCAGAATTATGCCTGTGAGGACTGCGGTATTTCCATGCCGGAACTGGAACCCCGGATGTTCTCCTTCAACAATCCCTATGGTGCCTGCCCCACATGCAGCGGTCTGGGGTATCAGCTGAAGGTGGATCCGGATCTGGTGATGCCCAACCGGAGTTTGTCCATTCTGGAAGGGGGCATCATTGCCTCCGGCTGGGGCAATGCCAAAAACGACACCATCAGCCGGATGTATTATGAGGCGCTGGGACGAAAGTACGGGTTTACGCTGGATACCCCTCTGGAAAAAATGAGCGATCTGGCCATTGATGCGCTGCTTTACGGCACCAAGGGGGAGAAACTGAAGCTGCAATATGACCGTGGAAACGGCCGTGGAACCCTGGAACAGGCCTTTGAGGGAATCATCAACAACCTGTCCCGCCGGTATAGGGAGACCCAGTCTGATTCCATGCGCCGGGAGCTGGAGGAATGCATGAGTGACCATCCCTGTCCGGACTGCGACGGTGACCGGCTTTCCCCCATTGTATTGGCGGTCACGGTGGGCGGATTGAATATCATGGATTTCTGTAAGCTGTCCGTCAATGAAGAACTGGAGTTTATCAACAATCTTCAGTTGACCGGATCGGATCAGGTGATTGCGGATCAGATCCTCCGGGAGATCCGTTCACGGCTGAATTTCCTCAGCTCTGTGGGGCTGGAATATCTGACCCTGAGCCGTACAGCAGGAACTCTGTCCGGTGGTGAAAGCCAGCGGATCCGGCTGGCGACCCAGATCGGTTCCTCCCTGATGGGTGTGCTGTATATTCTGGACGAGCCCTCCATCGGACTCCATCAGCGGGATAATGACAAACTTCTGGCCACCCTGCGGCAGATGGTGGATCTGGGCAACACCCTGATCGTGGTGGAGCACGACGAGGATACCATGCGGGCGGCAGATTATATTGTGGATGTGGGGCCGGGTGCCGGCATCCACGGCGGCGAGATAGTGGCAGCGGGAACATTGGGTGATATTATGTCAACTCCCGCCTCCGTCACCGGGCAGTATCTGTCCGGGGCGAAAAAGGTACCCCTGCCACCCAGACGCAGAAAGGGAGACGGCAGAAAGGTCAGCTTCTACGGCTGCCGGGAAAACAACCTTAAGGGTATAGATGTGTCTGTACCTCTGGGAACCATGACCGTGGTAACCGGTGTTTCCGGATCCGGAAAATCCTCTCTGGTCAATGAGATCATTTATAAGAAGCTGGCGGCGGAGCTGAACCGGAGCCGTACCAAGTGCGGTGCCCATGACCGGTGCGAGGGGGTTCAGCAGCTGGATAAGGTGATTGGTATCGATCAGAGCCCCATTGGACGGACGCCCCGTTCCAATCCGGCCACCTATATTGGCCTGTTCGGGGAGATCCGGGAGCTGTTTGCCTCCACTGCCGAGGCAAAGGCCAAGGGCTATGGCCCGGGACGGTTTTCCTTTAACGTAAAGGGCGGTCGGTGTGAAGCATGCCAGGGCGACGGCCTTGTAAAAATTGAGATGCATTTCCTGCCGGATATTTATGTCCCCTGCGACGTGTGTAAGGGCAAACGGTATAACCGGGAGACGTTGGAGGTCACCTATAAGGGCAAGAGCATTGCCGATGTGCTGGAGATGACCGGGGATGAAGCGCTGGAGTTCTTTGAAAACCTGCCCCGGATCCGCCGAAAGGTGGAGGCCATGTGTCAGGTGGGACTGGGTTATATCAAGCTGGGTCAATCCTCCACCACACTCTCCGGCGGTGAGGCACAGCGGGTAAAGCTGGCGACGGAACTGAGCCGGGTATCCACCGGCAACACCTTCTATATTCTGGACGAGCCTACTACAGGTCTCCATGTGGCAGACGTTCACCGTCTGGTGGAGGTGCTACAGGCGCTGGTGGATCAGGGAAATACAGTTCTGGTGATCGAGCACAATCTGGATGTGATCAAGGTTGCGGACCATATTATTGATCTGGGGCCTGAGGGCGGTTCCGGCGGCGGTACTGTGGTGGCCACAGGTACCCCGGAGGAGATCGCTGCCTGCCCGGAAAGCTATACCGGTAAATATCTGAAGCCTCTGCTGGAATGAACCAAATGGTAATCTGAGAATAATGACACCGCCCCGAAGCAGCCTGTCCTGCTTCGGGGCGGTTTTATGCTTTTCAGATATTAAGACGATCTATCAGGCCGGAGGGGGTGCGCCATCGGGGGGAGGTCCGGGATCGCCCACAGGACCGGCGGGAACTTCGCCGTTGAGGTAACGCTCATAAGCGTCCTGCCAGCAGGCAGTGACCTGGTCGATGCCCATGTCCTTAATGTGCTGGACATAAGCGTCGAACTCATCCAGGCTGCGGGTGCCGGTAACGAACTCCAGCACGGACTGGGTGATGTAGGTCTTGATGTCGCCGTAGAACTCGTTTACGGACTCGGATTCCTCAGTGTTCAGAGCGGTGGAGCCAAGGGCACGGCCGGTGGTCATGTTGGAGTTCCAAATGTCGCTGGCCTCACGCTGTGCCTGGGTGTAACCGGACTGCTCACGGGTCTCGTCCCGGTAGAAGGGGCCACGGTCCATGCAGTACA
>CAZFGL010000128.1:0-6305 GCA_964518645.1 uncultured Oscillospiraceae bacterium | reverse complement strand
AGATCGGCGTGGATGTCTGCGGCACCCACGGCACCACCGCTGCGCTGGCCATGCTCAATGACGCTGTCAAGAAGGGCGGCGTTATGGCCTCCGGTCATGTGGGCGGTCTATCCGGCGCATTTATTCCCGTATCCGAGGACGAGGGCATGATCGCCGCTGCCAAATGTGGCACCCTGACCCTGGACAAGCTGGAAGCCATGACCTGTGTATGCTCTGTGGGTCTGGATATGATCGCGATTCCCGGGGACACCTCTGCGGAAACCATCTCCGCCATCATTGCAGACGAAGCCGCCATCGGCATGGTCAACAACAAGACCACTGCCGTCCGTGTGATCCCTGCCCTTGGAAAGGACGTGGGGGACGAGCTGGAATTCGGTGGTCTGTTCGGTTCTGCCCCGGTCATGCCCGTACACAACGACAGTGCACAGCGCTTCATCCAGCGGGGCGGCAGAATTCCTGCACCACTCCACAGTCTGAAGAACTGAGAAATGTCGCTTCTCCGGCGACCTGTTTCCGGAACGAACCGGATATAATATCATCATTCAGGGAGGAAAGGTGCATTTATGGTCATTCCGGCTTCGGTAAAGACTCTGCTGACCAGACTCAATGACGCAGGTTACCAGGCTTATGCCGTGGGTGGCTGCGTCCGGGACAGTCTCCTTGGAAAGTCCCCGCAGGATTGGGACATATGCACCAACGCCCTTCCTCAGGAGACCAAAGCGGTCTTTCACGAAAACCGTATTATTGAAACCGGCCTGAAGCACGGCACCATAACCGTGCTCTCCGGCGGTGAATCCTATGAGATCACCACCTTCCGTCAGGACGGAGAGTATCTTGGACACAGAAAACCGGAACAGGTTCGCTTCGTCCGCAGTCTCCGGGAGGATCTGGCCCGGCGGGATTTCACCGTCAACGCCATGGCAGCCGATGCCCAGGGACGGATCACTGACTGTTTCGGCGGTCAGGAGGATCTGAAAGCCGGCTGTATTCGCTGCGTGGGGGATCCGGACACCCGGTTCACCGAGGATGCCCTGCGGATCCTCCGTGGTCTGCGCTTTGCTGCCGTTCTGGGCTTTACCATCCACCCGGACACCGCCGGGGCCATGGAGCGACAGAAAAATCTGCTGAAGTTTATCAGCGGGGAACGGATCTTTCAGGAGCTGGGGAAGCTGCTGATGGGCTCCCATGCCGCCCCGGTTCTGGCCGCCTATGGTTCGGTGCTCACCCCGGTGCTGCCGGAACTTATCCCGGTCATAGCACAAAACAGCCCCGGATGTTCCGGCGGGCTGTGGAAACAGACCACGGATGCTCTGGCTCATGCCCCCCGGGATCCTGTCATTCGCTGGACGCTGCTGGTGCACAATCTGGCCAATGCCCATGAATTTACACCGGAGGATCCCCAAAACACTGCCCTGACAGAGGGAATTTTCACTCGGCTGAAGGCCGACACCCACACAAAGCAGACAGTATGTACCATGGCGACCTGTCTGAATTATTTCGCCCCTGTCACCTCAGTTGGTGCCCGGCGCTGGATCCTGAAATTTGGCAAAGAGCTTTCCCTGCCAATGCTGGAGGCGCGCCGGTGCATCGCCCTTGCCCAAGGAAACAGGGACATGCAGCTTCATGAGCTCACCACACTCACAAACCTTGTCCGCAATCAGCTGGAGGACACCCCCTGCACCGGCGTACAGGATCTGACTGTCAGTGGCCGGGATCTGATGGCACTTGGTATTCCCCCCGGCCCCAGAATCGGCCAGCTTCTCCATCAGCTTCTGGAAGATGTTACGGAGGAGCGCTGTGAAAACACCCCGAACGCGCTGCTCTGGCAGCTGAAACGCTACGCCCCCGAGGTATCTTGAAAGGAGAAGTTATGGTCATCGAGATTATACTGCTTTTGATTCTTATTGTATTTGTTCTCTCCGGCTACCGCAAGGGGCTGGTGCTCTCCCTCTGCTCCCTGCTGATTTTGCTGGTGGCCTGTCTCGGTGCTTCCATTGCACAGGACACCCTGACCGACAGAGTTGTGGAACAGCTTCATCCCCAGCTTTCCGAGTCCATCTCAGAACAGCTGGAGGGCCAGGTCTCCACCTCTGTGGGGGACGCACTGGACAGTGTTGGGGATGCCGGGCTCTCCATCGGCGGAAAATCCGTCACTGTGGACGACATCATCGACCTTCTGGCCAAATTCGGCATTGACGTAAAACAGTCCACCCAGGATGCTGCCGGTGATCTGACCGCCCCGGTGGTTGCTTCTGCGGCAGATGCCATCTCCCTTGCCATTTTAAACGCAGTGGTAGGCTTCCTGATTTTTGTGGCTGCATTCCTGGTGATCTATCTGGTTCTCCGGGTGGTGGAGCTGGGGATCAATACTGTGGATCGTCTGCCTGTGGTTCACACCCTGAATCATCTCAGTGGCGCACTGGTTGGCCTGATCAGTGGTGCTTTCGTCCTTGTGACCTTTATGACCATTCTTTCCCGCACCGGACTTCTGTCCGAGGACACCTTCAGTGGCCCTGTCTCCGGACTGCTGATCCGGCTGGTGGATGCGGTCATGTAACGCTGAAAAGCATATATTACGCATTTATTACGCGAAACTTCACAGAAAATAAATACAACCTTGGTGATATACTTAATAATATCCCGGTATGATTTGAGCATAACAATTCTTTTTCATTTCTCCTTCTTCCTGATTAGGCGCGCAGATGGGCTGGTCACCTGTCTGTGTGCCTTTCTTCTTTATATGGAGAAACAGGGCATACCGCAGATTTCGGCGGTATGCCCCTTCTTTGATTCGGGATACAATTACTGCGCTCTGGTTTCTTCCTTTTCTGTGGTATGATCTCCATCTATGGCATCTACAACACTGTCACCCACATTTTCTACAGCACTTCCAATGTCCTCCCCGGCCCGCTTCAGGTCTTCCCCGGCAGAGCTGCCATCCTCATGGCGGCTGTCCTCCTCCCGGGTGCTGTCATGGTTGTCCCCGGGCATAACGCTGTTGTCCGGGTCGGTCACATCACCGGCATTTTTGTCCTCTTCCCGGATGCTTCCGGGGGTAGTTTCCGGCAGCTGGGATACCTGCGCCGAGGGCGAAGGCGATACTGTGGTCTGTGGCTGGGTGGTATCGTCTCCGCCGCAGCACTGAGCAGCATTCCCATTGCCATTGCCGCCAGAAAAATGAAAAGCTTTTTGTGCTTCATGATTTCTGTTCCTCCTGCATTTTTGTTCGCAGATAGTTTAACCCTCAAATCCGGTTTTTACACATGAATTTTTAAAACCGGAAAACCGGAAATTCATATAAAAATCGCAGGAGATGCAGAGCTGCACCTCCTGTGATTGCTGTCTTCATTCAGTTTTCGTAAATATTCCGAAGCTTTGCCCCGATGGCATCCATAAATGCCCCGGAGGACAGCTTCTTTGCCGTTCCATTTTCCCACAACAGGCACAGATCCCCTGTCATGGATCCCTCCCGGATCACATCCAGAGAGGCCTGCTCCAGCCGATCCGCAAAGGTCATAAGCTCCGGCAAACCGTCCTTCTCTCCCCGCTTCCGCAAAGCGCCGCTCCACGCAAAAATGGTGGCGATGGGATTGGTGGAGGTTTCCTCCCCCTTGAGATACTTGTAATAGTGACGGGTCACAGTTCCGTGGGCTGCCTCGTATTCATAGTTTCCTTCCGGAGAGACCAGCACCGAGGTCATCATGGCAAGGGAACCGAAGGCTGTGGAGACCATATCACTCATCACATCTCCGTCGTAGTTCTTCAGTGCCCAGATAAAGCCCCCCTCAGAACGGATGACCCGGGCCACTGCGTCATCAATGAGGGTATAGAAATAGGTCAGCCCGGCCTCCGCAAAGGCCTCTGTATACTCTTCCTCGTAGATTCTCTGGAACACATCCCGGAAGGTTCCGTCATATTTTTTTGCAATGGTGTCTTTGGCAGAGAACCAGAGATCCTGCTTTGTTCCCAGTGCGTAGGAAAAACAGCTCCGTGCAAAGGACTCGATGGAACTGTCCTTGTTATATTGCCCGGTGAGTACGCCGCCGCATTCAAAGTCGTAAATAGTCTCCCGGCTCTCCCGGCCCTCTTCATCGGTAAACACCAGTTCTGCCTTTCCCTGCGGCACACGCATCTCCGTCGCCTTGTACACATCTCCATAGGCATGCCGTGCAATGGTGATCGGCTTCTTCCAAGTTCTCACCATCGGGGAGATCCCATCCACCAGAATCGGCGCCCGGAATACGGTGCCGTCCAGAAGAGCACGAATGGTGCCGTTGGGGCTTTTCCACATTTCATGGAGCTGATACTCCGTCATACGGGCTTTGTTGGGGGTAATGGTGGCGCATTTTACACCTACGCCGTATTTTTTCACCGCTTCCGCAGCCTCTGTGGTCACACGGTCCCCCGTTTCATCCCGGTGAACCAAACCAAGATCATAATATTCCGTTTTCAAATCCACAAAGGGCAGAATCAGTTTTTCCTTAATTTCCTTCCAGAGGATCCGGGTCATCTCGTCCCCGTCCATCTCCACCAGGGGCGTGGTCATTTTGATTTTATCCATTAAAAACGCGCCTTCCTCCATGATACTTTAATTAGTTACTGTATTATACTGCATTTCCCCGGGAATTCCTAGAGCCTTTTTGCACAAAGACATTCCGGGAAACCCATGGTTTTTGACAGGAACTCCAGAAAAGCACTGTGCCGCCCGTTTTCTCCGGGCGGCACAGATTTCAGTTCTTCTGTTTCTTATAATTCTTCTCGATCCCGTTCTTGAAGGTGGACTTCTGTACACACCATTCATTCAGGAATATGGTCTTTTTGGTCTCCGCCTCGATTCCGAATTCCTCGTAATCTGCGTCCACCTTTTCCACCGCCTTCTGGATGGTTCGGCCATACTTGCTCAGCTGCCGGTAGGTGGGATGCAGGGTCGGAACCGCAGTGAGCAGGATCGCCGCGATCATGGCTGCCAGCGCAAAGGGGGCATACATACACAGGTCCTTGAATATCTCATCCTCCGGATCCACAGGCGTCTCCCGGGCATCAATGAAATAATTGCAAAGGGGGCCGGTATAGCCATCCTGATAAAGGTCATAGACCACAAACAGGGAATACACCCCCAACGGTGCAAAGGTCACCCGCATATGTTCTTCCAGAAGCACGTCGTCCCCCAGCACGAACAGATATTCCATGCCCTCATATTCATAGAAATACAGGTGTTCAATGAGATAATTCTCTGACGGAACCTGTGCATTGGCCTCTTCCCGGGAGGCACAGTCTCTGTAGACCATACCTGTATTATCGTAGTATATCCCCGTATCCACCAGTTTCTCCGGAGCCACCTCGATCCCGAACCGATACCGGCCATTCTGCTGATACAGATTTGCCCGGTAGAAGCAGGAGGTAGCCCCCCGAACCAGAGCCGCTTCGCCTCCGTTTTTCTCAATATCCCCCAGCACATAGTCCCGATCCAGCATATCCCGGGAGGTAAACTCCGTCAGTGCCACCCCATCCGGGGCACCCCGGTACACCAGATAATTCATCAGGTAATTCACGCCGGAGTTATGCAGGAGGATGTAAAGCAGCCCCGCAAACAACACCAGCGCCAGCGCCCACAGGGCAGTGATATTCTTTTTGTAAAGCTTATAGACAAATCCACTGCGTTTGATTTTCATAATCAGTTCCTCCCCAGACGGTAAGTACGATACTGAATGGCCTCTGCCAGATGGGCAGGAAGGATGTCCTCGCTGCCTGCAAGATCTGCGATCGTCCGGGCCACCCGGAGGATCCGGTCATAACTTCTGGCCGTCAGATTCATGGACTGAAATGCCATGCGCATCAGGTTGGTACACGCCTCGTCCAGCCGGCAGATCTTCTGCACCGCTGCCGGTGGCATGCCCGCATTACAGCTCACCCCGGTTCCGCTGAACCGGGCCGTCTGCATGGCCCGGGCTGCATCCACCCGTTTTTTGATCTCCGCAGAGGATTCGCCGGCGCTTTTCCCGGAGAGGGCTTCAAATTCCACCGCAGGCACCTCAACAATCATGTCGATCCGATCCAGCAGCGGTCCGGAGAGCCGGGACAGATACTGATCCACCGACTTCTGGGTACAGGTGCACCGTCCCGAGGGGTGGCCGTACCAGCCGCATTTACAGGGATTCATTGCACATACCAGCATAAACTCGCTGGGATACTCACAGGAACCGCTGACCCGGGAAATGGTCACCTTCCCGTCCTCCAGAGGCTGTCGCAGAATTTCCAGGGTATCCTTCGAAAATTCCGGGAGTTCATCCAGGAACAGAATTCCC
>CAZFGL010000127.1:0-6435 GCA_964518645.1 uncultured Oscillospiraceae bacterium | reverse complement strand
GGAATGAGACTGGCGATGATGGCAGCCAGAACACCGTGGTTGGAGATCAGCTCGGTGATCTTCAGAATGATTCTCTGGGAATCGGCGGAGCTGAGTGCTTCCAGCGCGCCCCCGGCGATCATGGCGTTGCCCACAATGCCGATGAAGATGGCCACAGCCATGGCGATGATGACCCATACAATGGCCACACGGCGGGACAGGGTCAGTTTCTTGGGATCTTCAATGGCCATAAACCGGAGGAGAATGTGGGGCATGCCGAAGTAGCCCAGACCCCACGCCAGAGTGGAGAAGATGGAAAGGCCACTGTAGGTTCCGGCGGTACCGGTGGTCATATCATAGCCCTGGGTCAGGCTCAGATAGCCGGGCAGAGACTTTGCATTTTCCATGACAGCGTCCCAGCCTCCTACGGTGGAGACACCGAAGCCCACAACCGCAATCAGGGCAATGGTCATAACGATGGACTGGACAAAGTCTGTGGTGGAAGCGGCCAGGAAGCCACCCAGTGCGCAGTAGACCACAATAACCACAGCAGAGATCACCATGGCGGTGAAATAGTCAATGCCGAACAGGCTGGAGAACAGGGTGCCACAGGCGTTGAAGCCGGAGGCAGTATAGGGAATAAAGAACACAATGATCACAATGGCGGAGATCATGGAGAGGAGATTCTTTTCATCCTTGAATCGCTTGGAGAAGAACTCGGGGATGGTCACGGCATTGATCCGGTGGGTATAGTGGCGGAGTCGCTTTGCCACAACGAGCCAGTTTACATAAGTACCAATCGCCAGACCTGCGGCAGTCCATGTGGCCTCAGGGAGACCAGCCAGCAGTGCAACACCGGGCAGACCCATCAGCAGCCAGGAGCTCATGTCCGATGCCTCGGCACTCATGGCGGTGACCAGAGGGCCAAGCTTTCTGCCACCCAGATAGAAGTCGTCGGTGGATTTGTTCTTCTTGGAACACCATGCGCCGATGGCGACCATGGCTGCCAGGTATACGAAGATCGTAACCAGCATTATAATTTCTCTTGAAGTCATAGGTTTACACCTTCCTTTTCTCAGTGGGTGTTATTATACGACGAATAAAAATAGACTGCAATACAGAACGGAGTATGAACGAATTGCAAAAAGAAATCCCCCAACATTTCCAGTTTTCACTGAAAATATTGGGGAAAATAACTAGACCAAAGTACAGAATAAAATCTGATATAAAAAAGAAGAAAATAATTTTATGATTTAAAGTACCCGAGAAGCTTCGGCAGCATCCCCGTGGAGAACTGGGACAGGGAGTAATTCCCCCCGCAGATGCACCAGTCGTACATCAGCGCCCGCTCCTGAAGGGCGTAGATCCGCACCATCTCGTTTACGGATATATCCTGCCGGAGCTGACCGGCCTTCTGGCCGTCGGAGCAGATCTTCCGGAGCATCCGGAAGTAATACCGGCTCTGATCCATCAGGTGCTTTTCGCTGGAGGTGACCAACTGGGTGGAGAGCAGCCGTGCCAGCAGCTCCAGAGACACGGAGTTTTCAATCATAAAGAACAGCTCATGATTCAGGAAGATCAGCCGGTCAAAGGCATCCATCTCCGGATCCATCTCCGGGATCAGTGCCTGATATTTCTCGTCAAACAGGGTGGAGAGGGAGCTGAGCAGGGCATCCTTGCCGTTGAAATAGTGGTAGAAGGAGCCTTTGGAGGTGCCGGAGCGCTCCACAATATCGTCCACCGTGGTGTTGTCGTAGCCGTGTTCATAAAAAAGCTCCCAGGCAGCGGAGACAATTCTGCTGCGGGTGGCGGAAGCGTGGCGTGCCATAGTGTACCTCCCGGTAAAAATGATGGTCAGGGCATCCGGCGGGGATGCCCTGTAGAATTCAGATCAGCTTGATCCAGCCCAGCAGGGGCATGGGGGTCTCCCGGCGACGGGTTGCGGAAATAAAGGCGATCAGCCAGATGATCCCCACCACAAGACCGCAAAGCCCAAGGATCAGTCTGATGATCCAACCCAGCAGGGGGATCCAGCCTGCGACCCGCTGAAGGGCAGACAGGGTCAGGGAGAAGATCAGAAGCACCAGCGCCTGATTCAGGTGGAACCGGGCTTCCTTCCGGTCGCCAAGTAAATACGCAACAAAGAAACCGATGGGGCCAAGATAGGCCACAATGCCGGTGGCAGTTTTATTCATAAGAAAACCTCTTTTCCTCCGGTCATATCCCGGAATGTGATGCATAAGCTCTTACAGAACCATTTTATAAAGGGACAGATAAAATGTCAAGAAGGGGCGAAGGATGAAGCTGATTTTTGCATTGGAGCGATTTTTATGGAGTGGGCCGCTGCTTTTGCTGCTGATGGGCAGCCATGTGTATTTTACCCTGAAGCTTCGTGGGGTACAACGGTATACCCTCCGGGGAATAAGGCTGAGTCTGACGGGACAGGCCGGAGAAAAGGGGGTCTCCCCCTTCGGGGCCATGTCCACAACACTGGCCGCGGCCATCGGTACGGGGAATATTGTCGGCATGGCCTCTGCGGTGGTGCTGGGAGGCCCCGGAGCTGTGCTGTGGTGCTGGCTCACCGGGGTACTGGGGATGGCGACCCGGTACGGAGAGACCGTGCTGACCTTCCGGTACCGGGATCCCCGGGGGACAATCTCCGGTGGCCCCATGTACGTTATGGAACGGGGCCTTGGACGGCCGGGGCTGGGACGGCTGTTCTCCCTGCTGGGGATCACCGCAGCCCTTGGCACCGGGGCAATGATCCAGAGCAATGCTGTAGGGGTGTGTCTGGAGCCTCTGGGGGTAAACCGACCGGTGACCGGGGTGATCCTGACCGTGGCCGCCGGGTGCGTGATTCTGGGCGGGGTAAAAAACATTGCCCGGGTCTGCGAAAAAATGGTGCCTGCCATGGGCATTGTATATATGGCCGCCTGTCTGTGGGTGATTTATGTAAACCGAAGCGCGCTGGGACAGGCTCTTTCCATGATTCTCTCCCTGTCTCCCCGTTCCGTGGGGGGCGGGATCGCCGGCGGAACTCTGGGGGCAGCGATCCGGTACGGCACTGCCCGGGGGCTGTTCACCAACGAATCCGGCATGGGCACCGGTCCCATGGCCGCTGCTGCCGGCCCCTGCCGAAGTCCGGAGGAGGAGGGGCTTGCGGCCATGACCGGGGTATTCTGGGATACGGTGGTGATCTGCGGGCTTACCGGTCTTGCACTGGTCTCCGCATTGGCGGCGCACCCGGAACAGTATGGCGCTCTTGGGGCGGATGCCATGTGCTTTCAGGTGTTCTCCGTGATTCCCGGGGGGCGGTGGCTCCTGACCGGGTGCCTCTGTATATTTGCCTTTGCCACGGTGGTGGGATGGAGCTGGTACGGGCTGTGCTGTACCGGGTATCTGCTGGGTGAAGGCTGGGGCTCTGCCTATCACATTCTCTATCTGGGGGCGGTCTTTCTGGGGGTGTTCGTGGAGCTTGATGTGGTGTGGAGTCTGGGGGGCATTCTGGCCGGGCTTATGGCGGTGCCCAATATTCTCACCATGTTCCTGCTGCGCCGGGAAATAAAAGCGCCCTCCGGAAAACGGAAACCGGAGAGCGCAAATCTGTGAAATATTTTACCCGGAAGGCTTACAGCCGTCCGCCGTAGTCTACCACAATGTCCTGACCGTTCACACCGCTGGCCTCGTCGCTGGCCAGGAACAGGATGGTGTATGCCTGCTCATAGGGGGAGAGCATATGGTCAATGGTACGGACATGGCTGCGGGCGGTCAGCGCCAGCATCTCCTCGTCCACACCCTGGAACTTTTCGGGGGAGAACAGGGGGGTATCTGTGGAGCCGGGAGAAACAGAGTTCACCCGGATACCGGTGCCGTAATACTGGATGGCCAGATTTTTGGTCAGGCTCAGCACACCGGCCTTGGCTGCGGAATAAGCAGCACCGGCACAGCTGTACACACCGCCGATGGAGGCCACGTTTACAATGGCACCCCGGTTGGCGGGAACCATATACCGAAGTGCGGCACGGCAGCAGCGCATAACGCCCTTGAGATCCACATCCTGAACCTGATCCCAGAAATCGTCGGTCATTTTCAGGGTGGGCTTGTGGCAGTCACCGATGCCTGCATTGTTTACCAGAATGTCGATCCGGCCGAACATCTCCACCGTCCGGTCAACCACATTGTCAACATCGGCGGTAACGGTGACATCACCGGGAATATAGACGCAGTTTCCGCCCTGGGCGGTGATCTCATCTGCCACCCGCTTCAGCTCTGCCTCACGGCGGGCGGTGATCACAACTGTGGCCCCTTCCCGGGCAAAAAGCCTGGCAGTGGCCTCACCAATGCCGGAGTTGCCGCCGGTGATCAGGGCGATTTTTCCCTCTAAACGTGCCATAAGATCGTTCCTTTCAAACTTAGAATCTGTGGGGGGACAGGGGGGTGGATCTGGTCTGGGCATCAATGAGCTGCCCGATAAGCTGGTTGGATACCAGCATCCCCTGAGGGGTGAAACGCCAGATGCCCTGATCGTACTTGGTAAGTCCCCGGCCGCCGTAGAATTTCAGAACGGATTCCAGAGGATCAAAGGGCATCAGGAAGGTCTTTTCATACTCCGTCCGCTCAATGCCATAGATGGTGCGCATACGGAGCATCAGATATTCACCGGCCCGTTCCTTAATGGGGACATATTCACATTCGGTGGTGATGGAGTCTCCCTTGTTGACCGCCCGGATATACTGCTGCAGATTGGGGGTAAAGGTGTACCGGGTACCGGCAAAGTCCGAGGCGGCGGAGGGGCCAAAGCTCATATACTCCCCGCCCAGCCAGTATTTCAGATTATGCTGACACTCCTTGTCGGCCTTTGCAAAATTGGAGATCTCATACTGCTTGTAGCCGTAGGCTTCCAGGGTGGAGCAGGCATAGAGATACATGGCCGCCTGTGCATCCTCGTTGGGCATGGCGGGATGGTTCCGGTATACATAGAGGGGGGTGCCCTCGTTCAGGGTCAGTCCATAGCAGGAGATATGATCCGGCTTCAGGTCAATGATGGAACCCAGCGCATCCGCCCACTGCTGGGGTGTCTGTCCGGGCAGGCCGTACATCAGATCAATGGACAGGTTGTCAAACCCGGCAGTCCGGGCAGTTTCCACCGCCTGTACCGCCTGACGGTAATTGTGGGGACGCCCCAGCAGTTTCAATGTGGCGTCATCGTTGGTCTGTACCCCCAGAGAGATCCGGTTAAAGCCGGACTGGATCAGCCGCTTGCACCCCTTCAGGGTAACGGTATCCGGGTTGGCTTCCAGGGTGATCTCTGCGGATTTTGACACATTGAATCGCTTTGTAATGGAGGAGAGCACCGTGCGGAGCCGTTCTGCCCCGAAATAGCTGGGGGTACCGCCGCCGAAATAGACCGTGTCCACCTCGTACTGGGGTGCTCTTGCGCCGCTTTCCCGAATGTGGGAATCCAGCGCCTTTACATATTTGTCCATGTTCTCCTGGGTCTTTTCGTCCCGGGAGATGGAGTAAAAGTCACAGTAGTGACATTTGCTGCGACAGAAGGGAATATGCACATAAATACCCAGAGACCGGGTGTTGGTGGTAAGCTTCTGTTTAGCCAAGATGCCCCCTCCTTATTCAGAATCCAGCTTCAGGACGGCCATAAACGCCTCCTGAGGCACCTCGACGGTACCGAAGGAGCGCATGCGCTTCTTGCCCTCCTTCTGCTTTTCCAGAAGTTTCTTCTTACGGGTGATGTCACCGCCGTAGCACTTGGCCAGAACGTCCTTGCGGAGGGCCTTGATGGTCTCACGGGCGATGATCTTGGAGCCGATGGCAGCCTGAACGGGGATCTCAAAGAGCTGACGGGGAATGTTCTCCTTCAGCTTTTCGCAGATCTTTCTGGCTCTGGCGTAGGCCTTCTCCGTGTGGAGGATGAAGGACAGTGCGTCGATCACATCGCCGTTCAGGAGAATGTCCAGCTTCACCAGATCGCTGACCCGGTAGCCGGTAAGCTCATAGTCCAGGGAGGCATAGCCCCGGGTGCGGGACTTGAGACAGTCAAAGAAATCGAAAATGATCTCGTTCAGGGGCATGTCGTAATGCATTTCCACCCGGGTCTTGTCCAGATAGGTCATATCCAGATACTCGCCCCGGCGCTCCTGACAGATCTCCATAATATTGCCCACATACTCAGAGGGGGTGATGATGGAGACCCGGGCAAAGGGCTCCTCAGCGGTCT
Source organism: uncultured Oscillospiraceae bacterium (assembly GCA_964518645.1). Taxonomy (GTDB): domain Bacteria; phylum Bacillota; class Clostridia; order Oscillospirales; family Oscillospiraceae; genus HGM13006. Next base: position 221 of record CAZFGL010000127.1, on the reverse strand, counting down.
GGATCTCCGAGGGATCGGGATAGTTCAGGGGGTTGTCGATCATGTGAACGGAGCCGTCGGTCTTGGTGACCCGATATACAACGCTGGGTGCGGTGGTGATCAGATCCAGATTAAACTCCCGTTCCAGCCGGAGCTGAATGATCTCCATATGGAGCAGTCCAAGGAAGCCGCACCGGAAGCCAAAGCCCAGCGCAATGGAGCTTTCCGGCTCATAGGACAGG
>CAZFGL010000126.1:0-6458 GCA_964518645.1 uncultured Oscillospiraceae bacterium | reverse complement strand
TCGTCACATCCTGCACTCGGTGTCCGCTGGACTTGTCCGGTGCATGAACATATACGGCATGCCCCTTACGCCAGAGGCGAAAGCCTCTGGCATTTTCTCATATGTGTGTTATAATAGGTAACATTTAAATCATAATGTGATGGGAGGAAGTAATCTTGATAAAGAATGTAGCGATTGTCAGTTTGTCCAGCGGTACGATCGGGGAGGATTTTGTAAAACACGAGGTAGAAATAGGCATTAAACGATTGAAGGACTTTGGGTTGAATGTGAAGTTCATGCCTCATGCTCTTAAGGGAATTGAATATGTCAAGAATCATCCTGCCGAGCGCGCGGAAGATTTGATACAGGCACTTAAGAATCCGGAGATTGACATGATTCTCTGTGCCATTGGCGGAGATGATACATATCGTTTGCTGCCATATCTGTTTGATCACAATGAACTGACAGATGCAGTTTCAAATAAAGTTTTTCTGGGTTTTTCGGATTCGACAATCAATCATTTCATGTTCCATAAGGTAGGGATGAAAACGTTTTATGGACAGTCATTTCTCGCAGATGTTTGCGAAATGGGTAAAGATATGCTTCCATATACAAAGAAGTATTTTGAGGAATTGATTCAATCCGGAAGAATAAAAGAAGTGAGACCGAGTGAACAATGGTATGAATGCAGAACAGATTTTGGAGTTGAGCAGGTCGGTACGTCCCTAACGGCACATCTTAATGGTGGTTTCGAATTGCTCCAGGGAAATCCTGTTTTTTCGGGAGAGATTCTTGGCGGCTGTATTGATTCCCTTCATGATTTCTTTTATGGGGATCGTTACGCGGATATGCCGGTTTTGTGTGAAAAATATGGTTTGTTTCCAGATGCTGAGGACTGGACAGGTAAGATCCTTCTGCTGGAATCCAGTGAAGAAAAAATGTCTCCTCAAAAATACAGAAAAACATTGCTTGCAATAAAAGAAAAGGGTATTTTTGATGTGCTTTCAGGTCTTATTGTCGGTAAGCCAATGGACGAAGTATATGTACAGGAGTACAAACAAATTCTTGTAGATACAATAAATGATTCTGATTTACCGATTGTATACAATATCAATATTGGACATGCACAGCCCCGTTGTATTATTCCTTTTGGCGTTGGAGCTACAGTTGATGTTGATCACCAGGTGATTCGGTTTTCAAATTAACCAACAGGCGAAGATGATGGTGAATGTATAATCGGGTCCTGAAGGGGTGCGTGATACTCACCCAATGCACCGCTGATGCACGGGTAATTTGACGAAGGGGGCGATTATATGAACATTCTGGACGGAAAAGCATATATGCCGCAAGTGAAAGAATTGATTTTAGAGTATACAAATCAGTTAAACAGAGATTTGTCCTTTCAGCAAATTGAAGCAGAACTTGCTGATCCATCGAAAAAATACACACCACCACAAGGGGAGATACTTATAGCAATGGAAGGTGATGCAGTTCTGGGAATGGTTGCTTATCACAGACATTCTGCAATAAGATGTGAAATGAAACGTTTGTATATAAGGCCGGATGCAAGAGGAAAACATTTAGGAGATCTTCTTGTAAAAGAAATCATTGAGCGGGCAAAATTGTCCGGCTATAAAGAAATGGTGTTGGATACGCTCATTCCTATGAAGGCTGCAATCCACTTATACAGAAAATATGGTTTCGATGAATGTGAACCATATTATAATAATCCCATGGATGATGTGATTTACATGATAAAACGATTGTAATGATTTTTTCTTCCGTTGTGCAGCAGCGAAAGAAACGATAAGATGTGCTTTTTTGCAGACAATCATATGTGGGTGGAAGTCTGCTGTTCTGAGTAAAAAGCCAGAGGCAAATCGCCTCTGGCTTTTTTCCGCCATCGTGCTATAATGAACATGAAGATTGTGCGTTCTGCGAGGAAGCAGAGCTGCGCGGAGTCACACCGGCTGAGGGGATGGAGTGAAGATGGACAGTTCATGGTTCAGCTGCTGTTTTGTCTTGTTCGTTGTATTTATACTCCTGCTTCAAAGGAAAAAACGACGAAAGTTTGCAGCGGGAAAGATGATCGACAGAAACAGAATCTTGCTTGGGAAAGGAAATGAGAAAGCGGTTATGAAAGAGCTTGCACAGCGTTTTATCGGAAAAGACGTGTATGTAAAACTTTTGGAGGGTAATGCCGACGGATTTATCAGGGAAGTTACAGACAGTGGGATCGTGATCGAGAATAAACACGGAATGCAGATCCTGAATCTGGACTATGTGATGAAAATCCGGGAATACCCCTATAAAAACGGAAAACGTGCTACCCTCTGGGGAGAATAAAACGGCCAGGGGCGGCAGGGGGAAGGCATCATTGAAGAGCAAAAGGCTTCGGACACTGTGTGCAGCGTCCGAAGCCTTTCGTTATGGGTAAAGGAAGAATGAAGCAACATTAATAATTTGGTGCAGCTCACTGCCCGCCAACCGTTGCGCCACCGTCAGCCACCATAATGGAACCGGTGATAAAGGAGGCGCTGTCCGATGTCAGAAACAGCATCAGCGCGGCAATTTCTCCGGGCTCTGCCATACGCCGAAGGGGGATCTTTGCAGTCAAAGTCCGGTACAGTTCCGGATCCGCCTGAACCTCCCGGTTGATGTTGGTGCGGGTCAGGCCGGGGCATACGGCATTGACACGGATTCCGTGCTCTGCCCATTCGCTGGCCATGGTTTTTGTAAGAGTTACCACACCGGCCTTGGCTGCCCCGTAGGGGCCATGGAATCCGCCACCTTCCACATAAGCAATGGAGGCGGTGTTGATGATGGAGCCACCGGTGCCCTGGGCAATCATTTGTCTGGCTGCTGCCTTATCACAGAGGAAAATACCGCCCAGATTGATGGAAAGAACCTTGTCCAGCTCTTCTTTGCTTTGCTCCAGCAGGGGCAGAACCTCGCCACCGATTCCTGCGCAGCACACCAGAATATCCAGCTTTCCGAACAGGCGTACTGTCTCTTGAATCAGATGCTCCACAGATTTGGGATCAGAAACATCTGTGGGGATCGCTGTACAGTTCCCGCCGATCTGCCGGGCTGCCTCCTGACACTGGTCTGCGGGAATCCCGGCGATGACAACCGAGGCACCATAGTAGGCAAGCTGATTTGCAGCAGCAAAGCCGATACCGCTTCCGCCACCGGTGACAATGGCGACCTTTCCGGAAAAATCATAATCGGGGATCTGCACGCCATTTTGTGTATGCATAGTGATTACCTCTCATTTCTCTGAATAATACATATGAATGTTTGCAGCCCGTGGCTGCTCTTTTCATATATATCAGATGGTTCTGCCGTTGTCAACCACCATTACCTGACCGTTGCACCCGGCGGAATCATCGCTGGCAAAGAACAAAATCGTCCGTGCCTGATCGTCAACGGTCACTTCCGGAACCGTGTCATCGAAATGTCTGGAACACTGCGTGGCAAAATCCTGATCAAATGTGGCAATCTGATCGGGGGCATTCAGCGGGGTGGGGGTGGGGCCAGGGGCAACCACGTTGACGCGGATGCCCTGACCCGCAAATTGGATGGCAACATTCTTGCTCATGCCAATAACTGCGGTTTTAGCCGCTGTATAGGCAATGCCAGAATTGTAGGAGGTACCTCCAATGGAGGATATGTTAACGATGCTGCCCTTGCCGGCGGGGACCATGTATTTCAGTGTCTCCTGCATCATGTAAAAGACACTGTTCTGGTCTACATGGATTATGTGTTCCCACCAGTCACTGTCGCATCGGGTGATGGGGCGATGCTTGTCCGAGATTCCTGCATTATTCACCAGAATATCGACTTTTCCGAAGGCTTCCGATGCGGCCTTGCATACACGCTGGCAGTCCTCTGGGGAACTGACATCTGCGGAGACGGAAATGGCCCTGCGGCCAAGACATTCGCAGTACTGCTGAACTTCCTGAAGCTTTTCCATTCTGCGGGCCACCAGCACCAGATCTGCGCCTTCTTCCGCAAATATTTCAGCGGTGCGCTTGCCAATGCCGGAATTTGCACCGGTGATGATGGCGACCTTTCCTTGCAGACGATTCATACTGTTTCCTCCTTGAATAGAGACGGGAAATCAGGGCCGGGGGGGTAATCGGGTGCCTGATTTCCATGATACTCTGTTTGTATCTGCTGCAATTATAACCAGATGAGAGAACGAAACAAAGCACGAAATTGCCTGAAATTTTGTCAAGCTCCTACTTGACAAAGTAAAGGGGCGGAATTAAACTTGTCTCAGGGAGTGAGCAAAATGAATTTCCTGAATTTTGAGTATGTACTGTCGATCCGGAAAATCGGAACCATCCGTGGGGCAGCTGAGGAGTTGTTTATTTCACCCCAGGCTCTCAGTGAGCATCTGGGAAAGTTGGAGCGGGAGCTGGGAGAACCCCTCTTTCACAGAACCAAACCCATGACGCTTACAGAGGCGGGGGAACGGTTTGTGGCCTGTGCAGAGACCTGTCTGGAGGCAAAGAAACGCTTCGAAATGGAGCTGGCAGCCATCAGCCAGAAGAATAACCGGCATGTGTCTCTTGGGGTTCCCACGGGTATGCCACCACCAATGCTTTTGTCCTTTTTGGGCTATTTCCGGAATGCGCACCCGGAGCTTACCATAACGGCTGTGGAGCTTCCCACCAGAACTGGTGCCTTTAATGAGATCCCCGGGCATATTGATGCGGTGTTTGGGGAGTTCCGGGAGGACAACAGCAAGCTTCTTTATACCCCGGTGCTGAAAAGCAGCCGATTTGTGGTAGCCGTTCACCGGCAGCTCCTGAGAAATGCGGTTGGACTTGAGAAGGGTGAGCAAATAGAGAACATGGCACGGGAAAATAAGCCCGTCCCACTCTCTGAATTCCGGGATTGTCCCTTTGTTCTGAAACGGGCCGGTTCCATTACCCGGGCCAATGAAGATCGGCTGTTTCGGGATGCCGGTTTTCAGCCCAGAGGAGAGATGGAGACGGGAGACATGGAGCTGACCGTGCGGATGGTGCTTCTGGGAGAGGCCGCGGTTTATTTACCGGAACCGGTTGCTCGGGCCAACCTGATGCTAACGTCCGTCTACGGGCAGAATGATTCTGTTTTGCTTTGCCTGACAGAGACAGAAGATGAGTTGTGGCAGTTGTCCGTGGGCTACAGCCGTTACCGCCATGTGCCGGAGAGTGTGTCGGTTCTGGCGGATGCTGCAAAAACCTATTACCAGAGCGTTCTGGGGAATCCTGAAGAATAAATCAAATCCCTCTGCTGGAAGGTAGGAAACCTTCAGCAGAGGGATTTTTGTATATTTCCGTACAGTGTCAAGTTGTAGCTTGACAATTTCGCGAGAGAATTCGTGCTTTGAATTCGAAATGCCTGTGAGTATAATGCAGATGATCCATGGAGAAGAAATTGTAAAAAGTGAGGTTCTACAGAATGTTCAAAGCCATGAAATCCCGTGCCTTCCGCCGGGCGGCGACCCCGATCCTGATTGCCGGAATCTTTCTGCAGTATCTGTATTCGTGTCTGATGACAGACCATATCAATGCGCTGCAGCCCTATTATGCCGCTCTGTATGGATGGGAGGCAACAAAAATCACTGCGCCCGTTTCCTATGCTGCCCTGGCGGTGATTCTGTTTACCCTTGTGGTGGGTACCCTGTTTATCAAGTTTGGTGTCACAAAGGTGTTGATCCCCAGTACCCTGCTCTGTGGTCTGGCAACCGTCGGACTCTCCTTTGCCGGGGATAATTATGTGGTATATTTTATCTGCCTGTTCCTGATGCGACTGCTGACATTGGTGTTCCAGATGGGCAACATGCAGCTGTGTACCAACTGGTTTCTGGAACTGCGGGGACGTGCGCTGGGCTTTTCCACCATTGGCAATCCCCTTTGTACCGCAACCGCTATTACCCTCCTGACCCTTGGTACTCAGTCCGGGCTGGGCATGAAGACCTATACCATTATGGGTGTGATCACCATTGGCATGGGCCTGTTTATGGGCTTTCTGGTGAAGGATACGCCGGAGCAGGTGGGACTGAATCCGGATGGCGCCGACGTGCCCTGTGACAACGGTCACGAGGATACCGGTGTGATCACCCTGAAGGAGGTTTTCTCCAAGCCCAATGCGTGGCTGCTGATGATCGCCTTCGGACTGCTGAATTTCTGCATTGTGTCCATTATGGCATTCTTTGTACCTCATATGGCCAGCACCGGAACCGCAGAGCGTGTATATCTGCCTGCCCTGTCTGTTGCGGCTGTGCTTGGTATTCCAATCTCCTATGTCCTTGGCTGGATCGATGACAAGTTCGGCACTGTGAAGGCATGCATGCTCCTGTGTGTGACCTTTGTGGCATCTCTCGGCGCACTGTATTTTATGAATGCCAATAATGTTGTGCTCATTGCTGTTGCTGCATTTGGCATTGCAGGAATCACAGGAGGTACCCCGAATCTGCATCCCTC
>CAZFGL010000125.1:0-6464 GCA_964518645.1 uncultured Oscillospiraceae bacterium | reverse complement strand
CTTTTAATGGGAGGTAGCAGGATATGACCAATGTAATTTATGCAATTCTGGTTCTGGGTGTCATGGGCGGTCTCTTCGGACTGCTGCTGGCCGTTGCTTCCAAGGTCTTTGCCGTTGAAAAGGACGAGCGTCTTGAACCGGTCACGGAAGCCCTGCCCGGTGCCAACTGCGGTGGCTGTGGCTACAGTGGCTGCGGCGCATACGCACAGGCCATTGTGGACGGCACCGCTCCTCTGGGTCTCTGTGCTGCCGGTGGCAAGGAGTCTGTGGATAAAATTTCCCAGATCATGGGTGTGGAATCTGTCGAAATGGAGCGCAAGGTCGCCGTCGTCATGTGCCGTGGCAACCATGCTGCAAAGAAAGGCGTATACTCCGGCATTCAGGACTGCGCTGCTGCCTCCCGGATTCTGGGCAACGGCCCCAACGCCTGCCCCTATGGTTGTCTCGGCTTCGGCAACTGTGTCAAGGCATGTCCTCAGGGTGCCATCTCTGTGGTGGACGGCGTTGCCAAGGTAGATCACGACAAGTGCATCGGCTGTATGGCCTGCGCCGCTGCCTGTCCCAGAGGCATCATCAAGGAAGCCCCCTACGATCAGGACATCGTGGTTGCCTGTTCTTCCCGCGAAAAAGGTGCGTCCCTGCGGAAGTTCTGCGACATCGGCTGCATCGGCTGTAAAATGTGCGAAAAGGTATGCCCCCATGATGCCATTCATGTGGTGGACAATCTGGCCGTCATTGATTACAGCAAGTGCGTCAGCTGTGGTGCCTGCGCTGAAAAATGCCCCCGCCATCTGATCGCAGACTGCAATCTGAAAACTGAATTCAACGTGGTTGAAGCCAAACCCCGCTGATCCAAACCGGGCTGCCTCAGGGCAGTCCGGTTTTTCGTTTCCCGGGATTCCCTCCCGTCCCAACCCTCCCGGAATCTCTCTGTAAAAAAGTTGTTTTTCCGATTATTCGCCCCCACATATATCCATAAACGTCGATATAATTCTCTAAATGTAAACTTTTTTATCAAATTTCCCGAAACTACTTAACCTTTCCTCCAAAGTATGTTAGAATACCTCAAAAAGTAAGATTATGAGGTGATGAATTGAAATTATGGAATCCGAAAATGAAGCAAAAGCTCCAGGAGGCACTCGCCGCAGTCATGCCTGTGGTCGCCATTCTTCTGGTACTCAGCTTCACCATCGCCCCCCTGTCCCCCGGCGTATTGCTCAGTTTTTTATTGGGCGCAGTTCTGGTCATGCTTGGCATGATGTTTTTCACACTGGGCGCTGATGTATCCATGACCCCCATGGGAGAAAAGGTCGGCGCAAAAATGACCCAGACCAAAAAGCTGTGGCTGATCGTTCTGCTTTCCTTTATTCTGGGTGTGGTCATTACCATCTCAGAGCCTGACCTTCAGGTACTGGCAGAGCTTGTCCCCTCTGTCCCCAACATGACCCTGATCATTGCTGTGGCCGTGGGTGTGGGACTGTTCCTTGTGATCTCCATTCTGCGTATGCTTTTCGGCATTCCCCTCCATCTGCTTCTGGTGGGATGCTATCTTGTGGTATTCGTTCTGGCCTTTTTTGTCCCGGCGGATTTCCGGGCAGTGGCCTTTGACTCCGGCGGTGTCACCACCGGCCCCATGACGGTTCCCTTTATCATGGCGCTGGGCGTAGGTATCTCCGCCATCCGTAATGACAAAAACGCAGCGGACGACAGCTTTGGTCTGGTTGCCCTCTGCTCCATCGGGCCGATCCTTGCGGTGCTGACCCTGGGCATGATCTTCAATCCCACTGAAGGTGCATCCAGCGCCATCTCCGCCCCGGAGATCAATGATTCCGTTGAACTCTGGAAGCTGTTTGCCCATGAGCTTCCCGCCTATATGGGTGAGATTGCCGTTTCACTCCTGCCCATTGTGGCCTTTTTCGGCCTGTTTCAGGTATTCTCTCTGAAGCTCTCCGGCAGAACGCTGGGCAAGATCGTCATCGGCCTGATTTATACATATATCGGTCTTGTTCTGTTCCTCACCGGAGCAAACGTAGGCTTTATGCCCGCAGGCAGCTATCTGGGCAGCGTCATCGCCGCAGAGAGCTACCGGTATCTGCTGGTTCCCATCGGCGCACTGATCGGTTTCTTTATCGTAAAGGCCGAGCCTGCGGTCTATGTACTGAATCATCAGGTGGAAGAGATCACCGAAGGGGCGATCTCCGCCCGTGCTATGGGCACCAGTCTTTCTCTGGGTGTGGCCCTTTCCGTGGCGCTGGCCATGATCCGGGTGCTGACCGGGATTCCTGTGCTGTATTTCCTGATCCCCGGTTATGCCATTGCGCTGATTCTTTCTTTCTTCGTCCCCAAGATCTTCACCGCCATCGCCTTTGACTCCGGCGGTGTGGCCTCCGGCCCCATGACCGCCACCTTCCTGCTGCCCCTGGCGCAGGGTGCCTGTACTGCTGTGGGTGGAAATCTGGTGGCAGATGCCTTCGGTGTGGTGGCCATGGTCGCCATGACACCTCTGATCACCATCCAGATTCTTGGCATGGTTCATCGGTTGAAGAACAGAAAGCATACCCCCACAGATACCATTCTTGCGTCCTATGATGATGACGCAATCATTCAGCTTTAACGAAGGAGGAACCGCACATGAGTCAGCTTTACATGATGGTAACGGTAGCCAGCCGAAACCTGACCAAAAAGTTTTCCGCCTTCTATCAGGATGCCGGACTGCCCGTTTCCTTTATTACCATGGGCAGCGGTACCGCATCCAGCGAGGTTCTGGACTATTTCGGTCTGGACGGAACTGAAAAGGGCATTCTGTTCCACGTAGTCACAGGAGAGACCTGGAAAAACGTAAAACGTCAGCTCCGCCGTGAGATGAACATTGATATTCCCGGTGTGGGAATCACATTCTTAGTTCCACTGAGCAGCATTGGCGGGAAACATCCGCTGAATTATCTCACTGCCGGTCAGGAATTTGTACTAGGGGAGGAATCTTCATTGCAGGACACTAAATACGAGCTTCTGGTGGTCATTGCCAACCAGGGCTATTCTGAAACCGTTATGGACGCCGCCCGCAAGGTACAGGCCTCCGGTGGAACCGTCATCCACGCCAGAGGCACCGGCGGGAAAATGGCGGAAAAGTTTCTGGGTGTCACACTGGTACCGGAAAAGGATATGCTTTTCCTGGTAGTTCGCACACAGCAGAAAAACCAGATCATGCGTTCCATTATGGACGAGGCCGGCACTTCCACCGCCGCCGGTGCGATTGTTTTCTCCCTTCCTGTTACGGATACTGCCGGTATGCGGCTGATGGACGAGCTGGAGGACGAGACCTGATTATTTGGGGGTATGCCGCAGACGCTTTGTGGCATACCCCTTCTTGATATATGAAAAAAAACATGTTAGAATCAAGCTACACTTTTACTATGGGATGAAGCAATTATGGTTTTCAGCAGTTTGTCCTTTCTTCTATACTTTCTCCCGGCGGTGCTGGTGATCTATTACCTGATTCCCCACCGGGCTCTTTCTCTGCGCAATTACTGGCTTCTGGCCGCCAGTCTCCTGTTTTACGGACTGGGTGGGCTCCGGTTTCTCCCCCTGCTTCTGGCGGTCATCCTGTTGGATTACCTCTGTGGCCTGCTGGCAGCTTCCGGTTCCCAAAAAATGCGCCGGTTTGCCGTTTTTCTGGCTGTTGCAGCAGGGATTGGCTTATTGGGCTATTACAAATACGCCGACTTCCTCACCGAGAATCTTGCTGCGCTGGGACTTCCAGTGGCCGCTGTTCAGGTGGTACTGCCAGTGGGCATTTCCTTTTTTACTTTTCAGGGACTCAGCTATGTCATTGATGTCTCCCGGAATCCCCGGCTGTGTCAGAAGAACCCCCTGTATGTGGCTCTGTATGTGGCCTTTTTCCCCCAGCTGGTGGCAGGCCCTATCGTCCGTTATGACACCATTGCCCGGTCTATCTCCGCCCGTCAGGAATCCATCGCCCAGATTGCCACCGGTCTGACCCGTTTTTGCTTCGGTCTTGGAAAGAAAATGCTGCTGGCCAACGCCATGGGCGAGATCACAGACGGGATCTTCTCCTACGGTGCCGGAGCCCTGCCCACTACTCTTGCGTGGCTGGGTGCGGTGGCCTATACCTTCCAGATCTATTTCGACTTTTCCGCATACTCTGACATGGCCATCGGCCTTGGACAGATGTTCGGGTTCCAATTTGCCGAAAACTTCAACTATCCCTACATCTCCCGCTCCGTTACGGAATTCTGGAACCGGTGGCACATCTCCCTTTCCAGCTGGTTCCGGGACTATGTGTATATCCCGCTGGGTGGAAACCGCCGGGGCAATGGCCGTCAGTTCCTGAATCTGCTGATCGTCTGGCTGCTCACCGGCCTCTGGCACGGGGCCGCCTGGAACTATATTCTCTGGGGACTCTGGTTTTTCCTGTTCCTTGTGCTGGAAAAGTTCCTGTTAAAGGGCAGAAAACTCCCAGGAATTCTGGGATGGGCCGTGACCATGCTGATCGTGGTATGCAGCTGGGTGCTGTTTCGTGCCTCCGGCCTCAGAGAGGCCATGGCATATTTCAGCTCCATGCTCGGCTTCGGTCAGGGGATCCCCGCCGGTGCCGCCATATACTATCTGAAGGAATACTGGATTGAATGGGTCGTCTCCCTGTTTGCAGTTCTCCCCATCCGTCCCCATCTGCTCCGGTATCTTGAGAACCGGGGTCTGTCCCGATGCACCGTGGTACAGCTCCTTCCGAAAATTATCGCATTGCTGTTGCTTGCAGCCTCCTATCTCCGGCTGGTAACAGACAGCTTCAATCCCTTTATCTACTTTCAGTTTTAACTGTGGTGAACCCCATGAAAAAAATCATCGAACTCGCCTTTCTCCTGCTGACCCTTGGGAGCCTGTGCTTTCTGGCCGTTTATACGGTTTGCAGCGAGAAGGAAACCTATTCCTATTATGAAAACCGGGATCTTCAGGAGCTTCCTGTCCTGAATTACGATGCATTACACACCGGAACCTATCTCACCCGGATGGAATCCTACCTTTCGGATCATGCTGCCGGGCGGGAAAAGCTGACCCGGCTGGACACTGCCATCAATATCTCCCTGCTCCACCGTCCTGTGGTAAATGAGACCGTCATCGGGGATGATATTCTGCTGCCCTTCCTGGATTACCAGACTGTATCCCGGGATGAGATATACCATGAGGCCGTGGAAGAGGCTGAAACCCTCAACACCATCAACAATGCCGTTACCGGATACGGTGGTGTTTACTGCTATGTGGCAGTGCCGGGGCAGTACACCTATTTTTCAGGCCGATACCCCCAGTATCTTTCCAGCCACGCCCAGCTCACCGACCTTACTGTCAGTGCTCTCCGTGATGCGCTCAATGCCCGCAGCATTCCCTTTCTGGATCTGGGCGAGGCGTATCAGGCGGCGGGCAACCCGGACAGCTTTTTCTCCACGGTCGATCACCACTACACCGCTTACGGGGCCTTTTTTGCCTACCAGCAGATTCTCTCTTATCTGAACACCACTCAGGGCGGAAGCTTCCCTATTTTGCAGGAGGATGACATCTCCTTTACCCCGGTGGACTGGCACCATCTGGGCTCCCGGGCGAGAAAAATCTTCGATCTGACCGATCTGGAGGTTCCCCTTTACGCCATGATTCCCAGAGAACCGGTTTCCTTTGTGCGAACCGATAACGGCTATGCCTCCACTTCCTCGATGTACAGTCTGCCGGAGGATCCGGACGCCCCCCTCACCTATTCCTTCTATATGGGCGGGGATGTGGCGCATACCGAGATCTATACCTACCGCTCCCAGCTGCCCACAGTGCTGATTTACGGGGACAGTTATACCAATGCCCTGGAATCCATTTTGTATCTCAGCTGCGACACCATGTACTCCATTGATCTCAGATATTATACCGATGGCACCCTCACTGAGTTTATTCAGCAAACCCAGCCCGATTATGTAATCTGCCTCCGGGATTACAGTGTTCTGCTCTCCGGTGCCGGAAACGGCGGAGAATAATCTGTATGAAAAAGCACTCCACGTTCAAAATGAGCGTGGAGTGTCTATTTGTTCGATTTCTAAGGAATTGGGTTTACAACCCGGATTTTCCTGTGGTATCATGAAGCCGAATTAAAAGAAAGGGGAGACAAGCTATGCCCAAATCCACCCGATATGCAGCACTGACCCAGCCGCTGCAGCTGAGAAACAAAGTCATGAAGTCCCGCTTTGTATATCCCGTTGCCCAGCCCCATTTTCTTCAGGCCAATGAGACCTATCCTGCCGATGCCATCATCGAATATTACAAGGGACGTGCCAGAAACGGTGCGGCTCTGATTCTGATGCACGATCTGACCAATCTGGATCAGCGCTATATGGGCGACAACGATACCGGCCACTTTGCCATGTATGATCTGGATGACAAGGGTGCCCAGAACGGCTTTACCCAGTTTG
>CAZFGL010000124.1:0-6521 GCA_964518645.1 uncultured Oscillospiraceae bacterium | reverse complement strand
AGCCCTGCTCCCGCAGAAAATCCAGATAGCTTTCACTTGACCATTTGCTGTACTGTCGAAAGCCCACCAACTTCATAAAAAACGCCTTGACATTGCCCATGAAGTCGTTGCCGGCGTGGGTAAAGGTGGGGGCGATCAGCACACCGTCATCCTTCAGAACCCGGCGTATTTCTACCAGCGCCTTCTCCGGCTCCGGTACGATATGCAGGGCATTGGACACGATGACCACATCGAAGGAATGATTGGCGTAGGGGAGATGAAACATGTCCTGCATCGAAAAATGGAGCTTGGTAGACTGTACGCCCTGTTTTGCCTGCCGGATCATCTCCGGAGATGCGTCCGTTGCTTCAATGTGGTCAGCAGAGCGGACAATGTGCTTAGCGATCAGTCCCGTCCCGGTGGCCAGTTCCAGCACCTGCCGGTGCCGAACTACGGGATCAATCAGGGAATACATTTGTTTATAAGCCTTGTGATCTTTCCGCATAAAGCGGTCATATATTTTCGCCGTGCGATCCCAAAAGGTTTTCTTCATAACAACACTTCCTGCATTCTGGTTAGTCGTATCTAACTTGGCGTCCTTTAAAAAGCTGCCATATGGCAGCTTCCATGAAAAAATATTTCAGCCATATTGTAGTGCTGTTTTCAGCGTTTGTCAATGGAACAAATGAGTCTTGGAGGATTTTTTAGGAGTTAAGGAAGTCAAAAGTTAACGAGAACAGGACACTGGGGCAGTTCGCTTCTCCGGTGTCCTGATTTTTTTGTTTTGATACAGAAATAATTGAAATAGGGGGTGCGGATCCGGTGACAATGATATTTTCCTGTGATATAATTGCACCGATAAAAAGAATGGGGGAGAGACAATGGGCAAGAAAGTGGTTCGTACTGCCTGCCATCTGTGCCATGGCTCCTGCATCGCCTGTGTGACGGTGGAGGACGGAAGAGTGATGGAGATCCGTCCGGATCCGGAAGGGGTGTTTAATACCGGGCGCATGTGTCCCAAAGGACTGTGCAGCCGGGAACTGATTTATCATCCGGATCGGTTGAAATACCCTATGAAGCGGGTTGGCCCCCGGGGAGAGGGGCGGTTTGAGCGAATCTCATGGGAGGAAGCATATAATATCATTGCGGAGAATCTCCTGCGGATCGAACGGGAATACGGCATGGAGGCGGTGGCGATTGCTCAGGGAACGGGACGGCATCATCTGCCCTATACGGCCCGGTTTGCCAATGCCATCGGCACGCCCAACTGGTTTGAGCCGGGATCGGCCCAGTGTTTCTTCCCACGGATCCACGCCGGTGCGGTGACCTTTGGGTATGCTCCTGCGGCGGATTACTACAGCGATGTCAATCCACAGGTCATGCTGATCTGGGGGTGTAATCCCTCTGTGTCCGGTGCAGATGGAGAGAGCCGGTTCTGTTTTCTGGATGCACTGAAAAAGGGAACACGGCTGGTGGTGGTGGATCCCTGTAAAAACAATCTGGAGCCTTATGCGGATCACTTCCTGCAGCTGCGTCCCGGCACGGATGATGCCCTTGCGCTGGGTATACTCCATGTGTTGATCTTTGAAGATCTGTACGACCATGAGTTCGTGGAAAAATGGTGTTACGGTTTTGAACCTCTAAAGGAGCGGGTCAGCGCCTATCCTCCGGAGCGGGTGGCAGAGATCTGCGGACTGAAGGCGGAGGAGATCCGGTCTGCTGCCCGGTATCTTGCACGGGCGGAGACCCTGTCCATGGAGTGGGGCTGTGCCATTGAACATACGCCCAACTGCTTCCAGACCGTGCGGGCCATTGCGCTGATTCTGGCAGTGACCGGGAATATTGACAAAAAGGGCGGTTTTATTGAGGGTATGCACGTTCTGGACGAGCCGGAACTGCTGGAGGATCATCTGGGAGATGTACAGCGGAAAAAACGGCTGGGTGAACAGTATAAAATGCTGGCCGGAGCCCATAAGCCCTTCTCTTCTGCTCACATACCCACTGTGTTTGAAGCCATGCGTACAGGAAAGCCTTATCCGGTGAAGGCGTTAATGCTGTGCGGTAATAATGGACTGTCCGGATTTGCGGACAGTAAAAAGACACTGGAAACATGGATGGGGCTGGATTTTATCTGCTGTCAGGATCTGTTCCTGACACCGTCGGCGCTGCTGGCGGATGTGGTGCTTCCTGTGTGCAGCTGGCTGGAGGTGGATTCTCTTACAGGAGGCCCAGGAGGTGCAGACCATGTGATTCTGTGCCAGCAGGCGGTGGTTCCGCCGGTGGGGGAATGTAAGACCGATGAAACCATATTCATGGAATTGTGTCAGCGTATGGGGAAGAACTGGGGTGCAGCCCATCTGGACGAGATTCTGGATCAGCGGCTGAACAGATTGCGTACCTTCCCGGGATTCGAGGATATGACGCTGGAAAAACTCCGGGAGACCGGATGGGCAGCGGTTCCCATTGCGTATCGTCAGTATGAAAAACGTGCTGCCCGGGGGGAGAAGGCCTTCGCCACACCTACCGGGAAGGTGGAACTGTATTCCACCATTATGGAGGAGTTCGGGTTCGACCCCCTGCCGGATTATCAGGAACCCCCGGAGAGCCCGGTCAGCACGCCGGAGGTGGCAGCGGAGTATCCGCTGGTTCTGACCACAGGTACCCGGATCAACAGCTTCTTTGTGTCCGAGCAGCGTCAGATCCCTTCCCTGCGTCGAATGGAACCGGTTCCAAGAGCCACACTGCATCCGGAGACTGCGGCGGAGTATGGGATTCAGGACGGGGAGTGGATCTTTATTGAGACACCCCGGGGACGCATCACCCAAAAGGCAACGGTCACAGAGAAGATGCGGCCGGGGGTGGTAAACTGCCAGATGGGCTGGTGGCTGCCGGAGGCGGTGGACAAGCCCTTCTTCGGAATGTTTGACATTAACGCCAACGTGCTGACCACCATGGACCCGCCCTTTGACCCGTGTATGGGTACCTATCAGCTCCGGGGAATGCTCTGTAAAATCTATCCCAATCCGGACGGAAAGGACGAGGACTTTTATAAAGGGTAAGAAAAACCTGCGGGACAGCGGATACTGTCCCGCAGGTTCATTTTGACATAGCAAAACAAGGCAGTCTGTACCACCGGGGTGATACAGACTGCTGGGATTATTCTTTTGCGATGTAGACAAAGCCGTGGGCGCCCACACCAATATGGGAACCAATGGCGGGGCCGAGGCCAAAGCACTGTTCCGGTGCAACTTCCAGATCCTGCTTCTTTGCCTTTTCCAGCAGGCCGGTCAGGTTGTCCATGTTCCCGCTGAAAATACCCATGACCGGGTAATTATAGTCGATGGGGTTTTTCTCCACAAAGGAGAGCACGATACTCATGGCCTTGCCGGTGCCAACACCCTTGCCCACCACCTGTACCAGTCCCTCCTGAGTAACGGTGATGACAGGCTTGATCCGGGTGAGGGTGCCCAGGCTGGCGGATGCCTTGCTGAGCCGGCCACCCTTGTACAGGTATTCCAGAGTGTCGATTCCGGCGAAAATCCGGATGCGTCCCTTGATGGATTCCAGTTCGTTTACAATATCCTGTGCGCACATGCCCTGATCCCGGAGTCTTGCAGCCTCCATGACCAGAAGTTTCTGTCCCAGTGTGGCGGAGAGACTGTCCACCACATAGACGCAGGTGTACTCGCCCATGGTCTTGATCAGATTTGCGGTCTGGAAAGTGCCGCTGAGGGCGGAGGAGAGGGTGATATAGATCACTTCGTCCCCAGCCTCCTGAGCCTCCTGAAATACTGCTTCCATATCGGAGGGGGCGGGCTGAGAGGTGGTGGGGAAGCTTTTTGCTTCGCCCAGCATGCGGAAGAAATCGGTTTTGCTGAAATTGCGGTCAGCCAGATAGGTCTCCTGATCGATGGTGATGGGCATGGGGATCAGAGAGACCTGAAGCTGATCAAACTCCTGTGATTCCATATCTGCGCCGGAATCAGTGACGATACGAATGCTCATGTTGTTCCTTTCTGCCGCCGGGAGGCCAGAACCTCTTCTACGGTGGCGTTGGCAAGTGTAAAAATACGGATAACATCCTGGGTGGATTCCAGTCCGAGGCGTTCCACAACGGCGTCCAGCACTTCACGGGCGCAGCTGTGGGCGGTGGCGTAGGCACGCTGACCATCGTCGGTAAGGGTGAGATCCACCTGACGGCGATCCTGTTTATTGCGGGTACGGATCAGATAACCACGCTCCTCCAGGGCTGTGAGGATCTGGTTCATCTGACTTTTCCGAACCTTGATCTTTTCACACAGTTCCGTGGCAGTGATGGGACGCTCCGGCGTGGTTTTCATGCGGTGGGAGAGATGGTTGCAGACCACTGCCTCATTATAGGTCATACCGGAAACCATCTCGCGGCTGCCGATGGTGGCGGCCAGTTCAAGCCAGGCGCGCAGCATGGATTCTCCAAGATACGCGTTTTGATCCATGAGACAACCTCCTTATTGCCTGAGATTAATAGTTAAGAAAATGAACGAATAAATCATAACCGATGAAAGGGGAAAAGTCAAGAGAAAGGTGAAACCTTTTTGATAAGCTGAACAGGCAGCCGGGCTGGCTGCCTGTTTTAATCGTTTCCGGTTAAGATTCCTGAAGCATGTGTACGTTCATGTGGGGATAGGTCATCTGGATTCCGTTCATGTCAAAGCTCTTTTTCACAGCCTCCAGAAGGTTGTAGTAAGCATCCCAGTAGTCCTCACTCCTGCACCAGAGCCGCACAGCATATTCAACAGCGCTTTCCTGATAACCGCTGACCCGGGCGAACACCGGTTCGTCGGGAAGTAGCTCCGGAACGGTGGAGACTGCGTGCACCAGTGCGGCCTTGACCGCCTCCACATCGCTTTCATAGCTGGCAGATACGGTGAGATCTACCCGGCGTTTCCCCTCCACGGTATAGTTTGTAACATTGGAGGTGGTTACGGTGCTGTTGGGGATAAAGATAATGCGCCGATCCCATGTGGCGAGCCGGGTATAGGTCATGCCGATCTCTTCCACAGCACCCTCTTCCGTGCCCACTGCAACATAGTCCCCCGCATGGAGGGGCTTGGTGGTCAGGATCACAATGCCACTGGCCAGATTGCTGAGGGTTCCCTGAATGGCCAGAGACAGCGCCAGACCGGCCACACTGAGCAGTGCGATCAGAGAGGTCACGTCAATATTCAGGCTGCCTGCGAGGATCATCACAGCGACGAAATAAAGAACGATCTTTACGGTTGCCCTCAGAAATCCGTGCAGGTTCTTGTCGATTTTCGACTTTACAATGAATGTGTCAAACAGGTTGTTCAGCAGCCGTATGACCACCAGCAGCACCAGTGCCAGCAGAATGATTTTGATGATGCTGCCCAGGGAAAGATTTTGGATACGGGAAATAAAGCTGTTGATCTTTTCAGGATCAATCTCAGCCGCAGATGTGAAAATCATGAAAGTTCCTTTCTCAGTTGGAGAAACGGTGTACAAAGAAGCTCAGGAAGAAATAGACCGCCAGCAGCAGAGAAACTGCCGCACCGGTGGAGCAGCCCCAATAGTAGGAGGCCATCAGCCCCAGAATGCCACATATCAGGGCACCCAAAACGGAGAACAGGTGATACTGCCGCAGATTCTTTGCCAGATTCCGTGCGGAGGCGGCAGGGAGCACCAGCAGGCTGTTAATTACCAGCAGACCGACCCAGCTCAGGGCCATGGTTACCACAACGGCAATGACCACGGTAAAAAGCCCCTGGACAAGTCCCACCCGGATCCCACGGCTGTTTGCCAGATTGGGATGCAGTACGGAGAGAAAGAGTCGGTTGGAGCAGAAATACCACAGAAGCACCACGGCCAGCAGTACCAGTGCCAGCAGACCGATCTGAACCGGGGTCACGGAGAGAATGTCACCGATGAGGTAGCTGTTAAACTTGGTGAAACTGCCGCCACCCCAAGTGGCGATCAGAATACCTGCAGCCACAGCGGTAGAGGAAAAAACGCCGATAATGGTGTCTCCGGACAGGGTGGATTTTCTACGGACATAGGTAAACAGCAGGGAGAAAATAATGCTGAATCCAACGGCGGCACCCATAGGGAAGGCCATGCCACAGATAGAACCAATGGCGATGCCGGTGAAGGCGGAATGACCCAGCGCATCGGAGAAAAAGCTCATTTTTCCCGTGACAATATGGGTGGAGAGCAGCCCCAGCAGGGGGCAAAGCACAAGAACACCCAGTAGAGCATTTTTCATAAACAGCATGGTGCCGGGCTGAGCCCATTCAAAGGGCAGCAGGGACACGATCTGATACCAGAGATTCATCATTCTTCGCCGCCTCCTGCCATATGAAATACACTCCTGAATTCCGAAGAGGAAAGCACCTGATCGGGGGTTCCGGAGGTGAGAACCGTCTCCTTCAGCAATACTACCTTGTCCACAAACCGGCTGAGCATGGCGAAATCGTGGGTGACAATGAGAATGCTGAGATCGAATTTTGTGCGGATCTCGTCCAGCATGGTGAGCAGTACATTCATAC
>CAZFGL010000123.1:0-6593 GCA_964518645.1 uncultured Oscillospiraceae bacterium | reverse complement strand
CACGGCCGTGCATTCCAGGGTCTCCGGGATCGTTACTTCAAGTAATCCATTTCCCCGCAACCCAATATCACAGGATAATTTGAAAGAGGGAACGGTACGCCGTTCCCTCTTTTTTCTGCTTTCACTTAAAATTCCGAAAGGGTGCGCCGCAAATGCTGCGGCACACCCTTCGTTTTTACTGTGCGATTTTGAAGATTACGTCCAGTCCGTTGTCCGGATGGTAAGACCAGGAGATGTCAAAATCTCCGTACTGGGCATTCTGCTTGCCCATCAGGGCCGTGGTATTGCACATTTCATCAAACACGGAATCCGGCAGTTCCAGTATCTCAATGATCGTCAGAATATCCATAAGCGCCGCCGTGTCATTTTTGTCCTTACTGTCCACAGACAGGCTCATTCTGTCGGAGGCCAGGGAAACTTTTCCGGAAACACATGCATTGTCTGCCTCTTCCAGCTTATCCTTCAGTGCTTCAAAGGCGGCCTCCGCCTCTGCTTCTGCCTGTGCGTCCTCCGCTCTGGTGACCCGAACAGCCGCATCCTGATAATTGCCCGCAGATTCAAAGGCCTCCACAGCCTCAGAATAATCGCCCTTGTCCATCAGGAATTTACCCTGCTCATAATAGCACTGGAGCACCCGCTCCTTGCTGTCCTTATAATCACTGGTGACCCGAACAGCCGCATCCTGATAATTGCCCGCAGATTCAAAGGCCTCCACAGCCTCAGAATAATCGCCCTTGTCCATCAGGAATTTACCCTGCTCATAATAGCACTGGAGCACCCGCTCCTTGCTGTCCTTATAATCACCCAGCTCGCCAAACATCTCTGCGGCATCTTCAAACTCCTGATTTTCCAGAGCCTTCTCCGCCGCCTCATAAGCATTTCCGGGAACCACAACGTTGTTGTACAGCAGTACAAACACAAGCGCGAGAACCACCAGAACCACAGCGCCCCCGACGATCAGCAGCTTTTTGCCGAACTTCTCCCAGAGCTTTTTGGTAGCAGGTGCTGCCGGTGCCGCAGACGCAGCCTCCGGTTTCAGGAGATACCCACAATGGATACACTGGGGCGCAGTATCTGAGATTGCCTTTCCGCACTCGGGACAGTTGATCAATGCCATTTGTACATCCTCCTCATTTTTCAGGATTGCCCTACCCCGTTCCGGCAGCTTCTCCTCTTTTCCGCCGAAAAGATATGCCCGGCGATACGGGTATCGCCGGACACAGGGTTATGGCAGGTAACATGATACCGTGCCTCAATCATATCAAATGCATAGGATAAAACAATAAGCTGGTTGCATAGAGTTGTTACAATCCTTTGTTGTAATAAGAGTGCTAATTGAAGGTGGCTCCCCCGTAATCCATGGCACAACCGCTGCTATTATGAATGTCCACCACATTGTTTCCAAATTCAGTGCCGGGGAAGAGCAGGGTGATCTCCTCCGGAAGCCGGGTTGCCCGGACAGCGATCCCGTTCTCCTCGAACTGACAGTTCAGAATTGCGCTGTCGGAGTAATAGAAGTCCATGGTGTTAAAGTGAAGTCCCACCTCATTGTCCCGGAATATACATTCGTGAACGCCGACCCAGCCCCCGTCTCTGGCCTCCGCAGCCACACCCCAGTCTGTAAGGGTACACCGCTCCAGCACGATACCGGAGGTAGCCACAACACCGTACTCCCCCGGCCCCTCGAAGGTCACATCATAGATCCGGGCGATCTCTCTGTCCGTTGCCTCCGCATATACCGTTCCCCGGAACACCGTTTCCTCGACGGTACTGCCGAAGATACGCACCGAGTGGGAATGGATATGCAGATCCCCCTCAAACACGCCCCCGGGCAGGTATATCTCCACAGCGGTTCCCAGCTCTGCGTCCTCCCGCACACTGTCCAGTACATACTGAAGATCCTCCATGGTGTTCAGTTCCACACTGGTCGGCAGGATCCGCAGGGTTTCCGTTTCCACCACCGATAGCCGGTGCTGAAGCTGGATCACCTCGCCGGAGTTCATTTCCAGCGTCCAGCGGATCAGGGTCTCGCAGTTTTTGCTGTTCATTTCTACATGGCTCACCCGGGTTCCTTCCTCAAAGTCCGGGCTCCAGACCGGCTCCGTCACTCCCATGGGGACGCCATCCCCCACCGGAATTGCCTCCACCTGACAGGAGGCTACCTTCGCCATAAATTCTTCCCGCACATCCTCGTCGGAATACTCCATGCATACAGCCAGAATGCTGGGGACATGGGTAACCGTATCCGCCGGGATGCTGACCTCCCGTTCGCTCTGAGGAACACGGGAGGGAACACTGGGGGTGTCGTAGCACAGAAACAGCTGATAGGTGCCGTCCTCATCCGTATAGTAGGCCGTGCTTATAATATTCGTCGGCTCCCCGACGGTTTCCGTGCTTTCCGGTTCGGTTCCAAGGAACTGAACCGTCGGTGCCTCATCCTCACCGGATTCAGCCAGCCGGGTATCCGGTTCCTCCGGTTCTTCCACCGGCGAAGGCCGGAACATCCCCCAGCACCCCAGCGCCAGAACCAGTATCGCCCCCAACAGCAGATACCCGTACCGGGTTTTCCGTACACGGGGCATCTCCACCCGCTCTTTTTCCAGAAGAACCTCCGTACAGTGTGGGCAAAAGGCCGCATCCTCCGGCAGAGACGCACCGCAGTGCATACATGTTTTCATATTAAAGCTCCTTCAAAAGGTCCCCAACGGACTGGTACCGCTTTTCCGGGGCCATCATGGTGCATTTCAGCACGATCCGCCCCATACGTCCTTTGGCCAGTGCCACAGAGGGATGCTTTCCCGTCAGCATCACATTCATCATAACCCCAAGGGCGTAAATATCCGCCCGGCTGTCCGTCTGAGAAATGCCAAACTGCTCCGGGGCAGCGTAGCCGGTGGTGCCCAGCACCTGGGTGTCCTCCGTCTGATAGCGCTTCTCCACCCGCGCCGCATCAAAGTCGATCAGCACTGCCCGTTCCGGGGTCAGGATCACATTCTCCGGCTTAATATCCCGGTGGACGATTCCCCGGGAATGGAGCGTCCAAAGTCCGGCGCAGACCTCCCGCAGGATCTTTCTGGTCTCCGCAGAGGAAAACAGGGCCGATTGCAGACACTCCGCCAGGGTCTCCCCAGCGATATATTCCTCCAACACAGCCGTCTCCCCGTCCTCCGACCCGGTTTCGTACACCTCCGGAAGATAGTCACAGGTGATCTGTATCAGGCGGTTGTACACCTGCCCATCTCCCTGAAACCGGCGAAACATAAAGGGTTTCCCTGTTTTCTCGTGGCGCATCAGCCAGACACCGCCCCGTGCCCCTTCTTTCAGAGTTTTGACAGAACGGAACTCCCGGTCAACGGATTCTATTAAAAACGCAAAATTGTTCATATTCCTGCCTCATTTCCACTTTTTTCATTGTCATTTCCCCAAAAAAGTGGTATATTTCTATATTATATACCAGCTATCTGACAAAGTAAAGGTTGTGTCGCATTGAATACTCGAAATACGGACGATTTGCATCAGGCGCTGTTGGAGACGCCTGAACTGGATCAGTTCTTTCATGAGAACGAAACTCAGGCACTTTGCCAGGAAATGCAGGAGCGCATCTCTCAGCTGTGCCGGGAAAAGGGGATCTCCAAATCCCGCCTTGCCAAGCGTGCCTGCCTCAGCGAGGTCTATCTCCACCAGATTCTTTCCGGCCGACGTACCCCCTCCAGAAACCGGCTGCTCTGTCTGTGCTTTGCATTGGAGCTCACCCTGGAGGAGACCCAGCAGCTGCTCCGTCTGGGCGGTCAGGCTCAGCTCTACCCCAAGGACACCCGGGATGCCATTATTGAACACGGGATCGTCCATCAGACGTCCCTTCTCCCCCTGAACCAGACCCTGTTCTCCAACGATCTGGAACCTCTGTTTTAGACAAAACGCCCCCAGACCCGGAATTGCTCCGGTTCTGGGGGTGTGCTTTACTCTTTCACAATGATTACAATGTCAAAGGAACTGTAATCATAGTCGTTTTCAAAGGTAACTCTGGTAATGCCTTCATGGTCCGGGAAAATGGTGATTTCCACCTCGTCAGCCCATGTGTCACTGCTGAATTCCACCCACGCCGCATCAGAGGAATAGCTGTGAGAAATGATCGCCTCGCCGTTCCAGCTGGTGGTCAGGGTGAAGGAACGGCCTACGGTATAGGGGCTGAGCAGGAACACGCTTTCGCTGGTATAGAAGTCATCCGATCCACGGCCAAGTCCGCCCTCTGCAAGGGCGTCACAAAGTTCCTCATAGGATTCTGCGGTACCTTCCAGCAGGTTCAGTTCCGTCTGGATGTCCGCATAGTCCTCCTCCAGCTGTTCGATCTCCCAATCCTGGACGTTTACCCTCGCTTGCAGGCTGGTGACTTTATCCTCCCGGGAGAGGCCTGTGATCAGCTGTACCACGTTGAGTCCCAGCGCAATCACCAGAAACAGGGACAGCAGAACGATCGGCAGCAAGGTCTTTTTCCGGCTCTTCCCGGACACCGGAGGTGTCGCAGGCGCCTCCACCGGGGGCAGCGAACATCTGGGGCAGCTTCCCGTCACCGGATCCAGCGCCGTTCCGCATTCCGTGCAGAAGCTTTTCTCCTCCGGGTGGCTCACCGGGGGGACTGTCTCCCCAGGGTGGGACGCATTCTCCGGACTCAGTTTTGTTCCGCAATACTTGCAGAAATCGCAGTTAGGCGGCAGCTGAACACCGCAGTTTGGGCAAACCATAACGTTTCCTCCTTTATCTCCGTATGCCTTCCGGAATCAAATCAGCCGGATGGCCTCCGGTCCCTTGAACTCCATGGCGGACATATCCTCCAGATAGAAGCACATATGATAGTGGCCGGTCTCCTCATTGTAAGTATCCTTCAGGAAGGGAGAGCTTTCATACATGGCCACCTGAACCTCCGGACGGTCGTCGATCACAGCCTTGCCCCGAACCCGGAGGAAGCTGCCGTTCTTGAACACGCAGACCTCAACATTGGGATTCTTCATCAGTTCCCCGTAAGCAGCCTTATGGGTGCCACAACCAAAATACAGCCGATCCTCAAACATCATCAGAAAGCCGAAGGGACGCACCCGGGGCTGATCCCCGTCCACGGTGCAGAAATAGAAGGGGCCGTTCAGCCGGTCGTAAAGTTCCTGAATTGTAATCATTTTCATTGCTCCTTTTTCTTTTTTTGCAATCATTATACCGAATCCCGCTTCTCTTTACAAGTACTGCCATGAAAAAACGCTCATTGACAAGAAACCCTTTCTTGTGTAAACTGTTTTCAAACAAAACCTGATTGATTTGGAGGCATTTCTATGGATTATTCAGTCAGTGAGCTGTTGTGGCTCTTCTTTATTTATGCCTTTCTGGGCTGGTGTCTGGAGGTGTGCTTTGTCACCGTGAACCGGGGACAGGTGGTCAACCGCGGATTTCTGGGTGGCCCCGTCTGCCCCATTTACGGCGTTGGCATGCTGGGTGTGCTGCTGGTGGTGGAGCCGGTCAAGGACAATCTGTTTCTTCTGTTCCTGCTGGGCGGACTCCTTTGCAGTGCTGTGGAGCTGTTCACCGGCTGGATCCTTGAAAAGATCTTTCACACCCGCTGGTGGGACTACACCGACCGCCCCTTCCAGCTGGGCGGGTACATCTGTCTGGAATTCTCCCTGATGTGGGGTCTTGCGGTGACCTTTGCCGTCCGGCTGATCCATCCCATGATCATGGGCCTGGTGGAGCGGATCCCCACGATGCTGGGCTGGATCCTGCTGGGTGTGCTGCTGGGGCTGTTTGTGGCGGATATGATCGTCACCCTGGTGACCATTCTGGGCATCCGGAAACAGCTGACCGAGCTTCAGCAGGTGGCAGATTCCCTCCACGAGATCTCCGATGCCATGTCCAGAAATCTTGGCACCCGGGCCCTGAACGTGGATGCCAAACTGGAGGAGGCCAAAGAGACACTGGAACAGCGGGTCTCCGAAACCCGCAGCGAGCTTCATCTCCGGCAGCAGCGTCTGGAACAGCGTCAGCAGGAACTGCGCAGCAATCTTTTCACCGCCCCCAAGTTCTTTACCCGCCGTCTCGGTGCCGCCTTCCCCGCATTGAAGGAGGCCCTGTCCCAGCGGCACGGGGAGAAATAAGGCCCCGGCCTGTTCTCCACCCTATTTGAAAGAAGGAACCCCATGAAATACAGAATTCTCTCGCTGCTTCTTGCCCTGCTGCTTCTCACCGGCTGCAGTGGCACCTATTCTCCCGCCGATGCCCCATCTGCATCCGCCGTGGAAACCGCCCTGCCCTCCGGAGAAGCAACAAATCAGGAAGCGGAGAATATTACCCTGCAAAATCTGCCGGATTACGCAGGCAGCCCCTATGTGGAACTGAACGGGAATGTGCCCCAGTTCGACCCCGACCAGTTCAATACCCAGTCCTATGAATTCTATACGGATCTGGATCAGTTGGGTCGCTGCGGGGCATGCTACGCCAACATCGGGCCGGATCTCATGCCCACTGAGGAGCGTGGCTCCATCAGTTCCGTCTACCCCTCCGGCTGGATGCAGGCGGAATACGACTGGGTGGACGGGAAGAATCTGTACAAC
>CAZFGL010000122.1:0-6600 GCA_964518645.1 uncultured Oscillospiraceae bacterium | reverse complement strand
GATGATCTCCGGCTCGCAGGCGAATTTAAACAGGCAGAAGGAGAAGGGGTGGTGAACAGGACCAAAGAGGTTTACGGTAAAGTTGTCGTAATCCACCCATGCCCCTGCACTCTCACCCAGAACCGTTGCATCACCGGTATTGGTGGGGGCTGCAAAACGGTGAACATGCTCGGCAGTGGGATCGTCTGTCATGAACCAGGGCCAGTACTCCCGGAGAAGATCATCATTCCATGCAAAGCCACCTGCGGCAACCACAACGGCATCACAGTGAATCAGGATCTCGCCACCGGCATCCTGAGCAACTACCCCGGTGATCTTGCCGTTTTCAGTCAGGAGCTTCTTAGCACCGGTGCCGGTGAGCAGTTCGATGCCCAGCCGGGGGAACTGACGTACCATGGTTTCAACCACGAAGCTGCCACCCCGTCCGGGGCCGATGGCCTCATCACGGCATTTCAGATTGAAGTAAGTACGTCCCTTGAGACCCACAGCCTTTCCGGGGCCGAAGGGAGCGGGCTTTTCTACCCAGTGCTCCTTTACCCCGTCCATGGTCAGCATCCAGTCGGAGAATTCTTTGGGGGCGCTGCGTGCAACGTCCTGAATCTCCTTGGAGACTTTGCCCATGAACCGGTCACCACCGGGACCACCAGGACCACCGGGACCGCCGGGGCCTCCACCGGGGCCACCGCCCATGACCTCGAAGCCCGCATACCAGGCACTGCCACCGTATTTTGCGGCCTTCTCCAGAACAATCACTTTCTTTCCGCTGAGTTCTGCTGCCCTTACGGCGGCAATGGAGCCGGAACCTCCACAGCCGATTACCACAAGGTCTGCTGTTTTCTCAATGGGAGCATGGGGGGCTGCGGGAGTGGTGTTTTCTGTGTCTGTGATGGCACCGACGTTGCAGATGTCCATACACTGACCGCAGTGGATACATTTATCCTGGTCGATCTCGTATCCGGTGCCCTTATAGTCGATGGCACCTGCGGGACATTCCAGTGCGCAGTTATGACAGCACAGACATGTCTTTCCGATGATGTACATGGTTTATCTCCTTTCTAAAGCAGCTCCGGAAAGATCCGGAGCTGCGGTGTTACTTAGTCGAGGCTGACTGCCACGTCATAGCCCAGACGCACGGCCTGAGTGACCTGCTGGGTCTTGATGCAGTCGCCAATGGGGATAAAGTTGTGACGGGTCTTGCGAAGCTCGTCCACCAGAGCAGCCTTGGGACGGAGACCAAGGGCACAGATCACGGTGTCTGCGGGGAACAGGGTTTCCTTGCCGTCGGGAGTCACTGCAATGACGCCCTCGTCGGTGATCTCCTTGCACTTGGTGGACACCTGAAGGGTGGGAACCACAAGTCCGGGAGCGGTGTTTTTGCCACCGGCCAGATCAGGATGAAGACCCATGCGTACCTTCAGAGCACGGCGGTGTGCTGCGGTGGTCTCCATGGCAATGTCGGGAGCCATCTCGATCACGGTGACCTGATGTCCCTCCTCTGCCAGATGCAGTGCGGTTTCGCAGCCAACCAGACCGCCACCCATGATGACGATCTTTTTGCCCAGGGTGACACCTTCCTCAAACAGATCGGTACCCAGAACATAGTTGTCCCCGGGAATGCCGAACTGAGCAGGGACGATGGGGTCTGCACCCACAGCGCAGATGACGGTATCCACATCCAGAGAATCCAGGAATTCAGTGGTGACCTCGGTGTTTAGATGAACGGGGATGTTTTTCAGCTCCAGCTGATGTGCCTGCCACTGGGCAAAGCGGTAAAGGTCATGCTTGAAGCTTTCGTGCTGTGCAAACTTCAGAGCACCGCCAAGGGAGTCAGTTTTTTCGTAAAGTTCAACCTGATGACCACGCTCAGCACAGGTGATGGCAGCCTGCATACCGCCGGGGCCACCGCCGATTACTGCCACACGGTGCTTATTTCCGGCGGGGAGGCGATACTTGGCATCGTATTCCTGTCCGATCACAGGGTTCACGGTGCAGAGAATGTTCCGGGTCTTCATCATCTGTCCCTGGCAGGAGTAGCAGCGCAGGCAGCGACGGATCTCATCCACACGTCCCTCACGGAGCTTGTTGGGAAGCTCGGGATCAGCCACCAGAGCACGACCCAGCGCAATCAGGTCAGCCTGACCGTTCTCCAGAATATCCACCATCTTATCCGGATCGGAGATGGCACCCACACAGGATACGGGCTTGCTGACGGCCTTCTTCACAGCCTCAGCCAGATATACGTTGCAGCCCTGAGGCAGGAACATGCTGGGATGCATAATGATCCAGGTATAAAGATCCTCCATGACACCGGCGGAAATGTTGAACAGATCCACATAAGGCTCCAGCATCTTACACAGCTCTACGCCCTCGTTCAGGTCGTAGCCACCGGCAGTCAGCTCAGACCCGGAGATTCTCAGCTCAATGAGACATTTGGGTGCGCCCTCACGAACAGCCTTCAGAACCTCGATCACAAAACGACACCGGTTTTCGCGGCTGCCACCGTATTCGTCGGTGCGGTGGTTGGAGAGGGGAGACAGGAACTGCGCCAGCAGCCAGCCGTGACCGGCGTGAATGGTCAGAATGTCAAAGCCGGCCATTGCACAGTTGGCAGCGGAGCGGCGGTAACCGCCGATCACATCGTCCATCAGCTTCCGGTCCATGCCACGAACAGTCTGGTTTCCCTTGTCGTCAAAAATATCGCAGGGGCCTACAGGGAGCACATGACCGGGCAGAAATGCGGGGTTGCAGCGCTTGCCACCATGACCAAACTCAATGGAGGCGTAGGCACCATATTTGTGAATGGTGGACACCAGCTCATACATGGAGGGAACAGCACTGGGATTGTCCAGGGTGACCATGGAGGGGTGGTCCGGGCCGGTGGCACCGTGGGCAACGGCCTCACCTACATTAACCAGGGCAGCGCCACCCTTGGCGCGAAGCTCATAATAAGCCATGTTTTCGGGGGAATATACTCCGCCGGGACCCATCTCCGCAAGGGAAGTAGGTGCGGAAATGATCCGGTTTTTCAGAGTCAGATTACCCAGCTTGAAGGGTTGAAACAGAATATCATATTTGGACATGATGATGCCCCTTTCTGAATTATTATCCATACCATTCTACAGGAAAAGTACTGTTTTTCCAAATACATATTTTTAATACATTATAACCCTGGGTTATTGATTCCGCATTTTTGGGTATGGACTTCGAGAAAATAAAGAAATCCACCGACAAAAGCTGCCGGTGGAAGCAGAATTATTCGGAGAGGCGAATGGCGGGATCCGGGACACCGATGTTTTCCTCCCGGTTGAGACCGATGTTCTTACGGTCACCGAAATCCATAGGCGGGAAATAGCTGTCCATAAAGGCCTGAAGCTGTTTTCCGTATTCTTCAAAGTAGGAGACCGCATAGTTATAAAGCTTTCTGGGCTGCTCCATCAGGGTGCGATCCTTTCTGGAAACAATGGAGATAAAACGGAACACCTCAATGTCCGTAAAGCGCAGACCCACAACCGGGTTGTCGTCCCGGAATTTTTCGTAAAACACATTGGCAGGAACCATGCTGACACCACGGCCGGACTCCAGCGCTTCGTCAATGATCCGGGGCTCGTTGCTGCAAAGGGTAATATTGGGGGTAAAGCCCATGGCCTTGCAGTTGTCAGTCACTGCCCGGCGGTCGAAGCTGGATTCGTTCACGAAGAAGTTTTCGTTTTTGCAGTCTGCAAGACGAATGAAGGGGTGGTTTGCCAGGGGGTGGCTTCGCCCCACCGCCAGAATGATCTCCTCGTCCATCAGCTTGATCTGGGTGATTTCCGGGTCGTGGAAGGGAATTGGGGTCAGCGCAAAGTCCAGCTTGCCACTGATGAGCTGTTCCTGAAGTATCTCAGGGCTGTAGAGAAACTGGGAAATTTGCAGGGAATCCCGCTGGGTGTTCATATAGCTGAGAATCAGGGAATTGAGCAGTTCCGATACCGGGGAACCAATGGTGACGGTGTTGCTGGCAGACTGTTTGTATGCATCAATGATCCGCTGTCCCTCGTCGATACAATCGAAGGCCTTTGAGACCTGACGGTAAAAATCAGCACCAATGGGAGAAAGACTGATCCGGCCTTTTTTTCGTTCAAAAAGGGTGACCCCCAGACTCTGTTCCAGCTTGGAGATGGTCTTGCTCAAAGCGGGCTGTGATACATGCAGACTTTCTGCGGCACGGGACATGTTCTCTTTTTCCGCAATCACTTTGAAATAATACAGGTATGTAAGTTCCAATGTGC
Organism: uncultured Oscillospiraceae bacterium; assembly: GCA_964518645.1. Lineage (GTDB taxonomy): Bacteria > Bacillota > Clostridia > Oscillospirales > Oscillospiraceae > HGM13006. Next base: position 2,332 of record CAZFGL010000122.1, on the reverse strand, counting down.
ATACCTCCAATAGTTTGTAGTTATATTATACCACATTTATAACCAAAATCAATTACTTATAACCTGAGGTTATAAAGATTAACGGAAATATATTGGATTTATTTAGGACACTGAAGTATTATATCCCCCGCTGATTTACGGGTATTTAAAAGCCGTCGCCTCCGGACGACGGCTTTTTTCTGGGTAAACAGGAAAAAATCCTTGACAAATCACGGGAAATCACATATAATAATCAGGCTATCAGTGTGCTGCTATAGCTCAGCAGGTAGAGCGCATCCTTGGTAAGGATGAGGTCGCCAGTTCGAATCTGGCTAGCAGCTCCAGAAAAGTTCCCGGTTTTGACTGTTTTCGGTTGAAACCGGGAACTTTTTTGCTTTCTTTTGGCTGTTCATAATCGAATTCTCTAACAATTCTCTAACAAATTTGTCGGAACTGTTCATATTCACTTGTGTTTATTTGATATTAGCTGGTCTTTTTCGTCATCGCCAGAATCAACGCCGTCAGCTCCGGATTTGTCGCAAGCAGTTCAAGGATTCGTTTTTCCTCTGGATTTGTACCTTTCTTTTCCGGTACCGCTGCCTCAAAGAATGATGCTTCCATCCGGTCAGCAATTCGTTTCCGGTTTTCATTAAAAGTATGGGCATACACATTTGTAACCATCGCTGCCTGGGCATGGCCTGTATCCCCCTGCACCGCCTTGATATCGCCACCACTGACTTGCAGCTTCATCGAGGTACTAAGATGCCGGAGTGAATGAAACACCACCTCTGGCAGTCCAGTGTCCTGAATGAGCTGCTTCATGGCCTTAGCGATCAGCCGTTCCTCTGTGGGTCGTCCGTCAGCTTGGGCAATCACCATATCAAAGTTCTGATACAAACCATGCAGTTCCCTGCATCTGACCTCCTGCTGATGCTTGAGGTCACGCAGGGCACTGGCAACGGTATTCGGAATATACACGCTTCGCACGCTACTGTCGGTTTTGGGGGATTTCAAAACCAGGGACGTCTTGCAGTTTGGCCTGGTCTCCGGAAAGGTGAAATATACATTGGAACGTTTCTTCCCATCCAGAATTTCCAGAGTCTTTTTGTCGCACCGCTTTAATTCCTGTTTTACCTCTAAAACCGAGGTATTATTCTGAAGGCTGTCTTCTGTGATATGAATGGAATCCCATTGCAAACCGAGGATTTCTCCCACCCGCAATGAACAACCGATGGCAAGCAGCATACAAACTTTCAAATTCAGGTCAGCACAGTTACTGAGTGCTGTTTTTGCTTCTTCCGGTGTCCAGACTTCCCGTTTCTTAGTCGGCCCTTTGGGAACTGTTGCAGCGTTTGCCGGATTGAACGGAATATACCCCCACTTAATCGCCTGGGAAAGTGCAGCCCGAATCAGACCGGCGATTTTCTCAATGACGCTGTAGGATACGGTTTTTGTGTCATCCTTGTGCCCCGGAAGAACAACTGCCGGAGCTTCCAGCAACATTGCGTAATAATCGTCCAAATCACGTGTGGTAAGGTCTTTAAGCAGCAAATGCCCAATGTAGGGCTTAATATAGTCGTTGATTCGATGAACTGAAACGCTATAATAGGAATCGCCCCAGTGAAGTGTGCCATAGCGGTTCACATACTCGTCCAGATACTCGCCGACGGTCATATACCGTACCTTTTTGACCTTGGCTGGAGGCTTGAGGGTTCCACGCTGGCGGTGATACTCAATCTCAGCAATGCGGATGTTGGCTTCTTCTACCGTATCAAAACGTTCTGAAAACAGTTTCGTATAGCCGGGAATCCGATAGGTGATCTCCCAGCGGTTCCATCTCTTTGTTGGTTTCACAATCTTGCTCCTTTTCATGAAATATTGGTTTCCTCACCTCCAACGTCTGGTGTCTCCACAAACGGAACATCTGTATGGAGAAAGTATACCAGCCCCGACGGAGGAAATCAAATTTCTTACGGAGCCTGGATGTATCGCATGACATCATCCCGGAACACACGGATCTGATGACCAACTTTTACGTAAGGCACTTTACCGGATTTGATAAAGTTGTATGCAGTGTTCTTGCTGACACGAAGAAGCTTTGCCAGCTCCATGATTGTAAGCATCACAGGAAGATCATTTTCGGAATAATATTCGTCCACAGTTTCACCCCTTTGATAAAAATATGAAAATGCATTCTGTGCAAACGCCAACACACAGTCGTTCCATATGTTGGCGTTTACATAGATCGAGTTTTTTCACAATCTCAGACGGCAGCTGGCAACTGCTCCATAGGAATTCCACCTCCCCTCATTCTGATGACGGGGCATCCCTCCACCTGACGGCGAGCCGGACG
>CAZFGL010000121.1:0-6622 GCA_964518645.1 uncultured Oscillospiraceae bacterium | reverse complement strand
CTGTCATATTGATTGTATATGCACCCCACCGGGTGCAGGGGACGGGTTACATCTGTCCCAGAACTTCCTCATAACAGCTGAACAGAAGGGATACATTGCTGATAAGCTGTTCCAGAGATTCTTTCCCCATCTTTTTTCTCACCGCACGGTGTACCCGCTCCATGGCCTGATTCGCCCGGGCAAGGGTCTCTTTTCCCAGCGGGGTCAGGGAGACGAAGGTGTTCCGGCGACTGTTCCGGTCAATGGTACGGAGGATCCATTCCTTTTCTTCCATGGATTTCAGAAGCTTGGAGGCCATGGAGACAGAGATCATCATATACTCAGCCAGAGCGGAGACATAAATACCCGGCTGATCCGGATTGTGCTGCTGTCCCAGCTCCACCGCTGCAAGAACAAGATACTCCGGCTGTGTAAGTCCGTCGATGGCCTTGTCCCAGTCCAGACGACGAAAGTGCTGCACCAGCGTCAGAAGACCGCTGCTGTTCAGATGCTGATCCATAATCTATCCTCCTGATTCCGGGGAAATTCACGCCCATATTCTACTCCTTTCATTTTCCGTTGTCAATGTTTTCGGTAATTAAAAAAAAGTTCACACTCTCTTTATATCAATGTGTTATCCTATTATGAAATAAAATACGGCGCTTTCTGTGTGAAAGGGGTAAATCGCGTTGTTACAGCTGAAAAACATTAAAAAGGACTATCTTTCCGGTGAAGAGACGGTCCACGCACTGAAAGGACTGACACTGAATTTCAGGGAAAATGAGTTTGTTTCCATTCTGGGACAGTCCGGCTGCGGTAAGACGACCCTGCTGAATATTGTAGGTGGCCTTGACCGTTACACCTCCGGTGATCTTGTGATCAACGGAAAATCCACAAAAGAGTTTAAAGATCGGGACTGGGACACATACCGAAACCATTCCATCGGCTTTGTATTCCAGAGTTATAACCTGATCCCCCATCAGAGCGTGCTTTCCAACGTGGAACTGGCGCTGACCCTGTCCGGTGTCTCCAAGGCAGAGCGGCGCAGACGGGCAAAGGAAGCACTGGAAAAGGTGGGACTGGGAGATCAGCTCCGGAAAAAGCCCAATCAGATGTCCGGCGGTCAGATGCAGCGTGTGGCAATCGCCCGTGCGCTGGTGAACAATCCGGACATTCTCCTTGCGGATGAGCCTACGGGTGCACTGGATTCGGAGACCTCCCTGCAGGTTATGGAGATCCTCAAGGAAGTGGCCAAGGATAAACTGGTAATCATGGTCACACACAACCCGGAACTGGCGGAGAAGTATTCCACCCGTATCATCCGGCTTCTGGATGGTGAAGTGGTGTCTGACACCATGCCCTATGACGGGGAGGAGGAAGTGCCTGCTGCCAAAGAACAAAAGGCGGCAAAAAAGCCCTCCATGTCCTTCTTTACTGCATTCACCCTGTCTCTGAACAATCTGATGACCAAAAAGGGACGTACCATCCTGACCGCCTTCGCCGGTTCGATCGGTATCATTGGCATTGCACTGATTATGTCCCTTTCCAATGGTGTACAGTCCTATATTGATAAAATGGAGGAGGATACCCTTACCTCTTATCCCATCACCATTGAACAGGCCTCTGTGGATATGACCTCCATGATGACCTCGATGATGAGCGTGGGCGTGGAGGATCATGAGCCGGGAAAGGTCTACTCCAGCGATATTATGGCATCTGTCATGGATTCCATGTTCAATCAGCTTACGGCCAATGACCTGAAGAGCTTTAAGGCATATCTGGATGAGGGAGACAATGACATTGTGAATCTCACCTCGGAGATCCAGTATACCTACAATACCCAGATCGGCGTTTTCACAACCAATGTGGCCGGGGAGCTTCAGCAGGTCAACCCCTCCAATTTGCTGGGGGATATTGGCCTGACCATGATCGCTGAGAATATGGAGAACATGAACAACAGCGGCATGGGCGGTATGATGTCCTCTCAGATGGATGTTTTCCATGAACTGATCGGCAATCAGGATATGCTGGACAGCGATTATGAGCTGCTGGAAGGCAACTGGCCGGAAAACTATAATGAAGTGGTTCTGGTGGTGGACAACAACTATTCCATTGCAGACTACTTCCTGTACTGTCTGGGCGTTCTGGATAAAAACGACCTGAAGGATGCCTTTGCAGAAATGCAGAAGCAGATGCTGGAGGACGGCTCTGTGGATATGGAGGTTGCACAGGCCAAGGCAGCCTATGATTATGAGGAACTGATGGGTATGGACCTTCGGTTGGTTCTTCCCACAGATTACTATGTGCAGAATGAACAGGGCGTATGGGTGGATATGTCCGATGACGAGAACTATATGGAGAATCTGGTGGAAAATGCGGAGACCCTGAAGGTTGTGGGTGTTGTCCGCTCCACCTCCGAAACCAATATGACCTATGGTTCCATTGGTTATACCCCTGCGCTGACAGAGTATGTGATCCATGCAGTGGAGGGCAGCGCAATTGTCCGCCAGCAGATGGCTGATCCGGATACGGACGTGTTCACCGGTCTGCCGTTCCCGGATACAGAAGCTGCACTGAAAATCAAGGAAGAGGAAGCTGCTGCCGGTGAAGAGACAGCCACTCTCAGCCAGGAGCAGAAGGCAATGCTGGAAGAGACAATCGCCGCAATGCCCGCAGCCTATGCGGGACAGCTTGCAGCCCTTTCCGAGGAAGAGCAGGCCAGCATGCTGATTGAATACGGAGTGCTGGATCAGGGCGCCTTTGATGCACTGGCCTCCGACGGTGGTGCTGCCCCCAGGGAAAAGAAAATTTCCGACAGCACCTATGACGCAAACATTAATCTGCTGCATGCGGTGAATCTGGATGAGCCCAGCACCATCAATCTGTATTGTTCCTCCTTTGAGGAGAAGGAAGCCCTGACTGATGCCCTGGACGCATACAATGATCGTCAGACCGCAGAGGGACACGAAGAAAAGGTGATCCGCTACACGGACTATGTGGGACTGCTGATGAGTTCTGTCACCAATATTGTGGATATTATCAGCTATGTGCTCATTGCTTTTGTAGGCATCTCCCTTGTGGTATCCTCCATTATGATCGGTGTTATCACCCTGATCTCTGTACAGGAACGTACTAAGGAGATCGGTATTCTCCGTTCCATCGGTGCATCCAAGAAGGATATTTCCCGGGTGTTCAATGCCGAGACCCTGATTATCGGACTGGCAGCAGGACTTCTGGGCATTGGTGTGACGCTGGTGCTGAATGTGCCGATTAATATGATTATCTGCAACCTGACCGGAATCAAGACCATCTCCAAGCTCCCCGCTGTGGGTGGTTCGGTGCTTGTGGTGATCTCTGTACTGCTTACTATGCTTGCGGGGCTGATCCCCTCCAAGACTGCGGCACGGAAGGATCCTGTGGAAGCGCTGAGAACAGAATAAAAGATTGGAGCGCACTGCCTCGGCGGTGCGCTCCTTTTTTGCGGTCTTAAAATCAGCCCCGGTACCAGCGGGAGACGACCTCCTCCTGCTGAAACCCGAGTTTTTCATACATCCGCAGGGCTCTCAAATTGTCAGAGGCCACGGTAAGGGAACAGACAGGGCCGGGACAGTGGGCAAGAAGGGCGAGGGTGAGATCGTGTCCCCGTCCCCGGTATTCCGGCAAAACCCCTACGGCGGCCAGCTCGTTATCGTGAAGTTCTCCAAAGCCAAAGGGTGTTCCGTCGGGCAGAAACGCCAGAAATGCCTTCTGGTGGAGCAGATAGATCCGCTGGATCTGCTTCCGGTCATAGGCGGCAGCTCCGGATACATGGGCAAAGCACTGATTGTACAGGCGAATGTAGATGCCGTCGTTGGCCTCCTGAATGGGGGCGAGAGTCACAGGTTTACCCGGTGGGAGAAGGTCTTTGTGAACGGTCATCCGGATGGTCTCGTAGGCCACGGGAATGGGCAGCTCGTCCCCGTCTCCGCGGCTGACGAAGCACTCTGTGGCACCGCAGGAACGACAGAAGCCACAGCACTCCGCGATCATTTCCGGAAGTTTGTCTTCCACAATCAGTTGAAGAATGATATATGCCTTCCCGGTAAAGGGGGTTTCCCGGAGAACCAGAGAAGCCGTACCGCCCTGAGAGGCGAATAATGGAATATTGTTCATATGAATCACCAAAGGCAAGTATAACATATTGCAGGAATTTCGGCAACATGTGTCTTGTGTAAACGGCGGTTCTATGCTAGAATAAATCGATTTGAACAGAAGATGTGAGAAATGGAGGCTGCTGAATTGAAACTCAGGAATTTGATTGATATTGAAGACCTCTCTCTGGAAGAGTGGAACGAATTATATGGGCTGGCCAGTCAGATCATTGCGCATCCCGGAGATTTTACGGATGCGCTTCATGGTGACGTTATGGCGAGCCTTTTTTTTGAGCCGTCCACACGGACGAATTTCTCCTTCCAGACTGCCATGCTTCGGCTGGGGGGCAATGTGTTTGGCTTTGCTGATCCCAAAAGCTCCTCTACCTCCAAGGGAGAGACCCTGAAGGATACCATCAAAATGGTGTCCGGATATGCGGATGTGATCGTTATGCGCTCCCCCAAGGAAGGCGCAGCCAAGGCAGCCAGCCTCTATGCCGATGTGCCGGTGGTCAATGCGGGAGACGGCGGTCATATGCACCCGACCCAGACACTGGCGGATCTTACCACCATTGCAACCCTGCGGGGAGAGATCAGAGACCTGAATATCGGCCTGTGCGGTGATCTGAAATATGGCAGAACGGTGCATTCCCTGATTAAGGCCATGGCGAAATTCCCCAATGTGTGCTTCTACCTGATCGCCCCCCGGGAACTGGCGATCCCGGGATATATGGTGGACTTTATGAAGGCCAATGGCCAGCGCTTTGTGGAGGTCACCAATCTGGAGGCAACCATGCCCCAGCTGGACGTGCTCTATATGACCCGGATCCAGCGGGAACGGTTTGTGGATCCTCTGGAATATGACCGGCTGAAGGGGGTATATGTGCTGACCCGCAGCAAGCTCCAGAATGCCAAGAAGGATCTTCTTATCATGCATCCCCTGCCCAGAGTGGATGAAATCGCCCAGGATGTGGATGATGACCCCAGAGCCGTTTATTTTGAACAGGCCCGTTACGGCATGTTTGCACGAATGGCACTGCTGATGAAGCTGGTGGAGCAGGGGAGAAAGAAGCCGGAGTCTCAGAGCATCGGTACGAAGCCTCTGTGTCACAACCCCAACTGTATCACCCAGACAGAGCTGTATCTGCCCAACCTGACCAAGGATGTGGGCGGAAAGTGCTGCTGTGGTTTCTGCGACAAGGAGATATAAATGGACAGACAGGTTTGCCTGAAACGTGGGGAGGAACAGGATATTTTCTCCGGCTCCCTGTGGATTTATGATAATGAGATACAGTGGTGTACGGATACCTGCTTTGACGGATGCACGGTAGACGTGCTGGACAGCCGCAGGCGGTTTATTGCAAAGGGCTTTTTTAACAGCCGGAGCAAGATCGTCGTCCGGGTGCTGACCCGGGACGGAGAAGAAGAGATCGACCGGGACTTCTTCCTGAGACGGATCACGAGAGCCTGGGAGTACCGGAAAAGCATCGGTCTGACCAATGCCTGTCGGGTGGTATTCGGGGATTCTGACGGCTTGCCGGGGCTTACGGTGGATAAATTCGGGGATTACCTCTCCTTCCAGATCGTGTCCCTGGGGCTGGAAAACTGGAAGGATACCATTGTGGAGATCCTGGTGGAGCTGTTTCAGCCCAAAGGAATTTATGAGAGAAATGATCTGCCCGTCCGGGAAAAGGAGGGTCTGGAGCAGCGTAAGGGCTGTGTGTATGGATCTGTGCCGGAAACGGTGGAGATCATGGAGCATGATGCCAGAATGCTGGTGAATATTGCGGAGGGACAGAAAACCGGCCATTTCCTGGATCAGCAGGAGAACCGGGGAATCCTGAAGGAATATGTGGCGGGAAAGACCCTGCTGGATCTCTGCTGCTGTAGTGGCGGATTCTCGGTTCACGGGGCGATCTATGGGGCACAATCCGTGGATGCGGTGGATGTGTCGGAAACGGCGCTGGAGCTGGTGCGGAAAAACGCGGCTCTGAACGGTGTGACTGTGAACACCATCTGTGAAAATGTGTTTGAGCTTGCACATCGCTTCTGCGACGAGGGCAGACAGTACGATGTGGTGGTGCTGGATCCTCCTGCCTTTGCCAAGTCCCGCAGGGTGCTGGAGAGCGCCTATAAGGGGTACAAGGAACTGAATTACCGGTGCATGAAGCTGACCAAACCCGGCGGGTTTATGATCACCTGCTCATGCAGCCAGTTTATGACCAAAGAACTGTTTCTGAAAATGCTCCGGGAGGCTGCTGTGGACAGCGGACGGCAGGTGCGGCTGATCCGGGAGATTATGCAGTCCAGAGACCATCCTGCGGCAATCGGAGAGGACTCCGCTCTGTATCTGAAGGGCTGGGTTCTGAGTATCTGGTAAAATTTTTGATTTTTTTAAATTTAGTTCTTGACAAAAAGCGGTGCGTGTGTTAATATTCAAAGGCTGACATTTCAGCCCTGTGCGGGTGTAGTTCAATGGCTAGAATCCCAGCCTTCCAAGCTGGTCGTGTGGG
>CAZFGL010000120.1:0-6728 GCA_964518645.1 uncultured Oscillospiraceae bacterium | reverse complement strand
TTTATTACCCGGGTGAAAACCTGGTGGACAAAGCTGTGCTATTACATGTTTGTGTTCTCCATGGTGGTGCCCTTCCAGATGCTGATGTTTACCCTGTCCTCCACGGCGGATAAGCTGAATCTGGACACGCCCTATAATATCTGTATTATCTATCTGGGCTTCGGTGCCGGACTTGCGGTATTTATGTTCTGTGGCTTTATGAAATATGTTCCGCTGGAACTGGAGGAAGCCGCCATGATCGACGGCTGTGGCCCCATCGGCACCTTCTTCCATGTGGTTCTGCCGGTGACAAAGCCCACCATGATCTCCGTGGGCATTCTGGAAGCTATGTGGCTGTGGAATGACTATCTGCTGCCCTATCTGGTGCTGGACCGGAAAAAGTATATGACCATTCCCATCCTGATCCAGTATTTCCGGGGCAGTTATGGCAAAGTGTCCATGGGCCCCATGATGGCGAGCATTGTTATGACGGTGCTGCCCATTATCATCGTTTATATTTTCTGCCAGAAGTATATTATCAAGGGTGTCATGGCTGGTGCAGTCAAGGGCTAACCCGAGTTTTCAGAAAGGGGGTCATACCCGATGGAACGCAGAAGCGGCATTTTGATGCACATTTCTTCCCTTCCTTCTAAATACGGCATCGGCACCTTCGGCAAGGAGGCCTATGCATTTGCGGACTTTCTGAAAGCCTCGGGACAGCGCTACTGGCAGCTGCTGCCCCTGGGACCCACAAGCTATGGAGACAGTCCCTATCAGAGCTTTTCCACCTTTGCCGGAAATCCCTATTTCATTGATCTGGATATGCTGGCGGAGGATCATCTGCTGAAGCCGGAGGAGTACAACACACTGGACTGGGGCATGGATCCCGGTCGTGTGGATTACGGAAAAATCTACGAAAACCGGTTTGCTGTGCTGAGAAAGGCATATTATCGGGGATATGCCCGGGATCTGGAGGCGGTACAGGCGTTCCGGAACCAGAATCCATGGGTGGAGAATTACGGCCTGTTTATGGCACTCAAACGCCATTTCAATATGGTAAGCTGGCTTGACTGGCCGGATGAGGACATCCGTCTGAGAAAGCCGGCGACGGTGGAACGGTATCAGAAAGAACTGGTGGAGGATGTTGATTTTTATATCTATCTCCAGTTCCTGTTCTTCCGCCAGTGGAATCAGCTGAAGGACTATATCCATCAGCAGGGAATTCAGGTGATCGGTGACCTTCCCATCTATGTGGCCATGGACTCTGCCGATGTGTGGGCGGAGCCGGAGTTTTTCCAGCTGGGCGAGGACAATGTGCCGGTGGAGGTGTCCGGATGTCCGCCGGATTCCTTCAGCGCGGAGGGACAGCTTTGGGGAAATCCCCTGTACGATTATGATGCCATGCGGCAGGATGGCTACGGCTGGTGGATCCGCCGGGTGGACGGGGTATCGAAAATGTTCGACATTATCCGGATCGACCACTTCCGGGGGATGGAGAGCTATTGGGCAATTCCCTATGGAGAGACCACCGCGAAAAACGGCCGCTGGCGGAAGGGACCGGGCATGGATCTGGTGGGCAGACTTCAGGGCTGGTTCCCCAATCTCCGGTTTGTTGCGGAGGATCTGGGGTATCTGACGGAGGAAGTCCATCAGCTGCTGAGAGATTCCGGCCTGCCGGGGATGAAGGTGCTGGAATTTGCCTTCGATTCCCGGGAGCCCAGTGACTATCTGCCCCATTCCTATGAGCGGAACAGTGTCTGCTATGTGGCCACCCACGACAATGAGACTGTGATGCAGTGGAAAGAGCAGGCGGCCAAAGAGGACGTGGATTATGCAAGAAAGTATCTGGGGCTGAACAGCGCAGAGGGATTCCACTGGGGAATTATCCGGGGCGGGATGAGTTCTGTGGCAGATACATTTCTGGTGCAGATCCAGGACTGTCTGGGGCTTGGTGCGGAAGGCCGCATGAACAAGCCCGGTGTGCCGGATGGAAACTGGCAGTGGCGGCTTCAGCCGGGACAGCTTACGGAAAAGCTGTCGAAGAAGCTGCTGCTTTATACAAGATTGTTTGGAAGAGATTAAAAACAGTGCTGCACTTCAATCAGAGGTGCAGCACTGCGTTTTTATCCATATGCATAATTTCGAAGGGACTGGGGATCCAGCACTCGGATCATGCCGTAATTGGTTTCGATCCATTGTCGGGCCACCAGACTGCTGACGGCTTTGCTGACCGACATGCGGCTCATGCCCAGCACGCTGGCGATAAAATCCTGGGTGTAAGGAAGCTCGGGCTGGTTATCCGACCCGCTGTGCTGGCCGTTAGCAAAACGGCGGCAGAGAAAACGGGCGACCCGAAGCTCGGCATTCATCATGGAGGTATCGGCAAGCTCATCAAACAGCGTCCCAAGATCTTTGGAGATTTCATAGATCAGAATCTCCTGAAAATCCGGGAACTTCTGACAGCAGGCCTGATACAGCGCCTGATTGATCGCCAGAACCTGACAGGGCTTGATGGCGATGGCGGAAGCACGCCGGGGGACTTTCTCAAAGAAGGTGGAGGCACCGAAAATACGATCCGGCCATGAGATCAGAATATTCCGCTCCCGTCCATCCTCCAACAGAGTGTAGGTCAGGGACAGACCGCTGAGCAGGTAATAAAACTCTTTGGCCTCGTCTCCCTGACTGAACAGAATCTCACCGGAGGAAAAACAGCGGGGTGTTTGGGTTTGGCGGATAAAATCAACAATTTCCTGTCTCATGGAATTACAGCTCCTTGGAAATAAGAAAGTGACTGGCTCAGGCGGAAAGCTGAGAATGAGAGAGAAGCCGCTTTTTTGTGTAAATGTAGAGACCCACACACATCAGGAAGCCACAGGGAGAGCCGAAATACCATGCCCACATCAGGCCGGTGTAGCTGTTCAGTGCGGAGGTCAGAACAAAGCACATGATTACACGGACGGCAAATTCGATCAGGGTCTCGATAAAGAAGGTCATGCTCTTGCCAATGCCACGGAGCAGACCGCCGGTGGTGATGATAAAGCAGATGATGGAGTAGACGGGGGAGATGATCCTGAGATAGTGGATGCTCACGTCGATTACCTCCGCCTCTGCGTCTGCATCTACAAACAGCCCGGCCAGCTGCGCAGGGAAGAGCTGGAATATGGCAATGACGGCCAGGGTGAAGCAGAAGCACAGACCGGTGGATACCCAGAAGCCCCGGTTGATCCGGTCGTATTTCTTTGCGCCGTAGCACTGAGCAACAAAGCTGGAGAGGGCGGTGCCAAGTGTATTAAAGCACATGTAAGCGAAATTGTGGAGCTTGGAGGCTGCTTCATAACCGGCCATGACAGCGGTATCGAAGGAGTTGACCAGACTTTGCAGAATGGTGTGGCTCAGGGCGACACAACTCTGCTGAAAAATACTGGGCAGTGCGATTCTTGCCATATCCCCCAGCAGATTGCGGTCAAAATAACGGAATTGCTGGGCCGACTCGATGGCACGGATCCGCCTGGTGACCAGCAGACAGGAGAGCAGGGCGGAAACGGCCTGAGAGATGGTGGTGGCCCAGGCGGCACCTGTAACACCCATTTTCAGAGGGCCGACTGCCAGAATATCCAGAACAATGTTCAGGGCAGAGGAGAGCATCAGGAAATACAGGGGACGCTTGGAATCTCCGAGACCGGTAAAAATGGCAGTGGAGGCGTTATACAGGAACATGAACACCACGCCCACAGAATAAATGGCCAGATAAGACCGGGCATCGTCATAATGCGCCTCAGGTGCCCCCAGCAGGGACATGAGGGGGCCGGCCAGCAGCACACCCAGTGCAGAGAGGGCCACGCCCATGACCAGCAGGGAAATCAGGGCTGTGAAAACAGCGGATTTCAGGTCGCCCATGCGTTTTGCGCCGAAGAGCTGAGAAATAATGACGGAACAGCCCATGGCAGCGCCGGTGGCGAATGCAATAAAGAATAATGTAATAGGGTAGGCTGCGCCGATGGCTGCAAGACCGGAAGAACCGGTGAACTGGCCGACAATTACGCTGTCAGCAATGTTGTACAGCTGCTGCAGTGCGGTGGAGAGCAGCAGCGGAAGTGAAAAATTCCAGATGACCTTCAGCGGTTTGCCTGTGGTCAGGTCGGTAATCATAGGTGATCGCCCCTTTCTGCTGTGTATCATAATGGATTCTTCCGAAGAAAACAACAAAGTGGTTTACAATTTACAAATTTTTTTGCATGGAGCGGAAAAAGAATGACAGGGAAGAAGCCGGAAAGCACTGAGAACATGACAAAAAAGTGTACAAAAAAACCGCAACCCCTTGACAAGAAGCAGGGAATGCGGTAATATAACTATCTAGTATGCCAAAATGCAGGAGTGCGCACAGATATTGATTCTGCTGACATCTTACCACAAGATGTTGCGTCCTGCAAGTGTTATTTTAAATTTTAAACAACTGTACCGGGCGTATCAAATAATACCCCGAGATTTTCCCGGCTTGCCGGGTGAGAAAGGTCGTGTGATGTTAAAGTGGCAATGGTCAAAGACAAGTACTACGGCAAGACCCTCAGAAAGTCTTATCAGAAGCACGATGACATTCTTCAGATGCCCAACATGCTGCGCATCCAGAAGGAGTCTTACGAAAACTTTCTGAATGAGGGCCTCCAGGAAGTATTCCGGGACGTTGGCACAATTTCTGATTACTCCGGTAATCTGGAACTGAGCTTCCTGGACTTCACCATGAATGAGCCTCCCAAGTACACGGTGGAAGAGTGCCGTGAGCGGGACGCTACCTATGCAAAGCCCATCAAGGTCCGTGTCCGTCTGCACAACAAGGAGACCGGCGAGATCAAGGAGCAGGAAATCTTTATGGGCGATTTCCCCCTGATGACCCAGGGCGGTACCTTCGTGATCAACGGCGCAGAGCGTGTTATCGTCTCTCAGATCGTCCGTTCCCCCGGTATGTACTACGGGGACACCGCAGACAAGGCAGATAACCACGTTTATACCGCAACCGTGATCCCTTACCGGGGCGCATGGCTGGAGTATGAGACCGACCTTTCCAAGGTATTCTATGTCCGGATCGATAAGAACCGGAAGCTGCCCATCACCTGCCTGATCCGTTCCATGGGCGTTGAGTCCGATGGTCAGATTCTGGAGATGTTTGGTGAGGATCCCTTCCTGAAGGCTACCATCGAAAAGGATCCCTGCAAGACCAAGGCAGAATCCCTGCTGGAGATCTATAAGAAGCTCCGTCCCGGCGAGCCTCCCACAGTTGAAAATGCGGAGAGCTATCTGGAATCCCTGTTCTTCGATTCCCGCCGTTATGACGTTTCCCGGGTAGGCCGGTATAAGTTCACCAAGAAGCTGCAGCTGTGCCGCCGCCTTGCAGGCCAGACTCTGGCACAGCCCATCGTGGATCCCATGACCGGCGAGATCCTGGCAATGCCCGGTGACAAGATCACCCGTGAGCAGGCTGAGGCAATTCAGGCACGGGGCGTTAACGAGGCAGTGGTTCAGGTCGAGGATCGTGAGGTTAAGATCTTCTCCAACTTCATGGTGGATATGAAGAACTTCGTTTCCTTCGATCCCAAGGAAATCGGCATCCAGGAATGGGTTGATTTCCGTGTGCTTCGGAACCTGCTGGAGAACTACTCCGGTGAGGCACTGCAGCAGGCATGTGTGGATAACATGGCTGACCTGGCACCCAAGCATATTACCAAGGCTGACATTCTTGCTTCCATTAACTATCTGCTGACTCTGGCAGAGGGCATCGGTACTGTGGATGACATTGACCATCTGGGCAACCGCCGTCTCCGCTGTGTAGGCGAGCTGCTCCAGAACCAGTTCCGGGTGGGCTTCTCCCGTCTGGAGCGTGTGGTTCGTGAGCGTATGACCACACAGGATCTGGATCTGGTGACTCCCCAGTCCCTGATCAACATCCGTCCTGTCACCGCTGTAATCAAGGAGTTCTTCGGTTCCTCCCCTCTGAGCCAGTTCATGGATCAGAACAACCCTCTGGCTGAGCTGACCCATAAGCGTCGTATTTCCGCACTTGGTCCCGGTGGCCTGTCCCGTGAGCGTGCATCCTTCGACGTTCGAGACGTTCACTACTCTCACTATGGCCGTCTGTGCCCCATTGAGAGCCCTGAAGGTCCCAACATCGGCCTGATCTCCTACCTGGCTTCCTATGCAAAGGTGAACGAGTATGGCTTCCTGACCGCTCCTTACCGGAAGGTGGATAAGGAAAATCATCGGGTGACCGATGAGGTCATCTACATGACTGCTGATCTGGAAGACGAGTGCTATATCTGCCAGGCAACTGAGCCCCTGGACGAGAACGGACACTTTGTCAATGACCGTGTTACCTGCCGTTTCCGTGAGGATATTATCGCAGTGGACAAGGATCTCATTGACTACATGGACGTCTCTCCCAAGATGATGGTCTCTGTGGCAACCTCCTTCATTCCCTTCCTGGAAAACGACGACGCAAACCGTGCCCTCATGGGTGCAAACATGCAGCGTCAGGCTGTGCCTCTGATGGTGACCGAGTCTCCCATCGTTGCTACCGGCATCGAGCATCAGTCCGCTGTGGACTCCGAGGTGTGCGTGGTTGCCAAGGGCGACGGCGTGGTTACCAAGGTCTCCGCTACCGATATTACCGTGCGCTATGACGCCGGTGAAGTTGAAAACTATAAGCTCACCAAGTTTACCCGCAGCAACCAGGGCACCTGCGTAAACCAGCGTCCCAG
>CAZFGL010000119.1:0-6747 GCA_964518645.1 uncultured Oscillospiraceae bacterium | reverse complement strand
GAACAAGAACGGCCGTACCTTCTTCAACTCCAAGCGGGATCAGCTGGCCAAGCATCCCATGGAGATTGTCGGCAAGCAGCTCCGTGAGCAGATGCTGTGGAAGAACGACGCGGATCTGGATACCGCTTCCAACTAATCGTTTTCTGTCCGGGGAGGCGGTTTTTACCGCCTCCCTTTCATCACTGAATTGGAGGAAAAACCATGAAGCTTTCCGCAAATGTAACTCAGGGCGTTGACCGCGCGCCCAACCGGTCTTTGTTTAATGCGCTGGGCTATACCAGAGAAGAGCTGGACCGGCCTCTGGTTGGTATCGTCTGTTCCTATAACGAGATCGTTCCCGGCCATATGAATCTGGATAAAATTGCAGATGCCGTCAAGCAGGGCGTTGCAATGGCAGGTGGCACGCCTATTATGTTCCCGGCCATCGCAGTCTGTGACGGCATTGCCATGGGTCATATCGGTATGAAGTATTCCCTTGTGACCCGTGATCTGATTGCGGATTCCACAGAGGCTATGGCCATTGCCCATCAGTTTGATGCGCTGGTCATGATCCCAAACTGCGACAAAAATGTGCCGGGTCTGCTGATGGCTGCTGCCCGGATCAATGTTCCAACCATCTTTGTGTCCGGCGGTCCCATGCTCGCCGGTCATCTGAAGGATGGCCGCCGTACCTGCCTGAGCCATATGTTTGAGGCTGTCGGTGCTTATCACGCCGGTACCATGGATGAAAACGGAGTGGACGAGTATGTTGAAAATGCTTGTCCCACCTGTGGCTCCTGCTCCGGTATGTATACTGCAAACTCAATGAACTGCCTGACTGAGGCCATTGGTATGGCACTTCGGGGCAATGGCACCGTTCCTGCGGTTTATTCCGCCAGAATCCGTCTGGCAAAGCAGGCCGGTATGAAGGTCATGGAGCTTCTTGAGAAGAACATTCGCCCCAGAGATATTATGACTGCGGCTGCGTTCCACAATGCGGAAACGGTGGACATGGCTCTGGGCTGCTCTACCAATACCATGCTCCATCTGCCTGCCATCGCCCACGAAGCAGGTGTGGAGCTGGACCTGGATATGTCCAATGAGATCTCCGCCAAGACCCCCAACCTGTGTCATCTGGCTCCTGCTGGAGACACCTTTATGGAGGATCTGGATCAGGCCGGCGGTGTTTGGGCGGTTATGAAAGAACTGACCAAGAAGGGACTGCTGGATACCTCTGTTATGACAGTGACCGGCAAGACTCTGGGTGAGAATCTGGAGGGTGTGACCAATATGGATCCCGAGATCATTCGCCCTGTGGAGAATCCCTACAGCACAACCGGCGGTATTGCAGTTCTGAAGGGCAACCTTGCAAAGGACGGCTGTGTGGTCAAGCAGTCTGCGGTTGCGCCTGAAATGATGCGTCATGAAGGCCCTGCCAGAGTGTTTAACTCCGAAGAAGAGGCAATTGAGGCCATCTATGCCCAGAAGATCAAGGCCGGTGATGTGGTTGTGATCCGCTACGAAGGCCCCAGAGGCGGCCCCGGTATGCGTGAGATGCTCAATCCCACCTCTGCCATCTGTGGCATGGGCCTTGGAGAGAGCGTTGCCCTCATCACCGATGGACGGTTCTCCGGCGCTACCCGTGGCGCAGCCATTGGCCATGTGTCTCCTGAGGCAGCTGACGGCGGCATCATTGCGCTGGTAGAGGAGGGGGATATGATCGCTATTGATATTCCCGCCTGCTCCATCGAGCTGAAGGTCTCCGACGAGGAACTGGCAGCACGCCGTGCTGCATGGGTATGCCCCGAACCCAAGGTGAAAACCGGTTATCTTGCTCGTTATGCAAAGCTGGTTTCCTCTGCGGATAAGGGTGCAATTCTTCAGGTATAATACTTTGTCCGCCGCATTTTGTGGCGGACATTCTTTTTGTTGACCTGGGTTTTCATGTTTCGTATAATAGGGGGGAAGTTTAATACAGAAGGAGAATGCTTTCGTGAAATTGATGATTGCTTCTGACCTTCACGGGTCAGCCTATTATACAGAAAAGCTGCTTCAGGCTATGGAGCAGGAACAGCCGGATAAGCTGCTGCTTCTTGGGGATCTTCTGTATCACGGCCCCAGAAACGACCTGCCCAGAGGGTATGATCCTAAAGCAGTAATTGCCATGCTGAACGGTGTCAGGGAAAAACTGCTTTGTGTCCGGGGAAACTGTGAGGCAGAGGTGGATCAGATGGTGCTTGATTTTCCTGTGCTGTCCGAATTCGGTGTGGTTTTCGCAGATGGAATCACCTTTTATATGCTCCACGGCCATAAGAACATGGATATGCCCTTTCAGAAGGGGAGCGTGATTCTCTCCGGACACACCCACGTTCCTGTTCTGGAGGAACGGGATGGAATGATCTACGCAAACCCCGGTTCTGTTTCCATCCCCAAGGAGGGCAGCGTCCGGGGGTATCTTGTTTATGATAACGGGCTGCTGTGTCATCAGGGACTGGAAGCGGGAGAAACAAAAATGCCTCTTCACATTTTGAAAACGATATGATATAATCATGCTATATTTCTCGTTGGAGGAATGACAATGGAAGAGATATTAAAAATTAAAACACTGATGGCTGAGGATCGCCCCAATGACTGGGAAAGCCTCCCCGATATTGACCTCTATATGGATCAGGTTGTGGGGTATCTCCCTAGACAGACCGTAGGGGGCAAGGCACCCGCTATGACCTCTGCCATGATCAACAACTATGTTAAGGATGAATTGCTGCCCAGAGCCTGCGGAAAGCGGTATCATAAGGAGCATCTGGTTTACCTGACGGCCATTGGCCTTCTGAAAAATGTGCTGACGGTGAAGGATATGAAGCTGCTTCTTGACAGTGAGATCCACGAGGGGCAGGAACAGCAGTTCTACGAAAGTTTCCTCGCGCATGTGGATGAGGCATTTTCCGGAGTGAATCTGGGACTGGATCCGGAACTGACAGAGGAAAATCTCGCAGAGGCTGCCCTTGCCCTGGCGATGACCTCCTGTGCGGCAAAGACCGCATGTGAGCATCTGCTCACGGTCATTCGTTCCAGAAATCCGGAAGAGGATCCCAAGGTAAAGAAGGAAAAGGAAAAAGAGGTGGCGAAAAAGGCGAAGGCTGAGAAAAAAGCCGCTGAAAAATCCGAAGAAAAGTCGGAAAAAACAGAAAATGCGAAATGATCGCAGCCCCTTTTGCTTATGCAGAAGGGGCTTTGTTTTTTCCACGGATCAGCTTCCAAAGCCAGCGAATGTCGTCTCCTGTGAGGGCCTTTGACAGGGTCAGCAGGGTAATATACACCCCAAGAAA
Source organism: uncultured Oscillospiraceae bacterium (assembly GCA_964518645.1). Lineage (GTDB taxonomy): Bacteria > Bacillota > Clostridia > Oscillospirales > Oscillospiraceae > HGM13006. Next base: position 3,442 of record CAZFGL010000119.1, on the reverse strand, counting down.
CGCTGCCCCGGAGAATAGCGTTCCCCAAATGCCCGTGCCCGTGGGGATGAAAGAACCGATAGCCCATAGGGTGAGAAAACAGCAGAATACGCCCTTTCCTGTGGTGCGGAACCCGGGGAGGTATCCTGTCACTTTGATCAGTCGCCGGAGGCTTAAATAAAAGTTGATGGCATGGGTCAGGGTGAATGAGAAAAGATAACCCCTCAGGCCGTAAACGGGAAGAAGGAAGAATAAAAGGCCAACGTCCAAAAACGAGGTCAGGGTATTGTAGTGCACGGTGTGGATCTGCTGGGATAAGCCCTTCAACATCCCGTCTGTGATCGCATCCAGATACAGCATGATAACCAGAGGGGAGAAGATCCGGATATAGATCCCCGCCTCCTGACTTTGAAACAGCAGGTATCCCAGTTCATCTCCCAAAAGCAGCCCCAGACCTGCGACTGCCGTGGAAAACAGCAGCGTTAAGCGGAGACACTTGTCCACAAGAAAGTGCATCCGTTCCTGTCTGCCCTTTGCGCGACACCGGGCCATTTCCGGAACCAGCAGATCACTCAGGGAATACAGGATCACCGAAGAAAATGTGATGACCGGGAATACCATTCCGCAAATGGTGCCGTAGGCGGCGATGGCATCATCCCCGGTTGCACCGTTTTGCCGGAGTCCCTTTGGGACAAGCATGTTTTCCACCGTACCAAGACCACTTCGTAAAATGTCGTTGAGTCCGAGGGGGATAGTCAGCTTCAGCAGCCGGTTCATGACTGGGGAAAGGGGGGAGGCTGAGATCCCGGCTACTGCGTGAAAATACCGCCGGAGGAGGAGAAGAAAGCTTCCCAGCGTTGCCAGTGCGGAGGAGAGAAAAATGACAGTACAGGGATCTGCGATTTCCAGTCTGACTCCGACAAATACCAGAAAGATAGACAGAAATCGCTCAAAAAACTCCAGTCCCACCAGTTCCGTGATTCGTCCAGCGGCGGTGAAGTAGCCGTTAAATACCGACCACAGAACAGTGATCGGGAGAGACAGTGCAAAAATCCGGAGGGGGATTACGGCAGTGGGATCCTCAAGAATCTCTGCGGCCAGAATAGGGGCAGAGAAGTATAGCAGGCCACCGATCAGAAGGCTCAGTCCGAGTCCGTAAATACAGCAGCATCGAACAACAGCACGAATCCCGCCGGGACGGTGAAATCCTGCCTCTTCTGCACCGAGGCAGGTGGCGGCAATTCGTACACCTCCGGAGGCGAATACGGCCGCAAAGGTGCCCACGGTCATAATCAGCTGCATTCTCCCCAGACCGGCTGCCCCCATAACATCGGCAATATAGACCTGAAACAGCATCTGAACCAGCCGCAGGCCAATGGAACCAGCGGTGAGGAGCATGGCTCCGTAAAACAGGTCATTTCTTCTGGTAATGCCCATGTGGATCCCTCCCGGTTAAGCTTATGCGCCCCGGGGAAGGGTATGCCCCTTTTCCGGGGATCAATTACACCGCAGGGAAAAGGGACGGGACTCGTTGACTGATGGGGGCTTTTGGGGTATGATCGTAGAAATACAGAAAAAACGGGAAAGGGTGTAGTAGGTGGAATATAATCATTTGGTTTCTGCTGCCGGTCTGGTGACAAACGAACGGGGAGAGATTCTTCTGGTACTCAGCCCGGATCGGGGCTGGGAGTATCCCGGTGGAATTATTGAACAGGGAGAGACCGTTCAGCAGGGACTTCTCCGGGAGATCTTTGAAGAAACCGGCGTTACTGCTCGAATCGACAGCTTTGTGGGGATCAGCAAAAATCTGGACAGAAATATTGTCAATCTTGATTTTCGCTGTACTTATATTTCCGGAGAGCTGACCACCTCGGATGAAAGCCTTCAGGTTCGTTGGGTAACCCCGAAAGAAGCACGGAAACTTGTGACCTATCCGGTGACGGTAAAACGGCTGGAACAGATGCTGATCCTTCAAAATGAGATCGCCTGCTTCGGGTTCCATAAAACACCCTTTGAGACAGTGGAAGATCAGCATTTTAAGGTATAAAAAATCTGCCGCAAAATGCGGCAGATTTTTTTACGTTTTTAAGCAGCAGCCCGCTTTTTCTCGATAATCTGCAGAGTCACAACAAGTCCCAGCAGGGCCAGACCGAGGATGTCGGTGACAAGGCCGGGGATCAGCATCAGCAGACCGCCGATGATGCATGCCACACGGCACAGGGGGCCAACATCACGGATCAGGTAGCCTTCCAGACCGCCGGCAATGCCGAAGATGCCCAGAATAGAGGTTGCGGAGTTGAGGATGATGTCATACACGGTGGCATCAATCATCAGCAGAGAGGGGTTGAGTGCAAAGATGTAGGGAACCACAAAGGCAGCGATTGCAAGCTTGGTTGCAGTCAGTGCAGTCTTCATGGGATTGGACTGTGCAATTGCGGAACCGGCATAGGCGGCCAGTGCAACGGGGGGAGTAATGTCAGCCACAATGCCGAAGTAGAACACGAAGAAGTGTGCCGCAATGTTGGGGATACCCATCTGAATCAGAATGGGGGCGCAGGTGGAAGCCATGATGCAGTAGTTCGCAGTGGTGGGAACGCCCATGCCGAGGACGATACAGCACAGCATGGTCAGGAACAGAGCCAGGAAGAGCTGACAGCCGTTCCAGTCCATTCCCAGAGCCTGAACGCCATAGTAAACACCGTGGGTCGCAATGAGGATTCCGAATACAGCCAGTGCAGCAACAATGCTCACAGCAATGTTCACGGGCTTTTTGTGAATGAATCTGCCCAGAATCGGCTCAATGATGAAGTAAGCCAGTACTGCAAGGATCAGACCAACAAATATGGAAACTGCATAGTAGCTGCTGGTCAGGGAGATGATGCCGGAGATCAGTCTGGATGCCAGACCGGTCATGGTGATGCAGCCTGCAATAATACCGGCTACGCCACAGGCAGCAGCAACGGAAATACAGCTCTGACCACCGGTGGCGAGAGCCTCGGTGAACTTGTGGGGAGGCATGTCCGCGCCCTTCATGAACATGCTGCCGAGGATCAGCAGCACGCTGAGAACCAGAATGCAGATCTGAGCAATGCCGGTGACAGGAGCAAACAGGTAAACCAGCAGGAGCACACAGCCGGGAAGCGCCAGCAGAGGAGCCTTACGCATGTTGCTGGCACCCACTGCAAAGATGATTGCGATGGAGGCGGAGAATGCCAGAGTCTTGGTGTTGGAGGAAACCAGATAAACCAGAATGATCAGAGGTAGCAGAAGATAAGTTTCCTTGATCAGTTCCTTTGCTCTGGGCAGCTGATCTCTGGTGATACCCTTCAGACCAAGGCGCTTTGCTTCCAGATGGACACAGATAAAGATGCCCAGGAAGTAGAGAATTGCAGGGAGAATGGCGCAGACAATGATGTTGGAGTAGGGGACACCTACATAGTCCGCCATCAGGAAGGCGGCAGCG
>CAZFGL010000118.1:0-6803 GCA_964518645.1 uncultured Oscillospiraceae bacterium | reverse complement strand
TGTCACGGCCGTAAACAACGTTGTCCTCCATGCCAACACGGACATGGCCGCCGTTCGCAATGCATGAGAACATAACAGGCAGGTGACCCTTGCCGATGCCGAAACCGGACCAGGTGCACTCAGCGGGGAGCTGCCCCTCAGCCTGGAGTCTCTTCATCTCGGTGATGAGGATCTGAAGTTCATTGGGGGTAGCGTCCATGCCGCCAACAACACCCAGACAGAACTGGAAATGGAGGGGTGCCTTTACGAAGCCCTTCTTGCAGTAGATGCCAACTGCACGGAGTGCGCCGAAATCAAAGATCTCGAACTCGGGCTTGATGTCCTTTTCCAGATACAGTGTGCCCAGATCGCAGAGCATCTTGGGAGAGTTGTGGAACACACCGCCGGGGATGCCCCAGTTGAAGGAGGAAGCATCAAAGGTACCCATCTCGATACCGGGGACATACTTGTGGTGCAGCATACGCATGGCATTGCCATAGGGGGAGTCGTCAGCTACACGGTTATCTCCGGAGGAGGTGCAGTTGATGATAACATCACAGTCCTTATAGGCGCGGATCAGCTTTACGGTCTCATAAAACTTCACAGGATCCATAACACCGGCACCATTGTCATCACGCATATGCAGATGTACCACAGCAGCACCGGCCTTCCAGCACTCGTAAGCGCAGGCAGCGATCTGCTCAGGAGTCTCGGGGATGTCATAACCAGCGGGGGTGACAGCGCCGGTCAGAGCTGCGGTAATAATTGTCTTTGCCATATTCATTCGTCTCCTTATTACTGTTATTCTGCCGATAAAACGGGCTTTGACATGGTTTTATTATAGCCCCTGTTGTTTTCTTTGTGAAATTCGAAAAACAGATAGACTTTTCTGAAGCCACACGAAAAATGCATAATGGAAGCAAAACACCCCGAATCCACCAAAGCATGGGATTCGGGGTGTTTTCATCTAAGATTGTGTTGTTTTTCTGGTCAGAACATGAATCCAGCGGTAGCTGTTGGCGTAGAAAAAGATGGGGATGCATTTGAACAGCTGATCACAGTTCAGGCAAAGCACCACCCAAAAGACAGGAAGCTTCCACCAGAATGCAGCCATAAAGCTCAGTGGCATCACAATCAGCCAGGTGGAGATCAGGTTCAGATAGAGATTAAATCTGGTCTCTCCTCCTCCCCGGATCACGCCTACGGAAACGGGCATCTGATAGGCCATTCCCACGAAAATAATCACCATCAGACCCAGAAGCTCATATGCCATTCCTTTTGCGGTAGGTGAGATCGTATACAGCCCCAGAAGCGGTTCCCGGATCAGAAGGAGGACACAGCCCAATGCTATTCCCAACAGGAGAAATAACAGCTGTAAGGTGTTTACATAGGTTTTCAGCGCTTCCCGGCTGGTACGGCCTGCGCCCACCATTTTGCCCACAGACACAGAAGTCGCCGATGCTTCGCTGACGGTCACCACCTTCAAATACTGGAACATGGTGGTGGAAACGGAGTTTGCTGCAATTGCATCAGAGGACAGTCTTCCAAGAATACCGGTCTGGATAGGCGTTGCCAGACTCCACAGCAGATTTGTGGTCACCACCGGAATCGCCACCCTGCGATAATCGGCCCCATAGCCTGCCGATGCCCGGAAGGGATTCTCCGCAAACAGCCGGAGTTTTTTCTCTCGGAAGCACACATAACCGAGCACCACACCCAGCTCCAGAACTCTGGCAACCACAGTACCAATGGCCGCTCCCCGGATGCCCATGGCAGGCATTCCGAAATGGCCAAAAATCAGCGTATAATTTACAGATACATTTACCACGAGGCTGATCAGGCTGACCCAGAAAGATATTGCAACCGTCTCCACACTCCGGAGAAAAGCCAGCAGGATGGTGGTAAGAATATAGAAGATATAGGAGAATCTCAGAATGGACAGGTATTCCATACCCGCCGCTATGATCCCCGGATCAGAGGTGAACAGTCTTAACAGCTGCGCCGGGAAAAAGGAGGTCACGGCGAGGATCAACAGACCAAACACTGCCCCCACCTTCAGCACCAGCCCTGCAATACTGCGGATGGGATCCAGTTCCCCTTTCCCCCAGTATTGGGACAGAAGCATGCCCATGGCATCAGCCGCAGACACAGTGATCTGCTGCACGAGAAACTGAATCTGATTCACCGTGGCAGCGCCGGACAGCGCCGCCTGACTGTAGCCCCCCAGCATAACATTATCCGCAACATTGACGGAATAAGCCAGCACATTCTGGAGAGACACCACCAGCATCATCCGGAACAGGCCGAAAAAGAACGCCCTGTCCCGTGGAAAAAAGGACTTTTTTAGCAAAAAAACACGCCCCTCACTGAAAGAATAGAACATCCGGAACAAGAATACTTCTCCCGCCCAGAACAAACGCACTGCATAACACAGTGCGTTCATAACAGCTTATTTTTGATGAACCCGCTCAAGACAGCGGGCAAACTGGCTCACCGCCGGATTCTCCTGCTGCTCATACCAGAAGCAGCGCAGTTCCTCCGTGGTTCCCACGGGATAATACTTCAGATGGTTGCCCAATGTAACCCGGCTGAGCATGGTGGAAACCATTACTCCCTGCCCCAGTTCCACCGCCATATATGCGGATTCCAGATTGGGGGAAATAATGATCTTGGAGGGATGGAACCCCAATTCCCGACACTGTTTCCGTGCCCGGTTTTTACTTTCGGACAGGGTCTCACGGGAAGCCGCAGCCTTTATGAAGGGCTCTTCAATAAAATCCTCAACGGTGGCTCCCGGGACAGCCTTCGGATGATCCGGGGCAACCAGCAGCACCAGCGGGGTGTCCAGAACTTTCATGGTTTTGATCCCCTGCTCCTTGGGTGCAAACTCCCGATAGGTAATGATCAGATCCAGCTTTCTGTTCAGGAACAGCTCATTCAGTTCGTACTGAGGATGCCGCTCCCCCTCAAACTCCAGCTCCGGGCTCTCCTCCTTCATCTCACGGAGAGCCTTACCGATCCCGGAGGACAGATCCAGCCATTCCAGATAACCGATGTGAAGGGAGTTTCTGATTCTGTTATAATACTGCCTGGTTTCATCCAGAGCTGTCTGATACTCCTTCTGCATTTTTGCAAACAACCGGTAAAAATTCTCTCCCGCCTGTGTCTTGATCACATAGTGGTGGGTACGAAGGAACAACGGAAAGCCCAGATCCTCCTCCAGCTTGGCGATATACTTACTCACCGACTGCTGGGTCATATACAGCTGTCTGGCCGTCTCCGTAAAGCTCAGCGTCTCACACAGCACCAGAAAACACTTGATAGACAGTTCATTGATCACTTCTCTCACCTCTTATGGGCATTATACAACACCTCACCCCTTCGGGCAAGTATTTTTCAGGGACAGTCTCCCAGCAGGAAACTGCCCCTGACGGTTAGGAAATCTTTTCAGGATGGGCTGTACGTTTTCCGGCGCACAGGCCCACGGCCATAATAACCAGCGAGGCCGCAACACCAATAAACAGGGAATCAAAGGGGAACACCTTCACAACGCCGAAAATCAGCACCAGCAGAGGTGCGACCACAATGGAGACCATGGCGTATTTGTGGGGAATCTTTCCGGGAAGCCAGAGGGCGCAGCACATAGGCACCAGCACAACAGCCCCGCGAAGCCCCATGGACATAAATGCAAACTGAAGAATGGTATCCCCCAGAGGGCCTGCGGACAGAAGACATGCCAGCACAAGCACAATCGCAGTGATAGTCTTGCCGATCACCGCCTCCAGCTGGGGATTGTTATCCAGCTTGTGGGTCAGCTTTTTCACGATGTCCTTGTTCACAATGAAGGAAATACCCAACGCCAGACCTGCGCCGGTTCCCACCACCGCAATAAACAGTGCGCCCATTACAACACCAGCAAGTGCAGGGGGCATCTGTTCCATAACAAAGGTGGTCAGTGCGGTTTTCGCAGCAATGCCGGGAGCAGTTGCTCTCATGTAAAGACCTACCAGAATGCCACCGATACCAATGGGCGGGATCATGCAGGCACTGACCAGCGCAGCCTTTCTGCCACAGGAGTCACTCTTGCAGGAGATCACCGCCTGAGCATAGGTCTGAGTGGTGAGTACACCGAAAACCAGGGACAGGCATGCACCGATGTCCTTACCGGCACCACGTGCAATCAGGCTGAAGAAATTCACCCCGTCGGGATTGTCGATTTCATGCACCATGGTGAGGAATCCATCCACGCCGCCGGTGAGTACAAGCACCAGAATACCGCAGCCGATCATGGCGATATACAGCAGCACCAGCTTCAGGACGCCGACCATTCCGGCCCCCTTGGCACCGCCGAACACCACATAAAGGATCATAAACACAGCGGATATAATCAGTTCAGGAATCAGTCCCATATCCGGGAACAGCACCGCAATGACCGCAGTCGCAGCAATAAGCTGAGAAATGATATTGATGAAGGTACCCACAGAACTGAGGATCGAAGCCGCAATACCGGAGGCGGAGCCGTATTCATATTCAATAATCTCCACCAGTGTGGCACAGTGCGTCCCCCGGAAGGGCTTGACAAACCCAAGTGCCAGCACAAGACATGCAATACCGCCGCCCAGTGTAAACCACCATGCGCTCATACCGTAATTATAGGCCAGCTGTGCTGTACCGACAGTGGAAGAACCACCCACCAGCGTACCCATAATGATACCTGCGGTAATTGCAATTCCGTTTTTACTTCCGCCCGCCTTAAATCTGGTACCGGAGAAAATGCTCAGTCCCAGAATCAGTGCGATGGTGGCTACAAGCCCCAAAATCATCCAAATGTTCATTTCAATACACCCTCATAAATACCTAAAATGGGTAAAACCGACCAGACCCAGGAATTCTCCTGCGTCCAGCCGGCTTTTAAGCAAGGGATCTGCTGCTGATAAAACAGCAGATATTCGCCAAAACAGCTTACCCTGTTAAGTTTCTTTGCTGCGGACCAACTCCGCATATTGATTCCCGATGGTTTTCACGGCACTGGCCAGAGCCTTTTTCAGGTGCCCCTGATACTTATACTCCAGCGTTTTCAGGAGTTCATCCACTCCCTGATTCATATCGTAGCCCACAATCAGATCCCGGACAAATTCTTTTGCCAGACCTGTAACCATGGTACACTCCACGTTATGGATCACCCCAGTGTTCATGTCGATCACCGCAACCATTGCAAGTTCCTCATAGAACTTCTGTGCAGTGGTATTGGAGGGAAGCCGTGCATAACCGGAAAACAGAACCAGATCCATTGGATCCATCCTTTCTATCCCATTTATCTGCCCTGTCGGGCTTCCAGTCAGGGAGGACAGGCGGGAGAGCCTGACGCTGACCGAAACGAACGGGCAGTACGGGAATAGAGATGATTATACCGGGTCTGCCAGGAACTTCTTGGCCACGCGGAACACCTCAAAGAGCTGCTTATCACGCTTTGCCTTCAGTTCTTCAATGTCAACACCGGTGTAGTCATAGAAGCCCTTACCGGTCTTAATACCCAGTTCGTTGTGCTCCACCATTTCCTCAAGAATGACGGGAACATCCTCGTTCTTGGGAGGATGGGGCATCTCGTAGCTGTGGTTACGGAAGTTGTTGGCGGTCATATCAACACCGCCGAAGTCCATACGCTTGCACAGGCCGAGAACTACAGCACGGGGAATAAAGCTGGCCTTAACAGCCAGATCCAGTGCCTCAGCATCGCAGTAGCCATGCTCCAGCAGGTAGAATACCTCCTGGTTCAGGCACTGCTGAAGCCGGTTGACAATATAGCCCCGGATAAACTTCTTCATGAGAACGGCAGTTTTACCGCACTTCTGAAGCAGTGCCACGGCCACATCAGCCAGTTCCTGAGGTGCCTGCTCGCTCTTGACGACCTCAACCAGCGGAATCAGCTGGGGAGGTGCATACCAGTGGCAGATAATCTGCTGGGGAAGCAGCTTCTCGGGAACAACCTCAAAAATATTCATAGCGGAGGTGTTGGAGGCAATGATCACATCGGGATCCACGATCTCTGCCAGCTGGGCATAGAGGGATTCCTTGGCGTCACGCTTTTCAACGATGGTCTCCTGAATGAAATCTGCGCCGGCAACAGCCTCCTCCACGGTCAGAGCAAAGCTGATACGACCCAGAATCTCGTCGATCTGGTCTGCTTCGATCTCGCCCTCAGCAGCGAAGGTCTCCAGCTGAGTTTTCAGAGAAACCTTTGCCTTCTCACGGGTAGATTCGCTGCGGGTCCACATGGTGACCTGATAACCGCCCATTGCATAGGTCTGGGCAATTCCGGGGCCCATGGTACCGGCACCCAGCACCGCAATCTTCTTAATATCCTGTAAGGTTTTCATAATAAAAATACTCTTCTTTCCTTTATTGCTCCTAAACAGGGCGATACAAGCCGGAAGAAGGGTTCCGGCTTGTATGCACATACTTATAAAATCTCAGCTTTTGGGTTGGGATTAAATCAGAAGGAACCCTCTTCCCATGCAACCAGACGTACGAAGCCACCGTCAGCCATCTCGCAGCGGAAGGGGAAAGCAGCGATGGTCATGCGCTTGCCGGTAACCTCGTCGATGTCGCCGCCGGCGTTCTCAACGGTGCAGACACCATGCTGCATGTAGATACGATGGCAGGGTTCATAGTCGGGGTAGGTAACGGTGGGATCCAAGCCGGTAGCCTTGCGGTAAGCCTTGTCCAGCCAGGGCATCTGCTCGGACAGAGGATCATGCCACAGAGGAGCGTCAGTAGCACCCCAGGTGCCGGAAATACCCTTAATGTGCTTAACCTCGGTCAGG
>CAZFGL010000117.1:0-6831 GCA_964518645.1 uncultured Oscillospiraceae bacterium | reverse complement strand
CCAACTACGGTGTTCTGGCTGCCATCATCGCCAGTCTCATTCTCTCCGGCATTCTGGCCGCCACCATGTCCACCGCTGACTCCCAGCTGATTGCTGCATCCTCCTCCGTAACCCAGGATCTTCTCCGGGATACCTTCCACCTGAACGTATCCGGCAAGGTCTCCATGATTATCGCCCGGGTATCCGTCATCATCATTGCCATCATCGCTGTGATCTGGGCAAAGGACGAGGGCTCTGTATTCTATATCGTCTCCTTTGCATGGGCAGGCTTCGGTGCCGCCTTCGGCCCTGTGGTTCTGCTGGCCCTGTTCTGGAAGCGCAGCAACAAGTGGGGCGCTCTCACCGGTATGATCGCCGGCGGCGCAATGGTGTTCATCTGGAAATACGGCATTGCTCCCATGGGCGGTGTCTGGGCCATCTATGAACTGCTGCCCGCATTTATCGTGGGCCTGGTGGTGAACGTGGTGGTCTCTCTGGTGACTGCTGCACCGGATGAGGAAACCGTTGCGATCTTTGAAGAGGTCAAGAACATTAAAGACTGATTCTCCATTGACGGGTTCGACAATTTCCACTATAATTTCTAATAAGGTATCTCACTCCACCGCTCTGGCAGATGCCGGGCGGTGGAGTTTTTTGAAAGGAGGCCGCCTATGAAACGTACAGGCCGATTGCTCTCTCTGCTGCTGGTATTTCTCCTGATTTTCAGCAGCGTTTCCGCCACCGCACTGCCGGAACTGACAGATCTGGAGCTGCCGGAGACCATCGATCAGGATCAGGTCGTCCGGGCAATGGTGCTGCTGGATGAGACCGCCGTTCCCGTGACCGGAGACGGTCTGCTCTCGGAGGAGCACAACGATGTAAAGGAAGAACTTGAGGCTGCCGTGCCGGAGCTTCAGGTGGTATATGAGTATTCCACCCTGTTTTCCGGCATGTCCGTGGATGTCCCCTACGGCCAGCTGGAAGAGCTTCGTCAGGTGGATGGGGTGCAGGACGTGTGGATGGCCACCGTCTATCAGGTTCCACAGCTCACCGACGAGGACACGGAAGCCTCAGAAACGTTCTCCATGGCCTCTGCCATCGGTCAGGGCACCCTGATCGCCATTCTGGACACGGGACTGAACCTGACCCACGAGGCATTTGCGGAATATCCGGAGGTGCTGGGCAACTGTGTTCTGGGACCTCAGGATGAAACAACAGGCACCTATGTGTCCGCAAAGATCCCCTTTGCCTGGGATTACGGAGACGGGGACGGGGATGTGACCGATCAGAACGGCCACGGCACCCACGTTGCCGGCATCGCCGCAGGCTATGCGCCGGATTCTGACGGCGGAATTGCCTTCTCCGGGGCTGCGCCGGGAGCCCAGCTGGCCATTATGAAGATTTTCAAGGACAGTTCCAGCACCACCTCTTCGGACATCTATTTCGCCGCACTGGAGGATGCCTATCTTCTGGGGGTGGACGTGATCAACATGTCCCTTGGTTCCCCCTGCGGCTTTACCCATGACCGTACGCTGGATTCTGCACTGTTCGGAGACATTTATCAGAAGCTCCACGATCAGGGAATCATGGTCTGCTGCGCCGGAGGAAACAGCGGCTCTCAGGCCGACGAAAACAGCAACTCCCGGGGCTCTGTCACCGCCGATTATACGGACTACGGAGTGGTTTCCTCTCCCTCCACTTATACGGGGAATCTGTCCGTGGCCAATGCCGCAGGCACGCCCGGTTATGGCTACATGTTGGAGGCTGGGGGCTCTGTGTGGCCCTACAGCGAACCGCTGGGGATGGAGGGAACCTTTGCCGAGCTCTTCGGTGGGGAGCCTCTTTCCTATGTTTCGCTCAGCGGTACTGGCACCGCGGCAGATTTTTCGGAGCAGCAGGTGGCCGGGAAAGCGGTGGTGCTCCCCCGGGGTACCCTGTCCATCCGGGAAAAGGCGGAAAATGCCGCCAAAGCCGGGGCTGTTGCCCTGATTCTGACCAATACCGACGGTACCGCCCCCGCCATGTACCTGCCGGAGACCTCCATTCCCGTGATTCTGGTCTCCTATCCCGCAGGGGCTGCCCTTGCAGGGGCTTCCCCGGGAACACTGACACCCCACCGGCAGCGGGAAGCCCTGACGGACAGCGGGGGGTATATCCACAGCACATCCTCCTGGGGTACCACGCCGGATCTGACCATCGCACCCACCCTCAGCGCCCCGGGCACCTCCATTCTCTCCGCCTCCGCCAAGGGCAGCGACCGGTACCGGATCTCCACCGGCACCTCCATGGCCAGCCCCTATGTGGCGGGACAGCTGGCGGTGGTACTTTCCTGGCTGAAAGAAACCTGTCCCGGACTGAACGGGATAGAGCGGGCAGATATGGCCGAGGATATGCTCCAGAGCACGGCGCAGATTCTGGGTACAGACAGCGCACCCATCTCCGTCCGCCAGCAGGGGGCAGGTGTTGCAGACGGAGCCGGTGCCATCGCCACCTCTGTATATCTGGAAGAGCCCCTTCAGGAACTGGGGGACGACCCGGGACAGACCGGGGTTTATGAGATGACGCTGGAGCTGAAAAGCAATCTCCTGACCAATATGACCTGTGCCGCCGACCTGTTTTCCGACGTTTCCACCGTGGACTGGTTCCATAAAGAGGTGGACGCCATGGTCTATCTGGGGATTTTCAACGGCACCGGCGGGGATGAGTTCTCACCCACCCGGCAGTTGACCCGGGCAGAGGCGGTGACTGCCCTGTATCGGATGGCCGGGGCCCCGGAAACGGACGGCGTTACCTCCTTCCGGGATCTTGAACCGGGGGCGTACTATCTGGATGCGGTTTGCTGGGCGGAGGCTCTGGGGATCACCCGGGGCACCGGCGACGAGTATTTCTCCCCGGAGGATCCGCTGACCCGGGAACAGATCGTCACCCTGCTCTACCGGTATATGGAGCAGCCCGGGGGCAGTGGCAGGATCGAGGACTATGTGGACGGAAATGAAACCGCCGGTTATGCACAGGATGCATGGCGCTGGGCCATCGAGACCGGCACCGTCACCAGCTGTTCGGATACGGAACTGGTTCTGAACCCGCTGGGGGTCACCAGTCGGGCAGAACTGGTGGTGCTCCTGTACCGGATCATGGATCAGGCACTGACCAGAACCTACACCCCGACCCTGTCTGTGTTCACCGATCAGACGATCCAGCTTAACGGCTTGCAGACCAGCATCATGATCAATACCCTGACCAGTGTCCCTCTGGATGCCACCCTTTCCCTGTCCGGCCCGGTCACGCTGGGCCTCAGCCAGACAGAGACCACCGTCCATGCCACCATCACCCTTTCGGAGGAGGCGAAGGATTATCTCCGGTTCAGCTTCCCCAACGGGGGCTATGTGGAGGGCTATGTGACGCTGGAAAGCGGGGCGGAGGCCGTCCATGCCACCTTCCTCGGCTATTTCGGGGACTGGGAGCAGGCACCCATTCTGGAACAGATGGACTTCCGGGACGCAGCTGCGGCGGAGGATGCCATCCGGATGAATCCGGATATGGGGGAGAGCTATCTGAATCTCCTGCACATCAATACAGACGTGAACCGGGCACAGCTTTACTGCAACGATCCCACAAGCAGCTATTATCAGTACGCCCTTGCCAATCTGGGGGATAATGCATTTTCCAAAGAACCGGCCTACGACCCGGCGCACATGTCCCTGTCCACCCCGGCCTCTGACGGCGATATGGTCTATGCCCAGCAGCTGCTTCTGCGCACCCGCTCACTGCGGAACGCAGAGCTGATCCGGTATCGTATTTTTAACAGCGACACCGGGGAGGTTTACGCCTCTCTGGACAAAACCTATTGCGGAAAATCCGTTTACAAGAGTACCTGGGGCTATTCCAGCAGCCTGTACTGGACGCCTGTCAATTCCATCGGGGATCCGATCCCTGACGGCACCAATCTGACGATTCAGGTATATGCCTCCCTCCACGGGGAGGAACCCACCCTGCAATGGACGTTCCCCTGCCTGATTGATTCCAAAGCGCCGGAGATCTCCTGCGCCCGGGAGGGGGACAGACTCACCGTCACCGCCCGGGACGGGGCCTATCTGGCGGCCCTTCAGGTCTCCGATGCCACCGGGAATTCTCTGGGGGCGGAGTATTACAGCGACAGCACCCCCGGGGAAAGTCATACACTGACCGTGGATCTCTCCGGTGCCTCCGGCAATGTGACCGTTACAGCCATTGACTATGCCACAAATGTGCGCAAATACACCGTAACAGGGTAAAAAATATCAGGGCAGACAATTGTCTGCCCTGACTTTCTTTTACTGAGCGCTGTAGCTCTCCATGATCAGCTTCACCGCATCGGGATACTGAATATCCTCTTCCTCGGTGACGGAGGTGATATATCTGCCGGTGAGATCTTCCAGCCGGGTGGCGAAATCCTCATACCGCAGGTCGCTCTCCGCAACATCCTTCCAGTAGTAATCCTCGGTGTAGGAGGAGAAATACATGATGTGATAGCCGAAGTCGGTCTTTACAATGGCCGTGTCCCCGGCCTGACGGCCCTCTTCAAAGCACCAGTCGTTGAAGGCGGTGACCATCTGACCCGGATATACGTTTTCGTACAGACCGCCGGTGCTGCTGGAACCGGGGTCGGCGGTGTAGGTCTCTGCCAGAACGCCGAAGCTCTCCTCGGTGGCATCGCCGTCCTGCCATTCCTGATAGATCCGCTCTGCCTCTTCCGCAGCGGCCTCCCATGCCTCCTCAGAGATGGTGCCGTCCTCGCTGGTCTCAGGCTCCACCAGAATGTGGCGTACATTCACGTTGGGAATGTCCAGCTTCTCAATGTTATATCCCGCATAGGTCTCTGCGTTGGCATCGAAGTACTCGGAGAGCTGATCGTCGTCATATTCGAAGCCCAGATAGATGGAATCGGAGTAGGAGGAAGCGTAATAGGAATCGTAAAGATAATCCTTAAAGCCCTCCATGGTCACGTTGGGGCCATAGGAGTCCTGAATGTAGGCAAGGGTGTCTCCGTTGCCGTCTGCGTCAGTAAAGCCGGCGGAGAGGGCGTTGTCTGCAAGACTGCCCAGGATCTCGTCATACATGGCCTGATAATCCTCGGTCATGGTGAAGCCCACGGACTCTGCCTCGGCCACCAGCGCCTCAGTCTGGTTGATGGAATAGCAGGCGGACTGAAGGAAATACTGGTGCCATGTGGTCACGGTGGTGGTTCCAGTCTCGGAATCGGTCTCAGAGCTGTAAACCTGCTCATCCAGACGCATGGAGGGGTCAAACACATAGCTGTTGGTATTTACAAAGTAGAAATATTCGCTCCAGTAATAGAAGGCAAGCTTCTCATTGCTCAGCTCTGCCACGGCAGCACCGGAGGTATCGGTTACCCGGATGGCCACTGCATTGGGGTCAAACTTGGCATCTGCCCGCTCGGTTTTCCAGTCAGTGATCATCTGGGACACATTCGGAAGGGAGCCACCGCCGATCACGGTTTTCAGTGCCAGACTCAGACACACCACCACGACCACCAGCAGACCGATGACCACACCCAGCAGAATTCCCACCCGGGACTTCTTCCGGGGCTGCTCCGGGGCTTCTTCACTGGCAGCGGGAAGTTCTTCAGACAGTTCCGGCGCCTCCTCGGTCTTGGCGGTTTCCTCTGCCTCGGCTGCTTCGGTTTCAATCTCTGCGGTTTCTTCCAGTTCTTCTTCAACAGACGCTTCGGTCACTTCTTCGGGAATGGTCTGAACCGGTTCCTCCGGAATTACAGCGCCACAATGGGGGCATTGCTCCTGCTGGGGCATTTCTTCCCCACACTTGGGACAAAGCATATCCACACATCCTTCTTTTCAAATTCAAGGGGCCATGCCCCAGTTTTACGCAAAAACGCAAAGTTCATTATACCAGACCCGGCCTGAAAAGTCTCCACCTATTTCCCCACTTTCTGTGAATTTTTTATAAAGTTTCCCCGGTTCGTATGTGAAGTTTCCCGGGAAATATCATTGCCATATGGGGAAATACCCTGTATAATGGGGAAAACGGCCGTGAGGCTCTGTTTGGGAGGTTTCTATGAAAAAGCTGAAAGTATTTCTGGACGCAATTCTGGCCGGAATCGCCATCTCCATCGGCGGTGTGGTGTTCCTGGCCTGTGAAAACAAGTTTATGGGCGCATGCCTCTTCTCTGTGGGGCTGCTGTCTGTGTGTACTCTGGGGCTGAATCTTTATACGGGCCGGGTGTGCTACAGTCTGGACAATCCTCCGGCCTATCTGCTGGAATGCCTGCTGATCTGGGTGGGAAATCTGGTGGGTGCTGTGGCTGCCGGTGCCCTGATCCTCTGCACACGTCAGGGGGAAGCCCTGGCCACCGCTGCCCGGGCGCTGGCGGATGTAAAGCTGGGAGACGACCTGCTCAGCATTTTTATTCTCTCCATGGGCTGCAATATACTGATCTATCTGGCGGTGGAAAACTATAAAAACAACCCCCACGAGATCGGGAAGTACATGGCCATTTTCTTTGGTGTGGTGGTATTTATCATGGCCGGATTTGAGCACTGCATCGCCAACATATTCTATTTCACCGTGGCTGGAGCATGGAGCCTCAGAACTGTGGGGTATCTTCTGGTCATGACCCTGGGCAACACCGCAGGTGGGCTGCTGATTCCCGCCTTCCGGAAGCTTGGAAATCTGAAAGCATAATGGACAAATGACCTACGGTTCTCCGCAGGTCATTTTTTTGCGCAGGTTACATTGCGGAACGTTTCGTAAACCCGCACGATTCAAGCGTTTCCGCTGCACCAGAGCCTCCCCTGTGTAAGGGGAGGTGGGGCGGTGAAACCGCCCCGGAGG
>CAZFGL010000116.1:0-6961 GCA_964518645.1 uncultured Oscillospiraceae bacterium | reverse complement strand
ATATATCGCCATGAAGCTGGAGGAAAACGCGCGTTCCCGCACCTCCCGGCTTCTGAAGGTCGCGGACCTGATGCTGGAGGAAGAACGCAGAAAATCCGAACAGCGCCGTCTGGAGCGCGAAGCGGAAAGAAAAGCAAAACAGATATAACTTTCAGGGCGTGTTGCAAAAAAATCCTTTGCAGCACGCCCAATTTCTTTTTACTCTGCCTCCACTTCAAGGCAAATAAACTTCATTTTTCTATTGCAAAAAATGTCAAACCATGGTATGGTTAACCCGTTAAGGAAAACATAAAAAGGAGGATTCCTCATGGACGCAGAAAGAAACTTTGATATGAACACACCCCCTTCTGAACCCACAAAATTCTGCAAGCACTGCGGCAGAAAAATCAGCGAAGCTGCTGTTATCTGTCCTCTGTGTGGCTGTCAGGTGGAGAACCTTGAGTACGCGGCTCCTACACAGCCGAACATTGTCATCAACAACACAAATACCAACACCAACGTGAACAAAAATATGAACGTGGGCGGTGGCCGTTCCAAAAACAAGTGGGTGGCGTTCTTGCTGTGCCTGTTTTTAGGCGGCGTCGGTGCCCATAAGTTCTATGACGGCAAAATCGGCATGGGCATCCTCTATCTGCTGACTGGTGGAATCTTCGGCATTGGCTGGCTCATTGACTGCATCCGGATTCTGTTGCGTTCCAATCCCTATTACGTATAATCCTTCGGGGCTGTTGCAAAATCCTTTGCAACAGCCCAAATTTCGTTTAATCCATCCCGCAGGGACACAATCACCGCCCCAACGGGGCGATTTCACCCGGCTGCAGGCCGGATTTCACACACCGCGGGTGTATTTCACTGGTCCGCAGGACGAATTTCACAGGGGGCGTTGCAAAAAGTAGCGTCCCCTGTTTCTTCACTTTCTTTTCATTTTAAACAACTTTTTTCCCTTGATTTCTCTTTCCCTGTGCATGGCTACAAAAATTTCTTTCTATTTCGCAAGCCCCTTGCAAATGCGCAGAAAATACGCTAGAATGGGCTTATCGAACAGTGAAAGGCGGGTTCCGATCATGTTGCTTTTCTCCGGATTTTCAGCAGGGTATCGGTGTACCCAAAAGGATTCGTAAGTAGGACGCAGGCTTTGTTTTCATTTGCCTGCGCTTTCGTTTTGTCAGGAGGTTAAGATCTTGAAAAAAGTTGCCGTTATCATGGGCTCTGACAGCGATTTTCCGGTTGTTAAGGGTGCCATTGAACAGCTGAAAAAGTTCGGCGTTCCCTTTGAAGCACGTGTCATGTCTGCCCACCGCACCCCCGCCGCTGCGGAGGAATTTGCCCGCACCGCCGAGGAGCAGGGCTTCGGTGTCATCATTGCCGCAGCCGGCAAAGCCGCCCATCTGGGTGGTGTTCTGGCCGCTCAGACCGTTCTTCCCGTGATCGGCCTGCCCATCAAGTCCTCCTTCTGCGACGGCCTTGACAGCCTGCTTTCCATTGTGCAGATGCCCACCGGCATCCCCGTTGCAACTGTGGGCGTAGGTGCCGCAGACAACGCCGGAATTCTGGCAGTTCAGGTGCTCTCTCTTGCAGAGCCCGCCCTGGCAGAAAAGCTCCGGGATTACAAGGCTGAGATGGCCGCATCCGTTATGAAGAAAGACGCGAAACTCCAGCAGGAACTGAACAACCTTTAATCTATAAAACCACTACAACTATAGGAGAGAATGAATCATGAGCATTAGTAAGAGCGATTCCTACGCTGCCGCAGGCGTAGACGTGACCGCAGGTTACGAAGCAGTCAACCGCATTAAGCCTCTGGTAGCCAGCACCAACATCCCCGGCGTCATCGGCGGTCTGGGTGGCTTCGGCGGCCTCTTTGCCCCGAATATGACCGGCATGAAAGAACCCGTTCTGGTATCTGGCACCGACGGCGTTGGCACAAAGCTGAAAATTGCATTTATGATGGACAAGCATGACACCGTGGGTATCGACTGCGTTGCCATGTGCGTCAATGATATTGTCTGTGCAGGTGCAAGCCCCATGTTTTTCCTGGACTATGTGGCCTGTGGCAAGAACGTTCCTGCCCGCATCGAGCAGATCGTCTCCGGCATTGCAGAGGGCTGCCGTCAGGCAGGCTGTGCTCTCATCGGCGGTGAGACTGCTGAGATGCCCGGCTTCTATCCCGAGGACGAATACGATCTGGCCGGCTTCTCCGTGGGTATGGTAGACAAGGAAAAGATCCTGGACGGCAGCGACATTGTCGCCGGTGACGTACTCATCGGTCTTGCCTCCAACGGTGTTCATTCCAACGGCTTCTCTCTGGTGCGCAAAGCTCTGGACATTGAGAACGCCGATCTGAAGGCTGTCGTACCTGAGCTTCACTGCTCCCTGGGTGAGGAACTCCTCAAGCCCACCCGTATTTATGTCCGTCCCGTCAAGACCCTGCTGGAATCCGGCCTGAAGGTCAAGGGTATCAGCCATATCACCGGCGGCGGTCTCTACGAGAATGTTCCCCGCATGCTGCCCGAGGGCGTATGTGCCGAGATCAACACCTCTTCCATCCCCGTTCCTCCCATTTTCAGCCTGATTCAGGAGAAGGGTGGCATTCCCGAGCGTGACATGTACAACACCTTCAACATGGGCGTTGGTCTGGTCATGGCTGTGGCCAAGGAAGATGCCGGTGCCGTAATGGACACCATGATCCGTGCAGGTGAGCGCCCCTACATCATCGGCAAGTGTGTCGAGGGTGAAAAGGGTGTAGAGTTATGGTAAGGATCGCCGTACTGGTTTCCGGTGGCGGCACCAACCTTCAGGCATTGATCGATGCCCAGAACCGTGGTGAGATCATCGGCGGCGAGATCGCTGCGGTGATTGCCTCAAAACCCGGTGTCTATGCCCTGACCCGTGCTGAAAACGCAGGGATCCCCGGCTATGTGGTGGCACGGAAGGACTATGCTTCCTCCCGTGAGATGACTGTTGCGCTGGTGGAAAAGCTGAAGGAACTCCAGATTGATCTGGTGGTACTGGCCGGATTTATGACCATTATCACCGGCGAAATGGTGCAGGCCTATCCCAATGCCATTTTGAATGTACATCCGGCACTGATCCCCTCCTTCTGCGGACAGGGCTATTATGGACTTCATGTCCATGAAAAGGCACTGGAATACGGGGTAAAGCTGTCCGGCGCTACGGTACATTTTGTTTCCGAGGAATGCGACGCAGGCCCCATTGTGCTGCAAAAGGCCGTTGCAGCCCAGGACGACGACACCCCCGAAACGCTCCAGAGAAGAATCATGGAGCAGGCCGAGTGGATCATTCTCCCCCAGGCCGTCAGTCTTTTCTGTCAGGGAAAGCTTCAGGTGGAGGGCCGTCGGGTCCGTATTCTTGAATAACCGTTGGAACCTGCTGGTTACAGCAGGCTCCTTTTTTTCCATGGTCAAACCACGGCCGGGCATTCCCCCACTTTCCCATACAGCTCCGGCGCTGTAACAAGTGCGCATCTCCATGGGTTTTGTAATATCTCCGGTGGTATCATTCGCATACTCCACAAAAAGCCGGCTCTTTGTCCCCCTTTATTTTTCCCTCTGATTCCTTGACAAAATCCCCCTCCAATGGTATGCTAAATATGGTTATACGACTGACGGAAGTGGACGAACCACAGGGAGTATAACCCTTGCAATGCCGACCGTCTGGGCAGTCGTCCGGGGCGTGTTGGCTTTTTTTCGTTTCCGGACATTTCCAACACCATCTTATATAAAGGAGTATCCGAATGAAGATCATTGATATGAACCAGTACCTTCAGGAACACAGCTACCCCGGCCGGGGCATTATGCTCGGTCGTTCCGCTGACAACAAGCATGCTGTCATCGCCTATTTCATCATGGGGCGTTCCGCCAACAGCCGCAACCGTGTGTTTACACCGGTGGCAGAGGACAACGGCATCATGACCGAAGCCTACGATCCCAGCAAAATGGAGGATCCCTCCCTCATCATCTACCACCCCGTTCGCTATGTTGCTGCCACCGGGGATACCGTGGTAACAAACGGCAATCAGACCGATACCGTCCGGGATTATCTTTTGCAGGGCAAGGTCTTTGCAGAAGGCCTGAGAACCCGTTGCTTTGAGCCCGATCCCCCCAACTACACCCCCAGAATTTCCGGTCTGGTTCATCAGGACGGAAGCTACGCTCTGTCCATTCTGAAGAGTGCTGACGGCAACCCCGACTGCAATCACCGTTACTTCTTCGGTTATGATGCACCCCTGGCCGGTGAGGGTCATTTCATCCACACCTATCAGGCAAATGAGAATCCCCTTCCCTCCTTTGAGGGCGAGCCCCGCCGTGTGGCTGTTACCGCCCCTGACGCGGACACCCTTGCCCGGGAGCTTTGGGCAAATCTGAACGAAGAGAACAAGGTTTCCCTCTTCGTCCGCTATATTGATCTTGCCACCGGCAACTGCACCGATGCCATTATCAACAAGAACGGCAACGAATCCGCCAACTGAGAAAGGAGCCTTTATATGAACGAGCTTGCACTGAAATATGGCTGCAACCCCAACCAGAAGCCTTCCCGCATCTACATGGAGGATGGCTCCGAGTTGCCTGTTACCGTACTCAACGGCCGTCCCGGCTATATCAACTTCATGGATGCCTTTAACAGCTATCAGCTGGTCAAGGAACTGAAGGCCGCCACCGGCCTTCCCGCTGCCGCTTCCTTTAAGCATGTCTCCCCTGCCGGCGCCGCAGTGGGTCTGCCCCTGTCCGATGTGGAAAAGCAGATTTACTTCGTGGAAGCAGATCAGGAGCTTACGCCCATCGCCTGTGCTTACATCCGCGCCCGTGGTGCTGACCGTCTTTGCTCCTACGGCGACTGGGCTGCCCTGTCCGACGTCTGCGACGCCGCTACCGCCACCTATCTGAAGGCAGAGGTCTCCGACGGCATCATCGCTCCCGGTTATACCCCGGAGGCTCTGGAGATCCTGAAAACCAAGAAAAAGGGTGGCTATAACGTGATCCAGATCGACGAGAACTATGTTCCCCAGCCTCTGGAACGCCGCCGGATCTTCGGTGTCACCTTCGAGCAGGGCCGCAACGACCTGAAGATCGACGAGGAACAGCTCTTAAATATTGTCTCCGACAACAAGACTCTGCCCCAGCAGGCTAAGATTGACCTGCTCACCGCACTGATCACCCTGAAATATACCCAGTCCAATTCTGTCTGCTATGTGAAAAACGGTCAGACCATCGGCGTAGGCGCAGGTCAGCAGTCCCGCATCCACTGCACCAGACTGGCCGGCGACAAGGCAGATAACTGGCTCCTGCGTCAGCATCCCAAGGTTCTTGCCCTCCAGTTCGTGGACAACATCCGTCGCCCCAACCGGGACAACGCCATCGACGTGTATCTGTCTGATGAATACGAGGATGTTCTGGCAGAAGGGGTCTGGCAGGAGACCTTCAAGGTCAAGCCCGAACCTCTCACCCGGGAGGAGAAGAAGGAATGGATCGCCCGTCAGACCGGCGTATCCTGCGGTTCCGACGCATTCTTCCCCTTCGGTGACAATGTGGAGCGCGCCAGGAAATCCGGCGTTACCTATATTGCTGAGCCCGGCGGATCCATCCGGGATGACAACGTGATCGAGGCCTGCAACAAATACGGCATCGTTCTCTGCTTTACCGGAAACCGTCTGTTCCATCACTAATCTGGGAGGTTCGTTCATGAAAGTTCTGGTAGTCGGCTCCGGCGGTCGCGAACACGCCATCTGCTGGGCCCTGAAAAAAAGTCCCAAGGTTACTGAGCTTTACTGTGCCCCCGGCAACGGTGGCATCGGCCAGATCGCCCAGTGCGTTGATGTCAAGGCCACCGATATCCCCGGTATGGTCTCCTGGGCAAAGGAAAACGCCATGGATTTTGTAATGGTTGCCCCTGACGATCCTCTGGCCATGGGCATGGTAGACGCCATGGAAGCTGCCGGGATCCGTGCCTTCGGTCCCCGGGCCAATGCCGCCATCATTGAGGGCAGCAAGGCATTCTCCAAGGAGCTTATGAAGAAGTATGGCATCCCCACTGCCGCTTACGAGATCTTCACCGACAAGGACGCTGCGCTCCGCTATATTGAACAGCAGGGCGCACCCATTGTGGTAAAATGCGACGGACTTGCACTGGGCAAGGGCGTTGTGGTCGCCCAGACCGTTGAGGAAGCCAGGGACGCTGTAATCAATATGATGGAAAACAAGGCCTTTGGTGAATCCGGCGCTACGGTGGTCATTGAGGAATGCATGACCGGCCCCGAGGTTACGGTGCTGGCCTTTACCGATGGCAAAACCATCGTCCCCATGCCCTCCTCTCAGGATCACAAGCGTGCTTACGACGGGGACGAAGGCCCCAACACCGGTGGCATGGGTGCAATTTCCCCCTGTCCCAATTACACCCCCGAGCATGCAAAGATCTGCATGGACACGATTTTCCTGCCCACTGTGAAGGCGCTGAACGCAGAGGGACGCACCTTCCAGGGTGTCATCTACTTCGGCATGATGCTCACCCCCAAGGGGCCCAAGGTCGTGGAATACAACGCCCGTTTCGGTGATCCCGAGTGCCAGGCAGTGCTGTCTCTGCTGGAGACAGACCTGATGGATATTCTGGAGGCATGTGTGGACGGAACGCTGGATCAGGTACCGGTCACCTTCCGGGATGCAGCCAGCTGCTGTCTGGTGCTTGCCTCCGGTGGCTATCCTGTGGCATACGAAAAGGGCAAGGAGATCACCGGTCTTGATCAGGTTCAGGGCGCCGTGGTATTCCACGCCGGCACAAAAACCCAGGAGGGCAAAATCCTGACCAACGGTGGCCGTGTACTGGGTGTCACCGCAATAGCCCCCACCCTCCGGGAGGCTGTAGATGGCGCATATGCCGCTGCCACGCCCATTTCCTTTGAGAAAATGCATTTCCGCCGGGATATTGGCTATCATATCCTTGACGTTCA
>CAZFGL010000115.1:0-6982 GCA_964518645.1 uncultured Oscillospiraceae bacterium | reverse complement strand
GTCGGCCAGAAGGATCACAAGGTCTACGGCGGCATTATGAAGGAAAAGGGCTTCGCAATCACCGAACTGGAAGAGTTTTAAAACAACCGGCTGCTGTTCAAAACAGCAGCCGGTTGTTTTATGGCTCATGCCGAAGCATTTCTTCAGCACTTTTCATGGTATTTTCGGTAATCTTCGCACCGCCGATCAGCCGTGCGATTTCCCCTTTCCGTCCCTCCAGATCCAGCGGGGTCACGCTGGTGTAGGTTCTCCCCTGCTGTTCCGCTTTGGAGATCAGGAAATGGGTATCTGCCATTGCAGCAATCTGAGGAAGGTGGGTCACGCAGAGCACCTGCTTGCCTCTGGCAACACTGTGGAGCTTTTCCGCAACCTTTTGGGCAGCTCGTCCGCTGACGCCGGTATCCACCTCATCGAAGATCATAGTGGGAATATGATCCTTTTCGGAAAGCACGTTTTTCATGGCCAGCATAATTCGGGCAAGCTCACCACCGGATGCCACACGGTTCATCTGTCGCAATTCCTCGCCTACGTTTGCAGACATCATAAACCTGCACCCGTCTCCACCGGTAATATCCAGATGAGCAAGGGGTTCAATCTGACAGGTAAACTGCACTCTCGGCATATCCAGCTGCCGCAGTTCACCGATCAGACGCTCAGAAAAGCTCTCTGCCGCCTTTTTCCGTGCCTCAGTAAGCTCTGCTGCCAGAGCTTTTGCTTTCTTTGCCTTCTGGCGAAACTCCGTCTGGAGCCGTGCGATGGTATCATCGGACACCTGAATCTCATCCAGTTCTTTCTGGCATTTTTCCATATACGCCAGAATATCCGTACAGGTCACGCCATACTTTCTGCGAAGCCGGTGGATCACGTCCAGACGTGCTTCCACAGTCTCAAGTTCTCCCGGAGAAAAATCAAAGCTGTCCCGGAGATCTCGAACCCTTTCCGCCGCATCCAGCACGCTGTAGCTCAGTTCCTCCACCTGCCGGAACGCCTCCTCCACCTCAGAGGATACGGAGGCAACCGAAGCCAGGGCCTGTTTTGCAGAGGAAACCAGAGCGTTTGCCCCCTCAGTATCGTCTCCGCCGTACAGGGCACCTGCCGCCTGACTGAGGGCAGTCATCAGCTTTTCACCGCTGCGCATCAGCTTTCGCTTTTCTTCCAGCGCTTCATCTTCTCCCGGCTTTAATTCCGCCCGGGAGATCTCACCGATCTGATAGGTCAGATTCTCAATTCTTCTGGCCTTCTCCGCTTCGTCCATCTGAAGGCTGCGGATCTTCCGCCGCAAATCGTCCATTTCACGGAATGCAGCCTGATAGCGCCCAATCAGATCATCATGATCGGCATAGGCATCCAGCATGGAAAGATGATTTGCCTCATCAAACAGCTGGGCAGAATCATGCTGTCCATGGATCTGGATGAGCTGCTGCCCCAGCCCCCGCAAAACAGAAACCGTCAGGGGGACACCATTTACCCGGCAAACGTTTTTACCATCCGCATAAATTTCCCGCTGCACCAGCACTTCCCCGGATTCATAGGGAACACCGTTTTCCTGAAACCAGGGATACTCCGGAACACCTTGAAACACAGCACTGATAAACGCCTTACTGCTCCCGGTACGGATCGCATCCCGATAGGCACGCTGTCCCAGAATTGCAGAGATCGCGTCGATCACAATGGATTTACCCGCACCGGTCTCGCCGGTCAGGGCATTAAACCCCGGCTGGAAAGAAATATCCGCACACTCAATTACGGCAATATTCTCAATGTGCAGCAGCAAAAGCATAATGTTACCTCGCTCTGTTTATAATTCCCCGCAGTTCCTCGCAAAACTCACGGGCATACTCGGAATCGCGCATAATAATCATGGCCGTGTCGTCCCCGGCAATGGTTCCCACCACTGAGGGCGCATCCATATTATCTACCGCAGAGCATGCAGCATCTGCAAGTCCGGGAAGGGTTTTCACCACCACAATATTCTGCGCATGATCCAGCTTGATCACGCACTCATGGAAAATATTATTCAGTCTGGAGAAAAAGGTCGCCGTTTCATTCTGGGACACCGTATACCGATATGCCCCCCGGGGCGAAAGCTCTTTCACGATCCGGAGTTCCTTAATGTCTCTGGAAATGGTGGCCTGGGTACTTCTGACCCCAATCTCCTCCAGAGCCTTTAAAAGCTGCTCCTGGGTTTCAATATCCTGATTGGCGATCAGTTCCAAAATCTTTGCCTGACGCTGACTCTTCATGGCGATCACCCCTGAAATTTCTGGCTTAACAAGCCGTAGAAGCTGTTATTCTTTACATGAAGCAGCCGAATCGCCCTTGCAGAGGCGGTTACCACCACTTCGTCATCGGCACTGAGCCGGAATGCTTTGCCTCCATCCACAGAGAGGAAGGCATTCCGCTTTCCGATCCGGCCAACAGTTGCCGTTACCGTCCGCTCCTTGGACAGAACCAGAGAATGGCTGAACATGGTGTGGGCACAAATCGGCGTGATAATGATATTCTGTGCTTCAGGCTCCACAATGGGGCCACCCGCAGACAGGGAGTAGGCGGTGGAGCCGGTGGGGGTAGAGATGGTCACGCCATCTCCATCGAAACTCATGGCCTCCTGTCCGTCGCAGTAAATGGCCATGGAGATCACCCGGGCAACAGCCCCCTTGGTAATCACTGCATCGTTAAGGGCGTTATCCTCGTAGAGCACCCGTCCATTCCGCTTCACAGCCACATGGAGGGTCATTCTGGGGGCCAGCGTATACCGATCCTCCACCAGGCATTTCAGCAGTTCCAGTTCGTTGGTCTCAAGTTCCGCCATAAACCCCAGATTCCCGGTATTGATTCCCAGCAGGGGAATGTCCCGGTTTCCCACAAGCCGTGCGGCATGGAGAATGGTTCCGTCACCACCAAAGCACACAAGGGCCTCACAGTCACGCAACGCCTCTTCCATGGTTACCAGATGTATACTCTTTGGAATATCCTGCCCCCGCTCAACATGGAACGGCAGACATATCTTCACCGTTGCCCCAGCCTCGTTCAGGATTCTCTGGGCAGCAAGGGTAAACTGATACCCCCGATCCCGGTAAGGATTTGGCATTAACGTGATGTTTTTCATAGTGTCACCCCTTCAGCGCAGCATGGGCCTCTTCCGCAACCATCTGTGCTGTAAAATCTTTGGTTTCCACAGGACACATGGACAGGTGTCCAAGGAACTCAATATTTCCTTCCGGCCCCTTGACCGGCGAATAAGTCAGATTCACAACTGTAAAGCCCAGTTCCTTTGTCAGTGCAAGGAAGTTTTCCAGCACCTCCACATGGGTAGACAGTTCCCGGACAACACCCTTCTTGCCCACCTTGTCCTTACCGGCCTCGAACTGGGGTTTAATCAGGCAAAGCACCTGTCCGGTGGGCTTGAGCAGTTTCTGGATCACCGGAAGAACCAGCTTCAGAGAAATAAAGCTAACATCTACAACAGAAAGGTCCAGGGGTTCCCCCAGCTGCTCCGGGGTAACGTTGCGGATATTGGTACGTTCCATAACCACAACCCGGTCATCATTCCGGATCTTCCAGTCCAGCTGTCCATATCCAACATCAATGGCAAAGACCTTGGAAGCCCCCTGCTGAAGCAGGCAGTCCGTAAATCCGCCGGTGGATGCACCGGAATCACTGCACACATATCCCTCCGGTTTGACCCCGAAGAAATTCAGCGCCTTCTCCAGCTTCAGTCCGCCACGGCTCACATAGGGGCAGAGCTTGCCCCGCACCTCGATTTCGGCTTCCTGATCTACTGCGGTGCCGGGCTTATCCACCCGCTGTCCCGCAACAAATACCAGGCCTTCCATAATAATTGCCTGGGCTTTCGAACGGCTCTCTGCCAGGCCTCTGTTAAAAAGGATTACGTCAAGTCTCTCTTTTTTCATATCCCAACAGCTCCTTAATCTCTTCCGCAACGGAAGAAGCATCTATTCCCCGCTCTTTCCGCAGGCTGGACACCTTACCATGGGTCACAAAACGCTCCCCAAGATTCAGCAATTTCAGTTTTTCAGGCAGCGCATGCTCCAGAGCCAGCGTCGCAAGGATCTCCTGTCCGAGACAACCCCCGGAGAATGCCTCTTCCAGCACCACCAGCGCCCCGGTTTTCTGTACAGATTCCCGGATCAACGTAGTATCCAGTGGTGCAATCTGCCAGAGTTTCACGATCTCCGCCTGAATCCCCGCCTTCAGCAAAATCTCTCTTGCACGAAGGGCCTCTCCGGTCATAATGCCGTAGGTAACCAGGGTCACATGCTGTCCCCCGGTCAGAACCATATTCTGAAGATTACACTCTGTATACCCGTCATTCCCCCCTCTGGGGTAACGAACCGCCACAGGGCCGTCCACAAAATACACCGCATGGTGCAGGGTCTTTCTAAGTTCCTCGGTGGAACCGGGTGAGAAAACAGTCATATTGGGAACCGCCCGGAGATAACTCACATCAAATGCACCATGATGGGTCTCACCGTCTGCCCCCACCAGCCCCGCACGGTCAATGGCAAACACCACATGGAGATTACCAATGGCTGCATCATGGATCAGCATATCATAGGAGCGCTGCAAAAACGTGGAGTATACCGCAAACACAGGAAGCATTCCCTGTTTTGCAAGGCCACAGGCCATGGTGGTGGCATGCCCCTCCGCAATTCCCACGTCGAAGAACCGTTTGGGGTAACGGCTCGCAAAATCACCAAGGCCGGTTCCCTGCTCCATAGCGGCAGTAATGGCACAGATCTTACGATCCTCCGCAGCCATGGCGCACATGGTCTTTCCAAAAGCAGAGGAAAAGGTTTCGTTGCCGGAACCGGAAGACGTGCCGGATTCCACATTGAATGCGGATACACCGTGATACTCATCCGGGTTTTCCTCCGCATAGCTGTATCCACGTCCTTTTGTGGTGGTCACATGGAGCAGCACAGGGCAGGCAAGTTCCTTGGCCTGATTCAAAAGATATGTCAGTTTATTAATATCATGGCCATCCACAGGCCCCAGATAGGTGAACCCCATCTCTGCAAACATATTGCTGCCGATAAAGGCGTTTTTCATGAACATCTTTACCCGGTGTACCACATTGTAAAGATACTTTCCTCCGGGCATTCTGGATGTCAGGGTATGGAAGGCACGTTTAAAACTGAAATAGGAGGGCTTCAGCCGCTGATGGGCCAGGAATTTCGCGATACCGCCCACATTGGGCTGGATGGACATACCGTTGTCATTGAGCACCACGATCAAAGGCTCTTTACTCTGCCCCGCATCATTGAGTCCCTCATAGGCAAGGCCGCCGGTGAGGGCACCGTCACCGATCACAGCAACCACACTGTAACGCTCGCCGGAAAGGGTTCTGGCTCTCGCCATACCCAGGGCCGCAGACACGGAATTGGACGCATGCCCTCCAACGAAGGCATCCGCATCAGACTCAGAGGGGCGCGGAAAACCGGCCATCCCCCCATACTGTCTCAGGGTGCGAAAGCCCTCTTTCCGCCCTGTGAGCAGCTTGTGGACATAGCTCTGATGCCCCACATCAAACACAATCCGATCCTTATATGGGTCAAACACTTTATGCAGGGCAATGGTAAGCTCCACAGCCCCAAGATTGGACGCCAGATGGCCACCTGTTTTGGCCACACTGTCAATCAGGAAATCTCGTATTTCAGAACACAGGGCTGTATCCTCATCCGGGGAAAAGGACAGAAACTGCTGTCGGTCTCCCGTTCGATCCAAAAGATTCACATTTACACAACCTGTCTTTTACTTTCTGGAGAAAAGCTTTTTTATGGTTTTCGGCACGGAACGGACATAGTAAACCCCGAGGGCGGCCATATGCACGATCCGGGTAGATTGCTTCATTGCAAAGGATTTACCGATGGCCTTTCCGCCCACGGTAATTCCGGAGACCAGCGCCGCCATGGCAATCTCAAGGACACTGACCCCACTGCCTGCCGCGGTCATCCCGGACACCATAATCAACACAATGGACGCAGAAGCCGTGCCGGAAATAACACCGCAAATATCGCCCACCACGTCATTACAGAAAGAGGACACCTTCTCTGCATTTTTCAGCATTTTCAGTGCCTCCTGCGCCCCGTTTACCCGGTGCGCCGCCATGGAATGAAAAGGCTTTGGGTCTGCTGCTGTGACAGCCACACCCACAATATCAAATAAAATACCCACCAGAACAATGGCGAAAAGAATAAAAAACGCCGGGATCAGGGTCGCTTCCCCCAACAAGGCGTTCGACACAGTGGAAAAAAGCGCTGAGATCACGACGGTACTGAGGAAAATGGTAACGACCCATTTCACATTAACAGTTTTATTTGATTTCTGTTTCTGGCCGGATATGTCCGATTTCACTATTTTACCTCCAGGGATAAATCAGTTCTCCGGGCAGGGCGCCCGGAGTATAGATGAAGAAATGACGGCAGCAGACGGGATTAATCTTACGGCTTAGGTCTGGCTGGATTTCCCCATGGCCTACTTTCCGTTGCCGCGAAAGCGGTTTCCCTTGAAAGGCCACGCCGGCAGGTTACCCATACCGATGCCCGATTGCCACTTAGTCCGCACTGTAATCCCCCGTCTGCCCCAAAAGGACAGTCTAGGTGCTTTCCACGACAGATCCAATGATTCCTTAGCCTCTTTTGCAGTTGTGGTTTCAAGAGAATATCACCGTCACCTGTGGCCGGCAGGCACGTGTGCTTAGCTCCTCTCTCCTCCACAGCCACGCAAGGCAGGGCTACACTGCACGCAGCACCGAAACGGTACCGCCTTGCAGGTTTAATCCTGTTTCGTACGCAGTCCAATTGGTACAGATGTACGCTTGCTGTCGCACAAGAACAGGTCTCCACGGAAACCGGGACAACTACCTCATGCCATTGAGGTCTGCCCGATAACCTTAACCCCCAGCACCCACCCTAAACTGGGCGTAAAAAGCAGGCACAAGGGACTTCATCGATATGCC
>CAZFGL010000114.1:0-7025 GCA_964518645.1 uncultured Oscillospiraceae bacterium | reverse complement strand
TGACGTTATGAACGGAAAAGCGGCATGATCACTCATGCCGCCTTCCCGAAAACATCATTATACTGTTTTATTGGACCGCTCCCGAGGCAGTCCCCTTTTTATCAGCTTTATCAGAATCCGTTTGCTTTTCTCAGATAGAATTCCCGGATCGTATTCAGCACCTCCGGCTGAAGCAGCCGCGCCTTATACCGATATATTCCCTGTTCGGCATTCACATCCACAAGTTCCGGATTCGCCATTGCAAAGGCTGTTCCATCGGTGGTGATCCCATCGATCACAAAGAACTGTTTTTCCCCTTCCGCCACCTGTCCCAGTCTCATCTGCTCCTCACTGCCAACCACAGCCGGCTCCCGCCCTGAATCCAGATAGGTCAGTGAAAAGCATACATAGTCATTCTCAAAAGAAAAATCCCCAAATCCCCAAATGACGCCAGTATCAGGCTCCGTTATTGTCGAATAGGCTCCATCCGGGGCAATGGAAATCACCTGACTGTACCATGCATTATCATCAGGCACTTCTGTATTCTCCCAAACCGTTGTATCTTCCGGATTTGGCGTGGGTATGACCTCGGGGGGCGGTGTCGGGGTTACGACGGGACTTGGTGTTGGCGTCACTTCGGGACGAGGCGCAGGTGACGCCCCATTCTCCCCTTCCGGAGTTTCAGAGGGTTCCGGGGACGGCTGAATCGTGGGAGTTGCCGTGGGTGGTATCGTCGGGGTCGGCTCCGGAACCGGCGATATGGACATCTCCGGTTCCGTTGTCTCTTCCCAAGAAGATTGTTCCTCCACGACCGTCCCGGAACCGTCACTGAGACTGGTCTCTTCCCCGGTACCTGCAAAATAAATGGAGCCGGTCACAAACACACACACAGCGATCACCGCAGCAGCAACCATTTGCCCAATTCTCCGGTGTCCCGGGTTTCCGGGGTGCTTTTTCGTCTTTGTTTCGCCATCTCCCACAGGATCCAGCGGAATGTCATCGTACATATACTCATCCAGAAGATCTGTAATTCTGATTTTCAAGCTTCATCCCTCCTGTTCTCGCAGTAGTTTTTGCAGACGCTGCCGTCCCCGAAACAATCGTGATTTCACAGTGCCTGTGGGAATGGCCATTCTGTCCGCAATCTCTTCAATGCTCTGTAAATGATAGTAGTAGCGCAGAAAAACTTCCTTTTCTCCCGGGGGCATACGATGTATCGCCTCCAGAAGCCGCTGCTTCATCTCCTGCTCCAGCACCGTATCCTCCGGCGTATCCGTTTCAATTACAAGATAATCTCCGTCCATGGGCATTTCCCCCCGATACTGTCTCAGGAACGTCTTGGCCCGGTTTCTGGCCACCGCCGCCAGCCACGCTTTCATTTTCCCCGGGTATATCTCCCCGGAATGCTGCCAGAGACTCAAAAACACATCGTTAAGCATTTCTTCCCGATCCTCTTTGCTTCCCTGACTGCCCAGCACGTTATATAACACCGTTTGTACATACGCGCCATAGGCTTTTACCGCTTCGTCCAAAGCCCCCTCCCGGCGCAGCTTCAGCCCGCGGCGTATTTTGGCTTCTTTCACCACTACACCTCCAGTTTCATGATCGCGATCACATATATAAATGCAGCTTTTGCCCCTCAGGTTCCCGTTTAAAATAAAAAAATCCCCTCCAAAACCGGAGGGAACGAAAAAAGGAACCCCGAAGGGTTCCTTTTTATCGAGATTAGAGCTTCTCCTTAACCTTTGCAGCCTTACCAACGCGGTCACGCAGGTAGTACAGCTTCGCTCTGCGAACCTTACCACGGCGAACGGTCTCAACGTTGACAATGTTAGGAGAATGGACAGGGAAAACCTTCTCCACGCCGACGCCATAGCTCAGGCGGCGAACGGTGATGGTCTGCTCCACACCGCCGTGCTTCTTGGCGATGATGGTACCCTCGAACACCTGGATTCTCTCACGAGAACCTTCCTTGATCTTGACATGGACGCGGACGGTGTCGCCTACGTTCATCTGGGGAAGCTCGGGCTTCATGTTCTGCTGATCCAGCATTTCAATGAGATTCATAATGAATCCTCCTCTTATTCAAAGACGTTCTTACCACAAGGAATGCCATACATGTTTCATGTGGCGTGGCAGCGGACCGCCCGTAATACGCCTGTTTTCAAAGGCCAATATATTTTAGCATAGAGGCCGCAAAAAGGCAAGAACTATTTTATATTTTTTCTTAGAATTTTCCATCATTGAGCAGGTCACGGATCTCTGCAAGGGTCTGTTCCTTTACCATAACGCCATCCTTAAACACAGTCTCCAGACAGTTGGTTTCGCAGGCGCAGGCCTCTTCCCATGTATGGCCGTCGGTAAAGCGATATTCTCCATCCTCAAGGGTAACAATGCAGCAGCCCTTCTGAGACTTTTTGAATCCGCCATCCTTGGGATTCTTGAAAATGGGATAAGGTACATGGGCAATTTCACAGTAAGTCGCCTTAATGCACGAAGAGAACGTGTCTCTCGTAAAGGGCTTCAGTACCCCCTCCTCCTCTACGCACTGCATAGAGAAGGAACCAACACCCAGAACAACATTGGAGCAGGCAAAGCCATTTTCCTCGAGGATTTTATAGATCGCTTCACACCGCTGAATTGTAATGGAGTCACCATAGATGGCCTTCACATGGGGATCAAGAACCTTATACCCCTTGCTGTTCACTGTCCCGCCAAAGATGTCCCAGAGTTTAAACACAGTACGGGTAACCACGTCCACGCAATCGCCGCTGTCACCACGCATCAGCATGCAGCCGTTATGGGCAAGGATCTCAGGCTTCAGCTGGGGAAGCACATTCTCGATGATATTCCAGTAATCATAGGAATCCAACACTGCGGAGAAACTGGTGTTGGGATAGATCTCTGTCAGCAGCCGACGGAGCAGGATGATCTCGTCTCCATCAATGGCATAATTGGAACACATAACAGAATGCTCTGTACTGGGGCTGCCATAGGCCACCGGCTCTTTTGTGCAGTCACAGTTATAATAGGCTTCCAGATAGGGAATGGTGGGAACCGTAGCGGTATTCAGGAAGGACAGGCACCAGCCTGCGCCGGCCTTGATCGCAGATTCTGTGCATTCCTCTCCTCTGAAATCAAATGCACCAAGGGCCTTTGCACAGGACACGTTATCATCGCAGGTACGGGCATAATACTTGTTAACAATATCACGATATGTCGCACCCACCGTTGCCGCCAGCATGGGATGCCAGCTCTCTGCGGAAATCAGACTTTCCAGAGACTGGGGAAGCCACGCAAAATCCGGATGTGTATTGGTGATACCAAACATGGGCACATGCATGGGAACCTTTGCACCTTCAGGCAGTGCAATAACCTCGATGGGAAGATACCCAAGTTTGTGAAGCTTCTCCACCTTTTCGATCTTATATGCATCTTTTCCCAGAGATGCATCCATGATTCTTCTGTATTCCCCCATAACCTCTTCAAAGGGTCTTTCAAAGAATTCATGATTGAAATATTCAATGAGATAGGTCTTGATAAACCCCTGAAGGCCAAACATAACTACCTTATCCCACATTTTCACTCTGCTCATGCGCGGAGTAAAATAGGATACGGATTTTGTAATGTCCTTCGGCAGCATTTCCGCATGGACAGCCTTATAAAAGTCAATCAAAAGCATGGGATTAATCTTCTTATTCATAATTCTACTCCTTCCAAATCAGCAGATTTCTCTACGTCTTTTACTTCAAAACCGTGATTTTATCATGTACCGCAGTCAGGATGCTGTCGGTTGTAAACACCCGCTCTACCAGGCCACTGGTGAGCACCTCGCCCTGAAGAATGGAATTCTCGCAGTGGGAGATATAAAGATATATTTCTGCTGCACCAAGCTCTTTGAGCTTCTTTGCGCTGTGATAGAATGTTCCACCCTTGGAACAGATATCGTCCACGATCAGGATCCTGCTGCCGGGAATCCCCTCAACAGCACCGGAAACATCCAGTCCCTTGATCTGGCCGGTTGCCCAGTCCCGCTTCTTGATGCCAAAGGCATAGGGCTTTTCTGTAAGCGCACTGTACCGCTTCATAGCCCCCTCATCGGGATAAAACATCATAAGATTCTCATCTCCGATTTCTTCGATGACCCGGGCCACATTGTCTCTGGGGGTCTGAATGACGATATTATCAAACAGAGCTTCACTCACAGTAGAATGGGGATCCAGAACTGTCACAGAGGCAAAGCCCAGCCAGTTGATCACCTCAGAGAAGTATTTCAGTGTAAATACATCTTCATCCGTTTTCACTCTGTCCTGTCTTGCGTTGGGGATATAGGGCATCTCCAGATGCACCTCAGAAACCCCATGGGCCTTCAGGTGCTTCACCAGATAGATCACCGCGACGAATTCCTCGTTGGTTTCAAAATGCCATGTTACCCGGGCGCTGCGGCCACTGCGATAATCTCTTTCAACATTTTCTTTGAGCAGCAGAGCTCCATCCGGGAAGCGGTCAAGCACAACTTTCTTTCCGTTCAGTTCGATCATTTTTATTGTCCTTCCACGTTGATCTGACACATTTTCATGGTTGCAAGGGACGCCTTATGGGTATCAACTGTGACACCGGCACAGCAGGATGCATCCACATAAATCTCTTTTTCAGGGAAGTTCGCCTTGAGAATCAGCGCATTGGACACCACACAGATATCGGTGCAGAGTCCGATGAGTGTCACATCGAAATCCTCCTCACCAACTGCCACTTTTACCAGTTTCGGAAGTTCTGTAGAACCAAAGGTGATTTTTTCGACAGAAGTGAACTGCTTACCTCCAAGGGCTTCAGCAACAGCTGCATTCAGTTCCCATCCATCAGTTCCCTTGATACAGTGAGGTACAGGAAGCTTTGCCCCCTCAGATGTCTCCATATAGTTCGCAAAATGCGTGTCGTATGTGACAAAAATATCACCGTCAAAATTTCGGATTTTCTTTACCACGTTGTCCACGATGGAAACCGCTTCCCCAGTTCCAAGGGCACCGTCCACAAAATCCTTCTGCATGTCAACAACGACCAATAAATGTTTCATAGTCAGCCTCCCTGTTTTTATAAAAAGTTACTGCTTACGCTCGTATAATTTTGCAGGTCTGTGACCTACACATGTTTCATACTCCTCTGTCTCAGCAACATAGGGCATCACTTTTCTTCTGAAATTCGCAGGCTGGTCAAAAGTATTATTTATGATTTCATAGACCTTCTGCATAGAGGACAGGGTAAATCTGTCCGGCAGAAAACGAAAAACCAGCTCATATTCGTCCTTCTGATTTCTCAGGGTGCGGAACGCCGACGCCAATATGATCCCGTGATCAAAGGCCAGTCCACCATTCTCGACAATTTCATAAGTAATATTTCTAAAGGAATCCACACGCTCTTCAAGGACGCAGGTAAACACATCCTCCCCATCAGAAAGGGTCACTGTCACTTTGCCCCCCTGTTCTCTGTTAAAGGACACATCGAACCAAGCTGCATCCTGGGCATCATCACCGCCACAGGGGTTGTATGCATCTGCATCCACCACAGAGACAAAGGCATTTGAAACAACTCTGGTTCGAGGGTCTCGCTGTGGGTTACTGAATACTCCAACAGGAAGCAGCGCCCTGGGAACCACATTGGTTTCCTCGCAAACCTCTCTGAATGCACAGGCCTCAACAATTTCGTTCTTTCTCAGGAAGCCCCCAGGCAAGGCCCAGCAGTTTTTAAAGGGATGCTCTCCCCGTCTGATCAGCAGGACCTTCAATCCGGGTACCGGGGAACGTCTGGCCTCAGAACTCTGTATCCCCATCATAGAAAATACAACAATATCCGTCGCAACAGACACCTGTTCAAAGTCATCGACATGATATGCAGACAAGAATTCCCGTTCCGCTTTCAGGTCTCTCTGTGGGTACTGGTTTCGACTGTTCACAAACTCACCTCGCAACTTATTTACATTTTGATATTATCATATTAATAATAAGTAGTCAAGGAGTTTTAGATTAATTATATTTTTTCCGCAAAACAATTTTCACATGAGTAGGGGTATTTAGCGTAAAACCGTAATCGTTTTGAATCTGCCACACCGTATACGGAAGCGCAAAATGATCCAGATATGTAATTTCATATTCCTCCGGTATTTTAGCCATAAATTCCTCCACCGTCACCGGAACATAGTTCTCCCGCACTTCACGTTCCCAATTCTCTGTGTACTTATATTTCAGCAGATAATGGATCAGATCATATTGGTTGGAGATTTTACCCCAGACCGCTTCAAAACTTCTGAGGTTCTCGGCGTATTGTCCGTTATTCAGGACCTGGTCATACCATGCCACATTCAGTTCCCACCGAAGATCTGTTGAAAGCATCATATCCCGCAGTGCGATATATTTAAAACCACTGAAAAACACCCGCTGCCAGAATTCATCCACATCCGACTCCGAGCCATAGGAATAGACCTCGTGAAGGGTACTGGAAATATTCAAAAGAGACTGGGAGAAATCAACATCAATATCATTCCAATTGGAATAGAACGCCCCCGCCGGAACATTCCTCCGGGCCGCAGAGAGCATCTCGTCACTGATGTCATATCCAACATATTGATGCTGCCCAAACAACATCCGAAGGGCCTTGATCAGTTCCCCATTGGCACAGCCAAAATCAACAATCGTAGAAAAGGGTTCAAAAACCTTATCCATAAAAAACATTTTGTCTAAAATCGACTTCTGCATCCGGCAGGTGTATACAGACATATCTCGAATCGGAATCTCCAACAGGCGTCCCTCCTATGTAAATTCAACAGCAAAGAACTTCCATACAAAATATGGTATCACAACATATAAGGTTTATTCAAGTACCGATTGTAATTTTTTGCAGAAATTGCCTGAAAAAGAGGGATTACACACAAAAAGCCCCCCGGGGATCTCCCGGGGGGCAAAAAAGAAAACCGGCACAGGAAAAACCTGCGCCGGTCTGGAGGTACCACCCAGATTTGAACTGGGGAATCGAGGTTTTGCAGACCTCTGCCT
>CAZFGL010000113.1:0-7028 GCA_964518645.1 uncultured Oscillospiraceae bacterium | reverse complement strand
TACCGGTGGTCGCTACAGTCTCGCATGCCACACGGGCAGCGGGATCCTTTGCAAGAATCGCATCCAGAACTGCATCAGAAATCTGATCGCAGATTTTATCAGGATGTCCCTCAGTTACAGATTCAGAAGTAAAAATACGCTTTGCCATTTTAATATCCTTTCACATTTAAATAATTAACACACGAAAAAACGCCCTGCCATGAGGCAGAGCGTGAACACACGAAAAAACCTCATCTCTCGATTTGCACCGTCGGATTTGGCACCTTACAAACGCAGGTTGCCGGGCTTCACAGGGCCGATCCCTCCACCACTCTTAATAAGGGCTATTCAATTTCGTCGCACATTATAATATATTTTCGACTGTTTGTCAACACTTTTGACAATTTGTATTTAACTTTTTCTCAATTCAGAGTCTCTGACGCAGCAGAAGCCCTGTCAGAAAAGCGCCCACGCCAACCATTCCCATAAGCGCCGAAGCTGTACTGCTTGGTATAAAACACGCTACACAGGCCAGAGGCAGTCCGCCGATAATCATGATCCAGTTCAAGACTTTCATTTTGGGTCAGAATGCTCCTTTCCAATCTTCCGCTTCAGGATTCTTCTCATTTCAAGTAACCGAACCATATTATAGATATTTTTCCGTTATAAATCAATAAGCTGTCTGCATAGTTTTCCTTCTTTTTTATCCATCTTTTTATTAAAAATTCTTACTGGGCAACTGTTTTCCGGCGGTTTCCGGCAAACAATTGAATCTTGCAACAATACCCCGTTTATGCTATACTCACATGGCATATGTCAGAACATGGGGTATTTGTTTACCTTACCATAAACGGAGGCTCCCTAATGAAAAAGCATCTGTCTCATCTTCTGTGTCTTGGACTGGCGCTGTGTCTGGTGTTTTCCTTTTCCGGGTGCAGCGACACTGAGATGAAAGATCAAGGAGATTACAACTATATCATAACGCTGCTGGAGCGTGGAGAATATGATCTTGCCATTCAGGTGATTGAGATGCTCCGGGACAGCGGATCCGTGGAATCAGATCCCGTCGCCCCCACACCCCAGGACAGCTCCTCAGTTCCTTCGTCTACCGAATCCAGTGAAACACTCCCGGACACCACTTCGGTTCCAGCCCCTGTTTCCCGGACTGTTCCCATGGATGATCCCGCCACTGAGGGAATCCCCTGTGGCATCACTGTTCCCACAGAGATTTCCTTTCACATCGCCCCCACATTGAATGGGGAAAATAACTATCGTTTTTCCTTCACCATGGTCAATCAGACCGGCCACACACTGACTCTTGCCAGCTATACTGTCGCAGAGTATGCAGGTGGAGTCATCACAGATACATACAGTCCGGACGCAACTGATTTCACAGGAGAGGATTGGTACACGCTTGCCCCAGATGCAAGCTGTACTGTTGACGATTACTGTACAGTCCATGATCTTGACTTTGACATGAGAACATACCGCTTCGTTTACGAGGACGAGGAACACATCACCTATCCTCTGGTGTTCTACTTTAATATGAACAGCATTATGGACACCGACACACTTTCTCTGCTGGAACGCCCGGATTACGCAACGGACAGTGGCAAGGATCTTTCCACACTGCGTTATGATTCTCTTTTCGAAATCGAAATTGCCACGGACATTTACTGGGTTCCCGCACGGGCATTGGGCAAAAGTAAATTCACCAATGCGGAAATGTTCAATCTCACAGTAAGATCCCCGGAAGAGAAACAGGCCGCCATCTCCTCACTGTACGAAGCCCTTCAGCTATACGAGATTGGAGGCTTTACCACGCTTGATGACTGCATTCAGACCGATGAAAACGGAATCATTTGGGAACATCACAAACCGGGATATGATGCTGTACTGACCAATCAGGGCTGCTGCGCTGCCGCCGCCAACTGGCTGAACTATCTTCTTGACGGAGACTATGAAGAAACCGGATATATTGCAACCATCTATCGGGACGGAAGGAGCCATATTATTAACTATACCCTTCAGGACAACTGGTACTATATGATCGACCTGACCAATTACCTCGCAGGTGCAGGCCAACGCTCCACCGACCTTGAGGACAGCTACTCTACGAATTTCATTCTGGGGAACATTCTGAAAACCAGTTCTCCGGATCTGTACGCAGATTATATCCGGCGCACCTTCAGCGATCCCCCGGCACTGATCGTAAAATACACCGCTGAAAACATTCCCGCTGTAAACAGCAGTAAAAGCAGCGGCACAACCGAGATCGTCTACGCCCGTATGAACCATGTAAAGGTTCAGGTCATTTATGACGACCCCAACGACAATATCACCTTCCGTATGAAAACACCTCCCATCCAGCTTCCGGTCTGGAACTGACTACCGGAGCATAACAGGACAAAAAGCCCCGAGTGTGGTTCAATGCCACACTCGGGGCTTTTTCATTTTATTCTGTCAACCGGTTTATCCGGGCGTATCCCCGCTGTTTTCCTGCCGGTTCTGCTGGGCCACCAATGCGTACATGACGGCCTGCTTCCGGGAATTCACCCCGAGCTTGCTGTAGATATTCTTGTTATGGAACCGGAGGGTACTCTCCTTAATCCCAAGGATCTCAATGGCATCCTTGGTGCTGACTCCATCCATATAAAGCCCGAGAATTTTCCCCTCCGTGGGTGTCAATGTGGAAAGCCCCTGCACAAACACCTGATAGGCATCCGGGTCGATCTCCGTTTTCCGGGAATAAGCCAGCGTAGCAGCCTTGGTTTCCGCGCTCTGCTTCTCCTGCTTGATCTGGTTTATGGCAGAAGCATGGGCCTGATCCTGCTTTTGCAGGAAATCAGACAGATCGTCTATCTCCGGAATATCCAGTTTGGCATTCCGGTATTCCTCGTGCTTCATATGATCCAGCGCTGTAAGAATGGGGCTGAGGAATCTGCGGCTGAAATAGAGGCAGGAGAAGCCCACCAGAAGGATCAGCAGCATAAACAGTACCCCGGATTGCAGGGTATTCTGAAGCACCGAGGCATCATAGTCCTCTTTGGGGATCATAACGGTCAGGCAAAAGCTTCCCTGTCCCTGAACTGGTGTAAAACAATGCTGATGCCCCACATACTCCCCTGCTCCGTGCAGGAAAACCAGATCCTCCCCGTCCGCTTCCAGCGTATATTGCCCCTTTGGAATCACATAGGAGGCACCGCAGTCAAGTCCCACATCCGCATCCAGAGTAGAACCGTTTTCCGGGGTCATCAGGCAAATCAGACGGCGTAGTCTGGTGGGCAGCTTTTGGGTCGCCCGGAAATATCTCCGGCTGACCTCATACCCACACAGGCCGTAGACCTGCCCATCTTCGCCCAAAATCGGCAGTGTCAGAAGCACCACCTGTTCATCGGTGCCCGGCAGGGTGGCCATGGGGGTTATCCGGCAGGCCTTTTCCAGGGGCAGCTCTGCCTGTTTGATAAGTGCCTCATAGTCCGGGAACACATCCTTCCGGAATGCCATACGCCATTTCCGGTGGGGCATGACCTGCTGTTCCTTCCCCACGCTGGCAAGGCCCCGGTAAAGCAGCATGTCCCCATCCGGGGAGGTATCAATCCCCCGGATCACATAGATACCGGGACGCTCCTGGGCCGCAGGATCTCCCCCGTCGGTATTCAGAATCACAAATCCTCCGGAACAGGCAGACTGACGTAGGTGCTGACACAGCTCATCCAGCAAAAGGCTTTGCAGTTCCTCTGCCCCCTGACCTGTGGCTGAAAGATCATCCATCGTCAGGTTTTCTTCCTTCAAATAACTGTCCAGCAATCCGGCGGTATCCCGGGATAGATCAATTCCCATTACCGTAAGCTGCTTCCAGTATTCCTCCACGCTGTTCTCAAAGAACTCCATTTGAAGGTCCAGCGCCTCGGTCATATTTTCTTTGGGACTGTCCAGCTTTCCAAACAGATAAAGGCCACCCAGCAGAATAATCAGCACAAGAGAAACCAGCAGCAGCATGGAATAAAACAGCTTTCCACGAAGAGAACGCTTCATATCCCGCAGCGCTTCCAGTCCTGCTTTAATCTTCATGGTTCTCTTCCCTCATCAGCCGAAGCTGCACAGGAAGTCCCAGCTTTCCAGAGCAAAGGCCTCCGGGTCATCCCCGGGATTTTGCTGTCTTTCCCGCATTCCCTCGTAAAGGGAATAAACCTTATCGTAATATCCAAGGAACTGAGGCTCAGAATTTGCCTTGTAATCCTTCATCATGGTTCCCAGAACATTATACAGTTCCGTATAGTCCGGGCTTGTAAAACTGTAATCCGCAATATGCTCCGTAGCCTCCTGCTTCACAGGCATATATCCCGTTTCCGCCACAAAATCCAGATTCCGCTGAGTTTCCGTCAGCCACTGGGCAAATACCCCGGCGGCGGCAGCCTTTTCCTCGGTGGTTTTGCAGGCAGACAGTCCCACACCTGCCTGAGTCATCAGCGGCTCCGCACCGGCTGTAGCAGGAATGGGCAAGGCGGTAAAATTCATGGGCTCGGAGGTACCGTCTGCATAAGTGACCGTATCATTGTAGTAGAGAATGGCCGCAGAGGAACCAATGCCGCAGATCACCTCGCCGGTCATCACCTGTGTGTTGGAGTAGAGATCCGACACCATAATATGTCCCTTGCCAATGGCTGTGGTAAACCGAAGCCAGCTTTCCTTCAGAATCTCATTGTCGCTGCGGTACCATCCATCCGCTGTATAAAAATCACTTCCGCCCTGTTCCATGGCATAAAGCTCCACAGCCCGGATCAGGTAATCCAGAGAGCAGAAGGGCTCTCCACCGGACCAGTCGTAGTACTGCTCCGCAACATCAAAGAAACCAGCCCAGGTCGCAAGATTTTCCGCAGTCACACCGGTATCTGCGGAAAAACGGTCGAAGGCAGTACCGCACATCATAATCAGATGGGTAGACTTGGACAGGGGCAGCACCGCAAGCTGTCCGTCCACAGAACCATCTTCAAGAAACTCCGGCACGAAGGACGCCAGATCCTCCTCGGACAGAACTGTCCGCCAGTCCAACAGATTTTCCATCCCCAGCGCCGCAGCGTTACTGGGGTGGCAGGTAAACAGATCCGGCATATCCATGGCACCGGGCTTCCCCTCCTGGGCATCCAGCAGTTTCTGCCCAATGTCGGTGCTGTTGCTCATATTGGTCACTTCAATGATGATTCCCTGTTCCTGACCTACCGTTTCATTGAACTCATCCACCAGCACATC
The DNA here is from genome assembly GCA_964518645.1 of uncultured Oscillospiraceae bacterium. GTDB lineage: Bacteria > Bacillota > Clostridia > Oscillospirales > Oscillospiraceae > HGM13006. The sequence goes on along the minus strand of CAZFGL010000113.1, from coordinate 1,796 downwards.
CATGGGCGAACCGGATTGTTCCCCGTATACATGCCACATGGTAAGCGTCACCGGATGATCCTCCGACAGCAGACTGTCTCCGCAGCCGGACAGCAGTCCCAGCAGCATTCCCACAGTCAAAAACAAAGCAACCGCCTTTTTCATAAAAATCCATCCTTTCTTTCCTCTCTAAACACCGATACCATCCATTTTTCCGAATTTTTTCACCCCATCCCCCCAATTTGGGGTGTTTGGGGGGCGCCAGATTGGGGGGGACGTGTTTAAATGAGGGTGCTGGCACCCATTGAGAAAGCCGTAGAACAGAATTCCGGGGCAGCCCGTTCTCGCCAAAGACCACTGCTCCCTTTTTCGTAAAATCGGTAACTCTACCTGCCGCTATTATACAATAGTACGGCAGGGGGTGCAAGCAATTTTAACATGATCCGAATCTCAGAGAGGAGGAATGCGTATGGGAAGCAGGAAAGAATTAGATCCTCAGCCCACCTGTTTCCACAGTAGGGAGAAACGAATCGCTTTTTGCTTTTCTGACGACCGAGTTGCGGATACTGTATCCCGAAGTATCCACCGAAGAGATACCGGCTTTTCTCCGGTGACCATCCCCGGTAAAACGCCCCGGGCTGTTGCCTCAGATTGCGCTGCCACCGGTGTGGACATTCTGATGATGGAGGTTGCCCCAGTACCCCGAAGCACCACCCTGACAGCACGGCTGGAGACAGCCAGACTGCTCCGGGAGCTACAGCTCAAAACCTCTATTTATCTGATCTGCGACGGAACCTCCTTCCCGGATCTGGTGCCAGGCATTCAGGCCGCCAAGGATCAGGGCAGCATCGACAATTATCTCATCTCCCCGCTGACTACCAAGCTTCTTCTGGAACTGCTGGAGGACGGGGATCAAACCGAAAAAACGACAAAAAGGAGAATGTGAAAAATGGGACTTATCAAAGCAGCAATGGGTGCCACAGGCGGCGTACTGGCTGACCAGTGGAAGGAATACTTCTATTGCGACTCCATTCAGGAAAATGTGCTTGTAGTCAAGGGGCAGAAGCGTACCACCGGTCGTGGCTCCAACCGTGGCTCCGACAACATTATTTCCAACGGCTCTGTCATCGCCGTGGCCGACGGCCAGTGCATGATGATCGTGGAGCAGGGCAAGGTGGTGGAGATCTCTGCGGAGCCCGGCGAGTATACATACGACAGCTCCACTGAGCCTACCATCTTCTCCGGTGATCTGGGTACCAGCATTGTAGAGACCTTCAAGACCATGGGCAAGCGTTTCACCTTTGGCGGTGAGGCCCCCAAGGATCAGCGTGTTTACTACTTCAACATCAAAGAACTGATGGGCAACAAGTACGGCACTCCCAGCCCGGTTCCCTTCCGAGTGGTGGATGAAAAGGCCTTTATCGACATGGACATCACCATCCGCTGCTTCGGTGAATACAGCTATCGTATCGCCAACCCCATGCTCTTCTACGCCAACGTATGCGGCAATGTGGCAGAAAACTACACCCGTGACAAGCTGGACAGCCAGCTGAGAACCGAACTTCTGACCGCGCTCCAGCCTGCCTTTGCCCGGATCTCCGAGATGGGCATCCGTTATTCTGCACTTCCCGGCCACACCACTGAGATCGCTGATGCCCTCAACGAGGTTCTCAGCAAGTCCTGGCGTGAAAAGCGAGGTCTCGAAATTGTCGCCTTCGGCATTTCCAGCATGAAGGCTGACGAAGAGGTGGAAGCAGAGATTCGGAAGCAGCAGATGCAGATGGGCAAGGAGGCCCGGCTTTCCGATCCCGGCAGAG
>CAZFGL010000112.1:0-7277 GCA_964518645.1 uncultured Oscillospiraceae bacterium | reverse complement strand
AGGTCTCAGAGTTGGACTGGGTGCAGTGGGCACGGCAGTTGCCCTGAATCTCCAGAGCGGCAGGAGGGCTTCCTGCGTTCTCCAGATTGGCAGCGGCAGCGCCGAAGGGCGCACCGTGACCATGGATATAGCTGTCATAGATGTACATTTTGGAATACTGCTCTGTGGCGGTGCAGCAGCGGGCCTTGCCCACGGTGAGCACTTTGCAGTTCCGGATGGTCATCTCGGAATGATCGTTGGCAAACAGACCGGAGCCCTTGCCGCCCAGACCATTGGAGTTGGAGTGCAGGAAGATGGTAGAGTCCTCAACGGTATACTTCTGACCCTCACCGGAAACGGTGATGCCACCTGCGTCAGGATCGGCGGACTCAATATAAACAGCCTTTGCCTCGGTCTCACCGATGGTGCCGGCGATCACAGGCTCAGACTTCAGCTGACCCATGGTGAATGTGCCGTTTTCAAGCATGGCAACGGGTGTTTTCGGTGTGCTCATGCCACCGGGAGGGCCTCCGGGACCACCAGGGCCACCAGGGCCACCGGGGCCACCAGGACCACCGGGACCACCCATCATTGCCATCATTTCCTCAAGGGTAGGCATTTTAAAAGCCTCGCGGACAGGGGGCGTGTAAGTAATTCCCTTAATCAAAGACATGAAAAAGCCTTCTTTCGTCAGTGAATTTCCCCAAACGGGGGATTAATATCATTATACAATAGCCCGAAAAAAACCACAAGGCGATTTTATGAATTCGTACCATTTTGACAGGGTCAGTTTCTGCTGTGCTGTGTCCACATTTTCTGTTTCTCTCATTGACGGCATGCCGGTTTTATCGTACAATGACCTAAAATGCATGAACAATGGAGGAAGAGCAATGTATTATCTTGGCGTTGATTTGGGCGGAACCAATATTGCCTGTGCCGTTGTGACCGAAACGGGACGGATCCTTGGAAAAGCATCGGTTCCCACGGCGCTGCCGGACAGCCCCGAGGCAATCGCGGGGCGTATTGTGGACTGCTGCCGTATGGCAACCAGAGAAGCGGGCTGCACCATGGAGGAGATCGCTTCTGTGGGCATCGGAACACCGGGAATTGCAAACCGGAACACGGGTATGGTGGAGTACAGCTGTAATCTGAATTTTAAAAACACCCCTCTTGCACAGCTGGTGGGAGCGCCGCTGAGAAAACCGGTGTATCTTGAAAATGACGCCAACGCTGCGGCGCTGGGGGAGTATGCCGCCGGCTGCGGACGGGGTACCCATTCCCTTGTGGCAATTACCCTTGGCACCGGTGTGGGTGGCGGTATAGTGCTGGAGGGAAAGCTGCTGACAGGCTTTAACTTTGCCGGTGCGGAAATCGGCCATTTTGTAATGTATCACGACGGTGAACTCTGTGGCTGCGGCCGGAAGGGGTGCTTTGAGGCATATTGTTCCGCTACAGCACTGATCCGTCAGACCAGATGTGCCATGGAAAACCATCCGGAGAGCAAAATGTGGGAATTGGCCCCCACGCTGGAACAGGTGGACGGCCGTACCTCCTTTGATGCCATGGCGGCCGGGGATGAAACTGCAAAGTCTGTGGTGGCGCAGTACCAGAAATATCTGGCGGACGGACTGACCAGCATCGTGAACATTTTCCAGCCGGAGGTTCTGTGTGTGGGTGGCGGCATCTGCAATCAGGGTGAGACGCTGCTGGGGCCGGTGCGGGAGGTTTTTGACCGGGAGGATTATGCCCGGGATTGTGTGCGCAGAACCAGACTGGTCCGTGCAGAACTGGGAAATGATGCGGGAATCATCGGTGCCGCACTGCTTCCCCTGTATCGCTGATAAAGAGAAGAAGGACGGGCTGCTGCAACATGCAACAGCCCGTCCGTTTCTTATTCGTCATCCATCTCTTCGTACTCGGCATCCTCGGGGGCGTTGGGATCATATTCCACGTTGCCTCCAAAGGAGGAGATCAGACTTTCCAGTTCCCGAATGCTCTGCTGCATCTGGGCGGGATCCTTGCTCTTCTTGGCGCGGGTGGCGTTCCGGATTGCTTCGCTCCGGGCCTTTTTCTGATCCCGGGTTAGCTTTCGGGCTGCCTGCGCCTGATACATCAGCTGTTCCAGCTGATCCTTTGCAGTGGCCTCTTCCTTCTGGCGCTGATCCTCCGCAGCGTACTGCTGGGCCTCCCGGATGGCGCGGTCAATATCCTCCTGAGACAGGTTGGAGGAGGCGGTGATGGTGATAGCCTGCTGCTTGCCGGTGCCCAGATCCTTGGCGGAAACATTAACAATGCCATTGGCGTCAATGTTGAAGGTGACCTCGATCTGAGGAACGCCCCGGGGTGCACGGCGAATGCCGGTGAGCTTGAATTTGCCCAGAGACTTGTTGTCTCTGGCCATCTGCCGTTCGCCCTGAAGTACGTTGATTTCTACAGAGGTCTGGAAATTCTGTGCAGTGGAGAAAATCTGGCTCTTGGTAATGGGAAGGGTGGTGTTCCGGTCAATCAGTCGTGTGCAGACACCTCCCAGGGTTTCAAGTCCCAGAGAGAGGGGGGTAACATCCAGCAGCAGAAGTCCCTTGACCTCGCCCCCCAGAACACCGGCCTGAAGGGCGGCGCCCATGGCCACACACTCGTCGGGGTTGATGCCCTTGAAAGGTTCCTTGCCGGTGAAACGCTTGACCGCCTCCTGAACGGCGGGAATTCTGGTGGAGCCACCCACCATCAGAACCTTGCTCAGCTCAGTGGATTTCAGACCGGAATCACTGAGCGCCTGCTGAACAGGCCCCATGGTCTGATCCACAAGATGCTGGGTCAGCTGATTGAACTTTGCACGGGTCAGGGTCACATCCATGTGAACGGGGCCGTCCTTCCCAACGGAGAGGTAGGGCAGATTCACAGTGGTGGAGGTGACACCGGACAACTCGATCTTTGCCTTTTCCGCAGCCTCGCGGACACGCTGCATAGCGGCGGCGTCCTTGCGCAGATCAATCCGGTTTTCCTTTTTGAACTCCTGAAGGAGATAGTCCACAATGCAGGAGTCAAAGTCGTCGCCACCCAGACGGTTGTTGCCTGCGGTTGCCATGACCTCGATGATACCGGCGTTAATGTCCAGAATGGAAACGTCAAAGGTACCGCCGCCCAGGTCGAAAACCATGACCTTCTGTGCCTCTTCCTTGTCAACACCATAGGCGAGGGCGGCAGCAGTAGGCTCGTTGATGATGCGCTTGACTTCCATTCCGGCGATCTTGCCGGCGTCCTTGGTTGCCTGACGCTGAGAGTCGGTGAAGTAAGCGGGGACGGTAATGACCGCACTGTCCACGGTGTCGCCCAGGTAGCTCTCTGCGTCCTTTTTCAGCTTCATCAGGATCATGGCGGAGATCTCCTGGGGGGTGTATCGCTTACCGCTGATGTTTACCTGATAGTCGGTGCCCATTTCCCGCTTGATGGAGGAGATGGTGCGATCGGGATTGGCGGCTGCCTGCCGTTTTGCGGTCTGACCGATGAGACGCTCACCGGTTTTGGTGAAGCCCACCACAGAGGGGGTGGTTCTTCCGCCCTCGGCGTTGGGGATGACCACAACTTCGCCGCCCTCCAGCGCACATACACAGGAGTTGGTTGTACCCAGATCGATTCCGATGGTTTTTGACATGCTGTTACCTCCAGTTTAATTCGCCACCACCACAAGGGCGTGGCGCAGTACCGTGTCTCCCTGGCAGAACCCGGTGAGAATGACCCGGGATACCACGTTTTCAGCCAACTCAGGATCTTTGATGTGATCCATGGCCTCGTGGTAATTGGGGTCAAAAACCGCACCGAGCGCCTCGATTTCCGTGACGCCCAGCCATTCCAGAGACTTTTTCATATTGTTGATCGTCATATGGATACCGGCCAGAAAAGCCTCGTCGGCGCAGGGGTGCTCCAGAGCCCGGAGCAGATTGTCATATACAGACAAAAGCTCTCTGATTGCGTCGTTTTTTCCCTGACGATAGGATTGATCCTTTAAATCCGCATTGCGTCTGCGATAATTCTGATATTCCTGATTCAGCTCCTCCAGACGAAACTGGTACTCCTCCGTGGTTTTTCTGGATACAATGGGTAATTTCATGGCGATTCTCCTTGTTTAGCAGCAGAAGTAATAGCCTCTGCCACCGCAGCACACGTTCATAATACACAGGAAGGTGCAGAGTCTGGAACACATGTCACCGCCGGGATGAATATCAAAGCCGAAGCCTGCCCCGTTTTGGGAGTAGGTTCTGCCACCACTCTGTACGGTCTGATAAAACCGCTGATAATCCATGTTGTCCGGCTCCATCTGCATGGCACGGCGGATGTGCTCCATGGCGGCAACCTTGTTGCCCTGTCCGTAATTGGCGCGGGCAGAACAGTAGTACCACCGGTCATCCCGGTCGGCCATGTTGATGGTGGACAGCACATGCAGTGCCTCGTCATAGGCCCCTGCGTTGATGTAGTGAAGGGCGGTCTGGATCTCGGAAGAATCCCGGGGCTCATAACGGGTGCTGCTCTGCTGACGCTGCTGATAGCCAAACCCGAAGGGATCAAAGCCAAAGCCGAAGGGATCATAACCGCCGGAGCTGCCACTGTTTCCGTAGCTGCTGCCGGTGCTGCCACTGTAACCGCCATAGCTCTGATGCTGAGGCTGGGGGTTCTTGATCTGCTCGTATGCGGCATTGACCTCGTTCATTTTTCGTGCGCATTCCTCGTCACCCGGGTTCAGATCCGGGTGATACTTTTTTGCAAGTTTTCGGTATGCGGACTTTATTTCATCCTCTGTGGCGGTTCTGGGAACGCCCAGAACCTCATAAGGGTCTTTCATTCAGTTGACTCCTTTTTTGTCGCTTTCTCTTTCTTTATTCCTCTTGCCTGATTATATTTCTGCCATGCTCCGGCATAGAGAATGTTCCGCATCAGCGGAAGATCCTGTTCCAGAGGCAGTATCTCAAAGGCTCTGGTACAGTCCCCCATGAGCATGGTAAGAATATCGTAATCCTCTTCCGGGGTTCGAACCTCCTGACTCAGACTTCTCAGAGGATTGGGGCGGTCGTGCCGCTGATCTTCCTCGTAATCCAGACAGGCGTCCATAATATATATGAATTGTCCCAGACCCTGACCCATCTCGCGAAGGGTTCCGGCCCAGTAGTCATCTTCACGCCAGACAAATAATTCGCCCATCAGATCACCGAAGCAGGCAGCCGCCCGGTCGGCGCTGACACTTTCTCCGGCTTCGTACTGCTTCAGCAGTGCAAGGTTATCCCGGATGGCCCGGGACTGACGGGGATATTGCTGCTCCAGTCGCTGAACCTTTCGGGCGGTGAGGGCTGCATAGATCCGGCGAGAGAACTTCCGCTCATCTTCCCAGTCGTCCATGGCGTTCCACCATGCCAGAAGCAGATTCAGATCCGCAGCGTAGTCCGTAAAAGAATTCTGAAGCTCCGGTCGCTTTTTCATGGGATGCATCATACAGCGGCAGCAGCACTGGTGTTCCTCCGGCTCATAGAGGGACGATAGCACCAGAATCAGAAACGTCATGTCATAATTCAGGGTGATCCTGCCCAGGAATCCGTGTCGCTTCTTGAGATTTTTGCAAAGACCGCAGTATAAAGCGCCGTATCGTGTGCGCTGCTCCTGGGTCAGCTTTTCCGGCAGCGCCATAATATATCCAAACATCAGCTGTTCCTTTCAAACACATGGTTGCAGCAGCGGCAGGTGATCCGGATGTGTCCCTTTCCCTTGGGCACCCGAAGAACGGTGGCACACTGGGGGCACTTGAAAAAGCAGTAAAGATTTTTCTGCTTCCGGCGCTGTTTCCGGCGGGAGTGCCGGTCGCTGAGAGGCTTTATAAGATGAAGGAAACGTGCATTTTCCTGCTGACGCCGGGGAAGATTACGGCTGAATATCCGGTAATAGCTGAAGGCCAGACAGATGAGCGCCGCAAGCCAGAGAATGTTGCTGATGAGATGGCCTGAAAACATGGCGATTATAAGAAGCACACAGGCCAGCGCACTGGTAGCCAGGGAAAGTGCGTCCGGGCCATTCCGCCCGGCAAAATGACGGTGATTTCTCCGCAAGGGGCATTTCAACTGCCTTTCACATAAATTCTGAATTATATAGTATCAGCACTTTGTGAACAAGATATAAACGGGGAATAAAATATTTTCGATTCTGCGCAAAGACTGAAACGCAAACAGAGCCATTGTACCCTACCCGACGGCCCGGTGTCAATGAGAAAGGGATGCGGAGGCGCTGTTTACAGGATCCGGGGCACCATGGTATAATACCAATGTTTTAAGCCGGGATAAACACCTGAGCCGAGGCAGATTAATCCGGGAAAAACTGCGAAATTACCGCTGCCTCCCCTTGACTTTGGTACAGTTCCATGGTTTAGAATAGGAATAGCGTGAAAACGGAGGGATTATCATGGACAAATCCGCGTCTTCCCAGACTCATGAGCCGAAGGAGCAAATCTCCATTGGCCCTCTGGAAAAAGACGGAGAAAAGCTGATCGCTGCACTGGAAAAGGGGCACATGGTTGCCGTCCTGTCTCAGGCAGAGATCATGTACACCCTGCTTCGGGGAGATTACCTCTGCTACATTCACCCCATTGGTTCTGAGGAGGGGCGCGCAAAGCGGATGCCTAGAACGGGGGAGTGTCGTGCGGTGATCAAAAACCTTGCAGGTCTGGCGGACCAGCTCTTTGAGGTGGAATTCGATAAGAGCATGGATACCATGGGTGTTATGGTGGCGGCCGAGAATGCCATTGTTGCATTCCTTGACTCCATCGGACAACTCCCCGCCGAAGACTTTGACTTTATGACCGGGGAAACCGTGAAATAAGTCAACGCTCGTTTTGTTTTCTCTCACGTAATGTACAAAATTATAAGGAGGAATGACACATGAAAGTGACGATTCGCACGCCGGAAGGCGTTCAGACTCTCACCACCGATGAGATCGCCGCGAAGGCCAGTGAGATCGTAAAGGCATGTCCCAGCGAGATCACCTGCGCATTCCGGGTCTGGTATGAGGGCTTTGAGGGCTATGGTATGCCCACCCGCGATGTGATCACCGCCATCGAACAGGGCATTGTGGACAGCGGCTGCTGGACAAATGTCGGCCCCCGTCGTTTTGAAAAGTACGGTATGGTAAATGCCTATACCAACGACGGCTACGCAAATGCCCCCAAGGAAAAGGATGGCAACCCCATGGTGCTGCACAAGTTCCATGCAGGCAGCAAGTATCAGGGCCCCGACGGGAAGATCTGGTGGATCCCCGTGGTGGAG
>CAZFGL010000111.1:0-7328 GCA_964518645.1 uncultured Oscillospiraceae bacterium | reverse complement strand
GAGGACCGTAGTCCCAGGTGTTGGCCAGACCGCCGTAGATTTCACTGCCGGAAAAAATGAAGCCTCTGCTTTTACAGAGATTCACGATTTTCTCCATGGTTTTTTCGGTGTTTTTCATAAGAAACATGCCTCCTGTGAAACATTCTATCGTAAATCAAAGAAGATATACAATTCTAACTATAATTATAGCCGTTCAGCCCCTAAAGTCAACCGGAAATCCGTTGTATTTTGGGGTCTTTTGGGCTTTTTGTGGTTCGGTACAAATAAAGAAGGATGCAGGAAAGTTTTTTTAGGTTTTCCCACAAAGAGGTATACAAAGCGTGGCTGGACAGCCAATGCTGTCCAGCCACAGGGAATTCAATAGTAAGGAGTAAATTTTAAGGTGCTCAGCCCCGGCCCCCTGGCAAGGGCCGGATTGCTGTGCGGACACGGCGGTTTCTGGCTTCCGCCGGATCCAAAAAGAAGGAGATATGAATGATGTGGAAAAGGGGGTACTGGCATACCACTTTGTCTGAGACGTATCGCTTGTTACATACGTCTTGTCCACGCTGCAATATTAACATACTTGTACGGATGTGTCAATACCTTGAGAGAAAAAAGTTGAAAAAGAATATTAACTTTTTGTAAATGGCACCGGAAGAGGCGGGGCATGGACACAATTGCGCCCCGGAGGTCATAGTCTGTTATGGAGAAGGAATTCTCACTGAATTTGAAAGAGGTGCTTACTATGGCCAGATTTACAAACTATGCCACCCTGTCCTACAGCGGTGGCACCAGAGATTCCAACACCGTCACCGGGGAACTGGTGGAGACCCTTGGGATCACAAAGACCGCAGTGATGGGGGATTATACCCAGCAGGAAGATGTGACCTATGTGGTGTCTCTGGTAAACAGCGGCACGGTGCCCATCGGAGGACTGACTCTGACGGATAATCTGGGGGCATACACCCTGGATACCCAGACCCTGTATCCCCTGAGCTATACTCCGGACTCCCTGCGGTATTATGAAAACGGAGTGCTGAAAACCGCCCCGGCAGTGACCGCAGGCCCACCCCTGGTGATAGGGCCGGTTACCGTTCCCGCCGGGGGAAACGTGCTGCTGATCTACGAGGCGGAGGTAAATGAATATGCCCCGCTGGGACAGGAGGCTACCGTGACCAATCAGGTCACCCTGACAGGGGGCGGTCTGGCTGCACCCCTGACGGCGCAGGCAGTGATTGCCATGGAGCCCCGGGCGGAGCTGAATATCAGCAAAGGGGTATGCCCGGCCACGGTGACGGAAAACGGCCAGCTCACCTATACCTTTGTGATCGAAAACAGCGGCAGTATTCCGGCGGAGGCTGGGGATCAGGTGGTTCTCACAGACCAGTTCCAGCCCATTCTGGATCCCATCACCGTTACCTTTGAGGGAACTGCCTGGACCCAGGGGACGGAGTACACCTATGATGCGGCCACCGGCAACTTCGCCACGGTGCCGGGAAAGATCACCGTCCCGGCGGCGACCTATACCCAGAACGGGGACGGCACATGGACTGTGACACCGGGGACAGCGGTGCTGGTGATCACCGGTACGGTGTAAGTCCAGGGAAAAACAGAAGTGGGCACCACGGCTGTGGTGCCCACTGAATTTCAACGTTCCTGTTCTGTTACAGAGGCCATGCCCTGCACAGCCTCCTCCACCTGTTCCGGGGGAAGATCCTGCTGTGTGCCGATCACACCCAGATGCTTCAGCCCGCCAAGGGCAAGAAGCACCAGAAGAATGATGATCAGCGACCGGAGGGCCAGCCATCTGGTGCTGCATTCTCTGTTATGTTGTTTCAAGCCGGTTCACTCCCATTTCATAGACTGCTTGCACTATCTTACAACAAGTGGACGGCTGAGACAAGGTGTTATCAGGAAGTTTACAAATCCTTTAGAATTTTGGAAAGAAATACTCAGGAATCGGACTGCTCAGGCGCGGAGTCTTCCTTCTTCCGGGGGCTGAACTCCCGGCTCAGCAGCCATTCGCAGACGAAGGAGACAATAATGCCCACAATGAGACCGGTCTGGGGATTGGTAACCGCCAGCACACCGCCGATGAGACCGGCAACACCACGCTGGGTGTTGTTCTTGCAAAGACCCAGTGCCACATAGAAGCAGCCGAAGGCCTGAATCATCAGGGTGAGGCTCATGGACAGGGGCAAGATGGGTTTGATCAGAGCGACCAGAGGCAGGAACAGACAGCAGATCCATTTCATCACGTTGAAGGTGATACAGCCACCGAAGAAGGAGTACATATTTTCCTTGCCGGTTTTGTAGCGCTCACAGATGGTGACCATCATGGCACTCCAGAGGGGACCGGACATGGTGACCGTGGGGCAGAAAAGGCTCTGGATGATATTGCGGATGCCGCAGCACACGTTGGTCAGATTGGGATTGACCTGAAGATGCTCGTCCTGACGGTAGTTCTTGGTGTCCTCCAGGAACTCGGTGCCGGTAATAATGTCACCGAAGGCGATGATGTAGGCCACCACAGCCATAACAGCGGCGGAAGAGATCACATGCCAGGAGGGGAAGCCCAGACCGATCAGGCTGAAGCTGGAAAACACCTGCTTCAGACCGGGAATGGGATTAAAGATGATGCCGTCAGAGAGAATGTTTACCGGGGTGGCGATCTCACCGGCCAGCATGCCCACAAGATAGGCCAGCAGCAGGGCGGGGACGAAACCGCATTTACCCAGGAATTTCAGGAATTTGTGGCCGGGCAGATTTTTCTGCCGGTTAAAGCCCACGGAGAACAGCAGGAACAGCGCTGCCAGAACACCCACCGAGAAGCTGATGGGGCTGCCGTAGAAGCCCATACCGCCGGAGTCGGCAGCGGCAAAGCCGTACTTTCCGATGACGGCGGAGAAGCCGGCGCCGATAAGGATACCTGCCTTTACAGAGACGGGAACCTTGTTGACCAGTTTCGCCGCAAGACCGCTTACGCCAAGCACCAGATACAGAAGTCCCAGTATCAGCTGTAGCATAATCAGTGCCTGTATCCGTTCGGTGGTGTCAGAGAAGCCGAGAAGCCAGGTGGTGATCAGGGGGATGGCCGGGGTGATCCAGCCACCGACAATGGGGTCGCCCACCAGGTTTTGCAGAATATAAAGAAATTCGTGTACGCAGACAATGGCCAGCGCAACACTGAAGTCCAGACCGAAAATATCCTGTAAGTAAGCCACCGCGGAAACGCCGGTGACAAATACAACCATGGCCTGAATCATTTCCGGGATCTCCCAGGGGGCATGGACGAAGGGCAGGCGCAGCCGGAACATGCCGAATTTGATGCTGGGCTGTTCAGCACCGTCCGCCCGGCGGGCGGATTTTGTCATAATTGCCATGTGTTTCACTCCCATAGGGTAAGATGTGAAGAATCTGTGAACACTATCATAGCATTCCATGGGGCGCAAGTCAATTATTCCCCGGGATTTTTCCGATAATTGCATAAAAAGGGCAGAAACCCGTAAGTTTCTGCCCGAAAAAGTCATCCGAGATATACAGAGAAGGTGCTAAGATCCGTATAGCGGGATATATAGTACCGGTCAACCGTGAACCGGCTTCCACCGGTGTACCACAGACCGCCGTTCATCTTGATGCCGAAGGAGTAATACTTGTCGGAAAGAGTGAGGGTGGCATCGTTGTAGCTGCCGGTGGGATAGGCGATCACATAGGGTGTGCGTCCGGTGATCCGGGTGATCTCCAGCTGGGACTGGGCCAGCTGATAATCCTGCTCCTCCTCAGTCAGGGTCGCCAGCTCCGGGTGGCTCATGGTGTGGCTCTGAATGGAAACAAGCCCGGAGTCCGCCATCTCCCGCACCTGTGCCCGGGTGAGATATTCCGGAGTATCCAGCAGCTCCGGCACCACGAATACAGTGGCTTTTATGTTAAATTCCTTCAGCAGGGGGAACAGCTCGGTGTAATTGCCCTCGTATCCGTCGTCAAATGTGAGCAGAACCGGCTTGTCATAGGAGGAGAGACTGCAAAGGTCGGAGAAGAAAATGGGGTCGTAGCCGTTGTCGTACATATATTGAAGCTGTGCCCGGAGATCGTCGGGACGGACAAACAGCTCGCTGCTGCCCCAGGTCTCCTCCCCTACCTCGTGATACATGAGAACGGGAACGGCCTGACCCTGAGGAATGCTGTCAGTGGCAAGGATCTGGGAGACATAGCAGGTGTTGTAATCCCCGTCCCAAAGGAGATACAGTCCCACGGCGTCGCATACCGTCCGGAGGGGCAGCCAAAGGGTGGTTGAACCCGCTTCCGTGACCAGAATGCTGCCCCCGGCGGTGTTTTCAAGTGCCACGCCGTCAAAAATCTGACTGGGCATCACAGTCCCGGTGCTGCCCCCGGAGGCGGTGGAAAAGGTGTATCCGCCGGTGGGATCCTCCGTGGGAACAAACCAGGGATAAGCGGCGGAAAGATCTGAGGCCTTCACATAAGTGACCCCGTCGATCAGCATGCTCTCTGTTTCCAGAGCCGGGGCAGTCCCCCGGGGCTCACTGTCCCCGTACTGGAGCATTACCCCCGGGCCGGGGGCGTAGACCTCCCGGAAGGAGGGCTTCGGTGTGGGGGTGGGCGTTGGAGCAGGTGTCGATGTGGGTGCGCCTGTGGGGGATGCAGAGGGAGAGACACCCCATACAGAGGGAGACGGGGATGGAACGGTACCGGGGACAGATTCCACAGGGATCACCTGTCCGCCACAGCCGGTCAAAAGAAGCAGGATACATATATAAAAAAGGATTTTTTTCAAGGGAAATACCTCACTTTTTGTTCTCTTCGGTGGATTGTACCCATTGTACGCAGTTCGGCGGGGAAAATCAAGGGCGGGGGCAGGGAATTTTGTGGAATTGTTGCGAAGAACAGAGGGAATATGCTATAATTCCGGTGTAATTGAGGAACGAGGTGTGGCATGAAATATTATTACGCGCCCCTGGAGGGGATCACCGACGACATTTTCCGACGGATGCACCGGAAATACTTCCCCGGGACAGACCGGTATTATACCCCCTTTCTCTCCCCTACGGCCACAGGCCCTGCCCTGACAAAGCGGGACAGGCGGGATGTGGCTCCGGAGAATAATGAAGGGGTTCCGCTGGTGCCGCAGATCCTGACCAACCATGGAGAGATTTTCCTGCGGGGGGCTCAGGCACTGAAAGAACTGGGCTATCAGGAGGTAAACCTGAATCTGGGCTGCCCCTCCGGTACCGTCTGCGCCAAGGGAAAGGGAGCAGGATTTCTGGCACAGCTTCAGGAGCTGGAACGGTTTCTGGACGAGGTGTTTGAAAAGTGCCCCATTGCAGTGTCCGTGAAAACCCGGCTGGGAAAAAACTCTCCGGATGAATTCGAGGCTCTGCTGGCGCTTTATAACCGGTATCCCATCCGGGAGCTGACCGTCCATCCCAGAGTGCAGCAGGACTTTTACCGGCATCCGGTGCGTATGGAGGGCTGGGATTATGCCACTGCCCACAGTGCCGCGCCTCTGTGCCTGTCCGGTGGTATCGGAACGAAGCCGGATGCAGAGCGGATCCTGAAAGACCGGAGACAGCCAGGGGCAGTGATGCTGGGCAGAGGACTGGTGGCAAACCCTGCGCTGGTGATGCAGCTGAAGGGAACCGGTACCCTGACCCGTTCGGCGCTGGAGGATTTCCACGGGGAACTGTTTGAACTGACCGCTCAGCGACTGGACAGCCCCCGGAATACCATGTTCCGGATGAAGGAGATCTGGGGCTTCATGGCCTTGAGCTTTGAGGGCCGGGAGAAATATCAGAAGGCGATCCGGAAGGCCACGACCCTGACGGAGTATCAGGGGGCAGTGGCAAGAATGTTCCGGGATCTGCCCCTTCGGGAGAACGCGGAAATCAGTTGGGTGTAAGGGCACCGTCAGCGCAGCGTTATCAGACAAATACCCCCTGAAGCAGACCTGCGGGGACTGTTTCAGGGGGATAGTTTTTTCTGTTTATGCCGGCAGATGATCCAGCCAATTCAGCAGATCTTCAAACACCTGCTCCTTATTTGTTTCGTTGTGCATTTCATGGCGGCCACCGGGATAAAGTTTGCAGCTGACATCCTGCATGCCGGCCTCCTTCAGCATGGCGTATACTTTCATAACGCCCTTGCCATAGTTCCCCACCGGGTCATCACTGCCGGAATAGATATAAACCGGCAGATCCTTCCGAAGACTCTCCGCCCAGGCCTTCCGGTTTACATGGGTATAAGCAGTCAGCATGTCCCGGTAAGCGGATACGGAGAAGGAGAAACTGCACTTTTCATCGGCGGCGTATTTCTCCCAGACCTGAGGATCACGGCTGAGCCAGGCGTTGCCGGAGGACGGATTTTCGATTTTTTTGCAATAGGAACCCATGCTGGCCTGTACCATCAGTCCGGAGATATACTTCGGCCCCCGGATCGCAGCCAGAACAGAGGCCAGCGCCTTGCCGAAGGGCATGATAGGACTGGGACCGCCGGTACCGCTGATGATCAGAGCATCCAGCGTCTCCGGGTATTTTTCCCCGTACCAGCGAGCGTAAAAGCTGCCCATGCTGTGTCCCAGCAGGTAATAGGGCGTGCCCGGGTACTTCTCATGCCCCAGGGTGTTCATGGTGTGCAGATCCTCCAGTACATATCGGTAGCCGTCCTTCTCTGCCATAAAGCCGTAGCTTCCCGGACTGGTGTCCCCGTGTCCCAGATGATCATTGCCGCAAACCGCATATCCTGCCGCTGTGAGCACGTCGATCATGGGCTCGTACCGGCATACATATTCGCACATTCCGTGACTTAACTGAATGACGCCCCTGACATGCACCTCCGCAGGGGTGTAAAAGAAAGCAGCTGCCCGGGTTTTTCCATCGGCAGAAAGAAAACGGGTCGTCTCTTTGAGATAATGAGCCAAAATAATCCCTCCTTGGTTCCAGTATACACCGGTTTTCCCGGAGATGCAAGCGGGAAAGAACAAAGAGAACCACTGATTTTGCAGGAATTACATCACCTTTTCTGCCCCTGAAGAACCGGACTGAAAGATTTTTTCCAAAGTGCTTGACAAATGCAGGAACATCGGCTATAATAGTAGCACACTTGAGGTGTGACAATATCGCGGGGTGGAGCAGTTCGGTAGCTCGTCGGGCTCATAACCCGAAGGTCGTAGGTTCAAATCCTGCCCCCGCAACCATATTGTGTGACCTAAATAGATATCACACCGAAAAACCCCGAAATTCCAACGGTTTCGGGGTTATTTCGTACCCACTTTTTTAGTGTGTGACAAAAAGATATCATCCGGTGTTTTCGACCACCAGACAGGATTTGAACTT
>CAZFGL010000110.1:0-7385 GCA_964518645.1 uncultured Oscillospiraceae bacterium | reverse complement strand
CCTGAACCAGTTCCTGAAAATGACCCCGCCCACTCTGGCAAGACGTGCCGGGGACGTGGAGATCGACCCCTTCTCCCCGGATTTCTCCGCCTTTGTGTTTAAGATTCAGGCAAACATGAACAAGGCCCACCGGGACAGAATCGCATTTATGCGAATCACCTCCGGCAAGTTCACCCGGGACATGGAAGTATACCATGTGCAGGGCGGCAAGAAGCAGCGTCTTTCCCAGCCTCAGCAGCTGATGGCTGAGAGCCGTGAGATCGTGGACGAGGCCTACGCCGGCGATATTATAGGCGTGTTCGACCCGGGCATTTACGCCATCGGTGACACCATCTGCACCCCGGGCAAAAAGTTTAAATTCCAGGGTATCCCCACCTTCGCCCCGGAGCATTTCACCCGGGTCAGCCCCAAGGACACCATGAAGCGGAAGCAGTTTATCAAGGGCACCGAGCAGATCGCGCAGGAGGGCGCCATTCAGATTTTCAAGACCCCCAACACCGGTATGGAAGAGGTTATCGTGGGCGTTGTAGGTACCCTTCAGTTTGACGTGT
Source organism: uncultured Oscillospiraceae bacterium (assembly GCA_964518645.1). Taxonomy (GTDB): domain Bacteria; phylum Bacillota; class Clostridia; order Oscillospirales; family Oscillospiraceae; genus HGM13006. Next base: position 6,834 of record CAZFGL010000110.1, on the reverse strand, counting down.
TCCAGTACCGTATGAAGAACGAGTACGGTGTGGATCTCCGGATGTACAACCTTCCCTATCAGTATCTCCGGTTCATCGACGAATGCCCCTGCGACCCCAAGGATCTCATCCTCTCCTCCGACGCAGAACTTCTTGAGGATTACACCGGCAGAAGCCTTCTGGTATTCTCCAGCTACTGGGCCATTGATTTCAACCTGAAAAAGAACCCCGGTCTGGTACTCAGTGAAACCAGAGACGCAGACGAATAAAAAATCATCACCGCAGAGCCTTTGCTTTGCGGTGATTTTTTTGTTTTATGGCAGGGGAGAGATCAACGGTCTGGTACTCCCGGCGGCATTTTCTTTCACCCCTGTGCCGCTGCTTTCAGGAAACCGGAGACCATCTCAAGAAATGCGCCGTCCACATTTCGGAGCAGGGCATTTGCCCCCGCTGCATGCGCCTCAAGGAACTGCTGGGCCCCTGTGAGGCTGTCATAGTCCACAGATTCCTCCAATTCCCGCTGTTCCAGAAATTCCTCCGCAGCGTCCTGTGTGAGCCAGAGGGTGGAATGCTGATCCCGGCAGGGATTGTCCACCAGCACCCGCCGGAACGGTCTCCTTTCAGAGCCGTCCCGGCGGGAATTTCTTATCAGTCGTATTTCAGCAGCTTTTTCACGCTGTCACAGCGGAGGATCACACCCAGAATATGCATGGCAGAGGCCTGAAGCTGACCGATGGTCATCTTCTCGGCATAGGGGCGGATGCCCCGATTCCCGGTCTTTTCCTCGGAGGCAAGGGCCCCGGCAAGTTCGTCAATGACGCTCTGGCCGCCGGGCTGGATCATGTCGTTGCCACAGCACATGCTCAGGGCGGGTCTGCTGATGCCGCCGCCCCAGTCGGTCATAACCAGCCCCTTGAAGCCCCACTCATCCCGGAGGACGGCGGTGGTCAGGTCATAGTTGTTTGCGGCGGGCATGCCGTTGATGTCGTTATAGGAGGTCATCACCGCATAGGGCTGGGTCTCCCGGATTGCCTTTTCAAAGCCCTTGAGATAGATCTCACGAAGGGCACGCTGGGAAACAACGTCGTTGGAGTTGGTACGCTGACGCTCCTGATTGTTTCCGGCGAAATGCTTGATGGTAACGCCCACACCCTGCTTCTGAACCCCGGAGGTGATGCTGGAGGCGCAGAAACCGGTGACCATGGGATCCTCGGAGAAATATTCAAAGTTTCTGCCGCAGAGGGGATTCCGGTGAATGTTCATACCCGGTGCCAGCCACAGTTCCACCCCGTATTCCTTCATCTCCGTGGCGACCCCGTCGCCAAACTTCCGGAGTACCTCCGGATCCCAGGAGCAGGCCAGCAGAGAGCCAACGGGGAATGCGGTGCACAGCTGCATCCGCTCCACTTCGCCCTCCTCATTTTTGACCTTCTGAGCAATGCGGATACCCGCAGGGCCGTCCGCCAGAGTGATGGGGGGGATGCCGTATTTTTCAAACAGATCGGCAGTCTCACCGGCAGCACCGGGCACCTTCATTCCGCCGCCGCCCACGATCCCACCGAAGGGGATGTCAGGGCCGTCGGGGCCAAGGGCATCCTCAGGCAGGCCGGACATGTCCATGCCGATGCCGCAGACCAAACTGCACAGGTCGGAGGCATCCATGGAAGCCACGAACTCACTGAGGGAGCAGTTCTCCTTCAGCACATCGGACAGGCGCAGCTCTGTATTTCCCCGGCGTAGGGGGCTGTAGGGCTTCCGGTATTTCTGGGTAAAGTTTCTGAAATCCCGTGCTGAGAGCCGGATGGCATGCTCCCGGGCGAAGGTCAGTTCCTCCGCCTCACCGGGGTAGGTGAAGGGGGTCCTGCCCTCGGGAGTGATGGTGGTGAAATTCTCCGGCACATGACCCAGCCGGTCAGAGAGCACCTGAGTGGTCACAGTTGCAGGGAGATATACACTGCCGCAGACGGTGGTGCTCCGGCTGTCGGTGCCCAGACGGACATAGTAGTGTCCCTTCTCCAGAATATAGCTGTGGGTGGACTCCCGGAAGGAGGCGAAATCAGACAGCCGGAAGCTGAGTTCCAGCGTCTCGGTCTCCCCGGGACTGAGCAGCTTTGTCTTGCCGAAGGCGCACAGCTTTTGCATGGGCTGGTTCAGATCCCCCTCCGGGGCGGAGAGATAGACCTGAAGCACCTGACGGGCAGGGTAGACGCTGCCTGTATTCTCCACGGTGGCAGACACGGTGATTTTGTCTCCGGTGGCAGCGAAGGAATACTCCGCCAGCTCCGTCTTGCCGTAGGTCAGGCCGTAGCCGAAGGGATAGAGCACTTCCTCCCCGAAAGAATCGAAGTACCGGTAGCCCACATAAATGTCGTCCTTATAGTAAACGTTGATCTGCTCCTGGGTCTGACCCATGGCCTCATTCACGCTGCCGTTGGGGAAGTCCACGCTGAACTCCCCAGCGTTGGGATACTGGCTGTAACGGAGGGGCCATGTATCCGTCAGATGACCGGAGGGGAGCACCTTGCCTGTGAGCACATCGGCCACAGCACCTGCGTCCTGTCCGGGCAGACCCATGAACAGGATGGAGGAGAACTTGCCCACATAATCGGTAATTTCCAGATAACCGGCGGTATTGATCAGAAGAATGGTCTTTTCAAAATGGGTGGTGACCATGTCCATCAGTTCCCGTTCCTTCCGGGTGAGATAGATCATGCCCTCCTCTTCCTTCATATCTGCCCCTTCGCCGGCAACACGGGTCAGAACCACAATGGCCACGTCATTTCCCACGGCGAAGCTGCGGACTTCCTCGTTGGTCATGGGCATCTCCGGGTTGAAATACCCCTTGGGCTCCATAAATCCCTCCACGCAGAGGTTTTCATGGCCCAGCGCCCAGGTACGGTATTTTCTTGCCAGCAGGCCGTCAGGCTTCAGTACAGGACACTCCTCCAGCCCCTCCAGCACAGAGGTGGTTTTCAGATTGTTCACGTTGCCGGAGCCGGTGCCCCCCTTGACCGTATAGATCTGCCCCACACCGAACACCGCCACATGCACAGGCTCCTCCGGGGAGCCCAGCAGGGGGAGGGTATTGCCGATATTTTTCAGAAGTACCATGCTCTCTGCGGCCAGAAGCCGGGAAAGAGCCGCATTTTTTATCATGCGCATGGATGTTTCCATAGATTTGCCTCCTTTGATGGTTTAATCATATCTTTCGAGCATATTTTTCTGATTCATACTATAGCACGGGAGCGGTTTCCGGCGCAACAGATTTTTCTTTTCTCTCACGGATTTCCGGGAAAAAGGAGACCACCGGGAAGGTGATCTCCAAAAATTTATTTCCCGTATTCTGTTTCCCCTGATTCCGCTACACGTTTTGTGGTATCTTAGCGGAGGAAGCCCTCCAGAATTCTCTGTTCTGCTTCCTCGGCGGTGAGACCAAGGGTCATCAGCTTCAGGATCTGCTCACCGGCGATCTTGCCGATGGCTGCCTCATGAACAAGGCTTGCGTCCACATGGTTGGCAGAGATCTCCGGAATGGAGCGCACCTTTGCCTGTCCCATAATAATGGAATCGCACTGGACGTGGCCGAAACACTGGTTGTTGCCCTGAACTCTGGGGTAGAACACCTGACTGGACTGATCCTTTGCCACAGAGCGGGAGGTGACCTGACACTTGCTGTCGAAGCCGTTCAGGAAGATGTCCACCTCGGAATCGGCGGTCTGCTCCCCGTGGGTCATCAGCTTTTCCTGTACCTGAAGTTCTGCCCCTGCTTCCAGCTCACATTTGGTGTAACGCTTGGTGCTGTCCACACCGCCGATCTGGCTCATGTCCAGAGTCACCGTAGAGTTCTCACCGATATAGAGCACCGTCTCCGGGTTCAGAATTCTGCCGCCCACTCCGTCACCGGCACCGAAGTGCTTTTCCGAATAACGGACGTTGCAGTTCTTACCCACGAAGAAGGTATGGATGCCGTTGTGTTTGGAGTCCTCGCAGCCGCAGTTATGGATGCCGCAGCCGGCCACAATGTTTACATCCACCCCGTCGGCAATGTGAAAGTCATTGTAAACCATGTCGTCCATGCCGGACTCGGTAATGACCACAGGGATGGACACGGTCTCCCCCTTTGTGCCCTCCTTGATATAGATGTCAATACCGGGCTTGTCCGTTTTGGGAACAATATCAATATGCTCGGAGCAGTGGCGCTCATAGCCCTTGCCGTTCAGCCGGAGATTGAAGGCACCCTCAGTGGGTATCTTCTTCATATCCGCCACCTTTTCCAGCATCATTTTCTGAATCTGGGTCAATTCTGCCATATTACTTTTCCTCCATATAGCTACAGGAGCCGGTAGTATTGGCCAGAATTTTGGGGAAGATCTCCTCCACAGGCCCCTGCTGCCGGATCTCGCCGCCGGATACCAGCACGATCTCATCCGCCAGCCGGATGATCCGCTCCTGATGAGAAATAATAATCATGGAAGCCTCGGAATCCTGATGGATCCCCTCAAAGGTGGCAGTCAGCCGGGAGAAGCTCCAAAGGTCAATGCCTGCCTCCGGCTCGTCAAAGATCATAAGACTGCCCTTTTTGGCAAGGATGGTGGCGATCTCGATCCGCTTCAGCTCACCCCCGGAGAGGGATGAGTCCACATCCCGGTCAATATACTCCCGGGCGCAGAGACCCACCTGGGTCAGATACTTACATCCGTCATCGGGCTTTAATGTTTTGCCTGCGGCGCAGGACAAAAGATCAGACACCTTCATGCCCTTGAACCGGGGTGGCGTCTGAAATGCGAAGCTGATTCCCAGCCGGGCACGCTCCGTCACGTTCAAATCTGTAATATCCTGTCCATCCCAATAAATCTTACCGGAGGAGGGCTTTTCAATGCCCATGATAATCTTGGCCAGAGTGGATTTGCCGCCCCCGTTGGGGCCGGTGATCACAATAAACCTGCCCTTGGGCACGGTCAGGTTGATATTTTTCAGGATCTCTGTTTTACCCTTTTCCCCCTGAGCGGTAAAGGACAGGTTCTTGATTTCCAGCATAACAATGCATTCCTTCTAAAAAAATTCTATGTATAATCATACTATTTTATAGTAATTTGTCAAGTAAAAAAGCCCGTATCGCCCTATTCCCATACCATTACGAAAAAGGAGGTTTTCAGACATAATATTATTTAATAATGTATATTTCCAAATTCATTTGCTTTTGAGCGTTTTATCTGATATAATAAGGCGTAAAACTATTTTCATTTTTCGTTTTGTGATACCCATTTTAAGAGAGGAGAGATTTCATGCCATCCGCATCGTTTCTCTGGACCCGGGTTTTATCCTATATTGAGAAAAAGCACTCCCCTTCGATCATTACCACCCTGTTCGACGACATAGATGTGGTAGAGCTGGTGGATGACCAGCTGGTGCTTTACACCCCCAACGCATTTCGGAAACCCATTCTGGAGAGTCAATGTATTTCCTACATTCAGGAGGCCATGCTGGAGGTTGCCCAGCAGGAGGTTTCCGTTCTGATTCTGGATGACAACACCCTGGAGGAATACCGGAACAAGGACAAAATGAACGGAGATCTGGACGCCATCAGCCGGGAGTTCACCTTTGACAACTTCGTGGTTGGCCCCTCCAATCAGTTTGCCCACGCCACCGCATGGGCCGTGGCCACAAAGCCCGCATCCTCCTACAACCCTCTGCTGATCTATGGCGAAAGCGGACTGGGCAAGACCCATCTGCTCTATGCCATCGCCAACGTGATCAAGCAGGAGCACCCGGATTTCCATATCGTCTACGCCAAGGGCGACCAGTTCACCAGTGAGCTGATCAGTGCCGTCCGTGAGGGCCGGAATGTGGAGTTCCGGAACAAATACCGTACCGCTGACCTGTTCCTGATGGACGATATTCAGTTTATCGCCGGCAAGGACTCCACCCAGGAAGAATTCTTCCATACCTTCAACACTCTCTACGAGGGCAAGAAGCAGATCGTCCTGACCTCCGACCGTCCCCCCGAGGAGATGAGCCGTCTGGAGGATCGTATCAAAACCCGGCTTCAGTGGGGACTGCTCACCGACATCAAGCCACCGGATTATGAGACCCGTGTGGCCATCATTCAGAACAAGGCCGATTCCATCGGACTTTCTCTGCCGGATGATGTTATCTCCTATGTGGCCGAGAATATCACCTCCAACGTCCGTCAGCTGGAAGGCACCGTCAACAAAATCATGGCCTACCGGGACATGACCGGCATGGTCATCAATCTGACCAACGTCTCCCGCGCCATCAAGGACATGTTCAAGGGCAAGGAGAAGGTTCTGCCCACCCCTCAGCTGATTATTTCCGAGGTTGCCTCCTACTACAACATCAGTGAGTCTGTGATCCGGGGCACCGCCCGGGACAAGAACACCGCCGAGGCCCGGCAGATGTCCATGTATCTGATCCGGAAACTGACGAATCTCTCTCTGGAGGAGACCGCAACGGAGTTTGGCAAAGACCACACCACCGTTATGCACTCCATCAACAAGATCGAGAAGAATCTCCCCGGCAGCGACCATCTGAACACCGTTGTCCGTGAGGTCACCGCCAACGTAAACGGCAAGCTTTAAATTTTTTTGACCCGGTAGACAAGGGAATTTTGCACCCACTCATTTTTCCACATTTCCACGTTGATACTCCTGTGAAAACTTTGTGGAAACTCTCTTCTTTCCACAAATTCGAATTTTGCGGTGGAAAAGTTGTTTTGTTTTCCACATTGGGGAAAGAATAAAAAAATGAAGCCCCGCAAAGGGAAAGTGTGTTTTTCCACAGTTTCCACCCCCTCTACTACTACGACTAAAAAGACAGTTGTTTTTTGTGTAAGCT
>CAZFGL010000109.1:0-7395 GCA_964518645.1 uncultured Oscillospiraceae bacterium | reverse complement strand
GTGTATTCCGGAGCACCATGCCCTTGGGCAGGAAGAAGGGGAATCCGGGGCCCTCTTCCAGCAGGGTAAACAGCTTCATTTCCTTACCCAGACGGCGGTGATCCCGCTTCTCAGCCTCTTCCATCAGCTTCAGATACTCATCCATCTCAGTCTGATTCCGGAAGGCGATACCGTTGATACGGGTCAGCATCTTGTTGTTCTTGTCGTTCTTCCAGTATGCGCCGGACTGCTGGGTAATTTTAAATGCTTTCAGCGTCTTGGTATAGGTCAGGTGGGGGCCGACGCACATGTCGATATAATCCCCCTGCTGATAGAAGGTGATTCTTGCATCCTCGTCCAGATCGCCAATATGCTCCACCTTGTAAACCTCGCCCCGGCTTTCCATCAGGGCAATGGCTTCCTCACGGGGCAGCTCATAGGTCTTAATGGGCAGATTTTCCTTGCAGATCTTCTTCATTTCCTTCTCAATGGCCTGAAGATCCTCATCGGTGAGCTTCTCCTCACCCAGATCCACATCGTAGTAAAAACCACGCTCAGTGGCAGGGCCATAGGCAAACTTTGCCTGAGGATGGAGACGCTGAATTGCCTGCGCCATAATGTGTGCAGCGGTATGGCGGATCACATGGAGTTCCTGCTCCTGTTCGATCTCGCCCACATGGCCGTCATTGTAGATAACTTTCATTTATTTTCAGCTCCTTGTGGAAATTTACAAAAAATAAAGCCCTCACGAACTGTATCACACAGTTCATAAGGGTGCATAGCACGGTTCCACCTTATGGTTTCACTCTTTCTTCCTTAACGCGGACAGGACGGCTGCGTTTCAAAGATCCCCGCAGCGGCTCAGGAGTGGTGTTCCCGGGATTTCCTCATAGGACGCTCTCAGCCTGTGCGCCCCTCTCTGAAATCGGAAATGCGGTACTCTTTCCTTCATTGCCATAGCTTCTGTATCCGTTATTGTAGCAACTTATTTTTTAAATGTCAATGGAGAATCATAAAAAATCCCCCACCCCGCTCCTCTCCATTTGAAAACACGAATTTCATTTCTTTTTGGGCATTCTCTCCGAAAAAACAGATACTCTGCACCTGTCTGCCGAACCTGGGAATTTCCTGCGATAAATAACAGTTCTGCCCCGTTGACAAACACAGAACGTGTACTTATAATTGCACCAATTTGGTGCTTACACCAAAAGGAGGTGTGCATAGCAGACTGTTGGGACGTTGAAACGAACAATCATAATACGAAAGGCAGGAAAACAATGGTTACACAATTACATTTCAGCGTCACAAACGAAACCGCCCAGCTGACCGCCCCGGACTGTCCGGTTTTGACCTCCGGCAGCAACGGAAGCTATGAATGCATTTTCACCCTGGACAGCCACTGGGGTGGCATGTCTCTGGAAGCGGTTTTTCTGGCCACCCCCGCATCCTGGAACGGTGGCGAGTCCGCCGTCGCCATCCGCAGAGCTGTCCCATTGACCCATGGAACAGCCATTCTTCCCGCTCCTGTGCTTACAAAAGCGGGCTACGTCCTATACGCCGGGATCAGTGGAATTGCCGGCGGGGTGGAAAAACGCTCCACCATGGCGCTGGTTGGACGGATCCGTCAGGGGGCAGATCCGGAGGATTCCCACACCGATGACATCTCCCAGAATCGTTATCAGGTGCTTCTGGAGAAAATCGAAGCCCTTGGATCTGTCCCCGAAACTCCGGCGGTCACAATCGCTGAGCCATCAGACACAGACATTCCCCGGGTGTTCTTCGGCAGTGCGCTGCCTCAGACAAAGACAGAAACCGTTATGCCCTTCCGGTATGTATCCGGCTCCATGGACATTTCCGGATACTGCAAGACCAAGGCGCAGGGAAACAGCTCCATGTCCTACCCCAAGAAGAACCAGACCGTAAAGCTTTTTCAGGACGAGGACTGCACCAAAAAGCTGAAGCTGAACTTCAAGGGCTGGGGCAAACAGTCCAAGTATTGCTTCAAGGCGAACTGGATCGACATTACCCACGCCAGAAACATTGTTTCTGCACGGCTCTGGGGCGATATTGTAAAGTCCCGGGAGGGCTACAACACCCTGCCTGAGGCACTTCGCACAAGTCCCAATCAGGGCGCAATTGACGGTTTTCCGGTGAAGGTTTACGCCGGGGGTGTTTATCTGGGCAGATACACCCTGAATATTCCCAAGGACAAGTGGATGACCAACATGGACGATTCTCTGGACACGAACTGCATTCTCTGCGGAGAGAACTATGTCAGTGGATGCTTCCGGGGAAGCGCAAGCATCAACGGTTCGGATTGGTCAGACGAGATCCATGACACCGTTCCTGATGCAATCAAGACCCGGTGGAATCAGGTGATTTCCTTCGTCATGAACAGCAGCGACGAAGAATTTGTTTCAGGGCTTTCAAACTATTTCTATGTGGACAGCCTCATAGATTACCACCTGTTCGGGCTTATGAGCTGCGGAATGGATGCATACGGAAAGAATCAGCTGTACATGACCTATGACGGACAGCGCTGGATCGCCTCCATGTACGACATGGATTCCACATGGGGACTGTGGTGGAACGGCACCAAGTTTGTTGCCACGGATTATGACCGCTCTGCATACGAGGATATGAACGGCAGGGATGGAAACCTGCTGTACATCCGTCTGGAAAAGCTCTTTTATGAGCAGCTGCAAACCCGCTGGGCGCAGCTCCGGCAGGGCGCACTGTCCCTTGATAATATTCTCAACCGTTTTGAGCAGTTCATGGACATTGCCCCCGCTTCTCTGGTGGCCGAGGACTACGCCTCCACCACCGGCAGTGGTTCCTTCACCAACATCCCGTCCAAGACCACAAATCACATCCAGCAGCTCCGGGCATATATTGTGAGTAGACGGACATGGTGTGACAGCTATGTGGCGGGACTGACCCCCGTTCCCACGGTGGCCTGCACCGGTATCTCCCTTTCCGCTGAGACGCTGACCTTCACAGAGGCTACGACCCAGACCCTTGTGGCCACGACCTCCCCTGAGGGATGCACAGACCCGGTGAGCTGGGAGAGTTCTTCCGATGGGGTAGCTACGGTATCCGAAGGCGTTGTGACCCCTGTAGGGAATGGCGAGGCCACCATCACAGCGACCTGCGGAAGCTACAGCGCAACCTGCTCCGTTTCTGTCAGCGGGATCGGTGACGAGGGCGGTTCCGGCGAATCCGGCGAATCCGGCACACAGACACCCCTCTATCCCCTTCCGGACGGTGTTTCCAGTTTCACAAATAACACCGTTGTCACCGTCACAAACGGAAACCATGTAAAGGTAGAGCAGACAGATAAGGAGACACCGAAGATCAATGCCTACCTGTCCAACATTACCAACAGCACCGGCGACAGCTATGACAATGTGGCATATCAGGATAAGTTGTTCAGCCTGTCTACGGGTGATGTGGTCAGCCACCGCATATACAACATTACCATGACCGATGCCCTGACCGACAACCTCAAGGGCATGTACAACGGCAGTGTATACCTTCAGAAATCCGACAACACAGCAATGGACTTCACCAAAATGTATTTCAAAACCTTGGCCACCAACGGGACAACCGAGGTATCCGGCCAAACCACAGTATCCGGGGACTGCGATATTGGCTTTGTGGGGCTTTATATGGGTTCGCGAATTCAGCCCGGTTCTGTGCTGGAATTCGATTTGGAGTTCTCTGTGAATGGCGTTCGTTATGTGTGATTTAGGGGGAGGATGATTTTTTGAACTACTGGAAAAACTGGATCAGAGCCGCAGGGATCCGTGCTCTGAAAACTTTTGCCCAAACCGCTGTAGCATTGATCCCCGTAGCTGCCACGATCACCGCCGTGGACTGGAAAACCATTATCAGCACCGGCTGCCTTGCGGCAGTGGTGTCGCTGCTCACCTCTCTGGCGGGTCTGCCGGAGTGCAAAGACTGTAAGGAGGGAGTATCATAGGAACCATTTATGGCATTGATGTATCGGAACACAATGGAATCCTGAACTGGAAAACGATCAAGGCAGCAGACATCAGCTTTGCCATCATCCGGAGTGGCTACGGGAGAAAGTATACCGACAGCCAGTTTAAAGCCAATATGGAGGGGGCAATTGCCCAGGGGATCCCGGTGGGGATTTACCACTTCTCCTATGCGCTGGATTCTACCGGGGCTGAAAAGGAAGCGGATTTTGTCCTGTCCCTGCTGGCACCCTACAAAGACAAAATCACGCTGCCCGTATTTTTTGACTTCGAATATGACAGTGTAAATTATGCCGCCAAGCAGGGTGTAACACTGGGGCGGCAGGCCTTCAACGATCACGCAGTGGCATTTCTCGAAATAATAAAAGCCGCCGGTTATACCCCTGGCATCTATTATAATCTGGATTATAAAGCCAGATTTGTGGACGCCTCCCGTCTGGGCGGATATGTGCAATGGTACGCCCAGTATGCCACCCGTCCCGACTGGACGGGATATGACATCTGGCAGTACAGCAGCAGCTATAAAATTGCGGGGCTGTCCGGAAGCTTTGATATCAACGCAGCCGACAGCAGTTTGATCGGAAACATTGCCGTAGCAGAGCCTGTCAGTCCCAAACAGGAAAAGGAGGAATTTGAAGTGGCGAAAATCTGGCAAAACGGTTCCACCCGGGAACCGGTGTATGCGGACACCGCCTGTAAAACCCGGGTAGGAAGTCTGAACCCCTATGAAAGCTGTGACTGTCTCGGCCTCGCAGGAGGCATGTATATCGTAAAATATCTGGTGGACGGCACCAAGGGCTATAAAGTGGGTCTTGTGAAATACCACGGAGGTATCGGAAAATAAGACGCAGGCGCTGCTGCGGGCATCCCCGCAGCAGCGCCGATTTCGTTAAATTCAGAAAAACATAATCCCCAAACGGTATGCCACAAATGCAGCCAGCCATGCCACTGCACACTGGGTCACCACCAGTATTACAGACCATTTTCTCCCCAGTTCCCGTTTGACCGCTGCCACCGCCGCCACACAGGGGGTATAGAGCAGGGAGAAAATCAAAAACGCAAACGCTGTCACCGGGCTGAACATGGTCTCCAGCCCGCCACCGGAACCACCCAGCAGCACCGTCAGAGTGCTGACCGCTTTCCTTGGCGGTAAAGCCGGTGATGAGCGCAGTGGAGATCCGCCAGTCGTTCATGCCCATAGGTGCAAAAACCGGTGCGATCCAGCTTCCCACCACCGCCAGAATACTGTCTGCCGAATCCGTCACCAGATTCAGTCGGGTGTCAAAATTCTGCATAAACCAGATGATCACCGATGCAAGGAAAATCACGGTAAATGCCTTGGTGATAAAATCCTTGGCCTTCTCTCCGATCAGCTGCAACACATTTTTTCCACCGGGCATCCGGTAATTGGGCAGTTCCATTACAAAGGGAACCGGTTCCCCCTGAAACGCCGCTTTTTTCAGGAGCAGGGCATAGAGGACTCCCACAAAAATACCGATGAAATACAGCAACACCATAACCAGACCCCCATACTCCGGGAAAAAGGCAGCAGTAAACAGTGCATATATGGGAAGCTTGGCACTGCAACTCATGAAGGGAGTCAGCAGTACCGTCATTTTCCGGTCCCGATCCGAAGGCAGGGTGCGTGTTGCCATGATCGCAGGTACAGAACATCCGAAGCCGATCAGCATGGGTACAAAGCTTCGCCCGGACAGACCGATCTTCCGCAGCAGCTTATCCATAACAAAGGCCACCCGTGCCATATAGCCACTGTCCTCCAGCAGAGACAGGAAGAAAAACAGCACCACGATCACCGGCAGGAAACTCAGTACACTGCCCACACCTGCAAACACACCGTCTATAATCAGGGAATGGATCACCGGATTGATACCGTAGGCCGTTAATCCCCAGTCGCACAGATCTGTAAACCAGCCAATGGCCAGTTCCATGGCATCAGACAGCCATACACCGATCAGCCCGAAGGTCAGATAAAACACCAGCGCCATAATCAGCACAAAGGCCGGGATCGCCGTATATTTTCCGGTAAGGATCCGGTCAATTTTTTCACTGCGGATCCGTTCCCTGCTTTCCCCGGGATGGATCACCGTGTCCCGGCACACCTGCGTAATAAATGTAAACCGCATATCTGCAAGGGCCGCCATCCGGTCAAGTCCCCGCTCTTCCTCCATCTGGAGGATCATATGTTCCAGTCCGTCGATTTCGTTCTGATCCAGCTTCAGGGCTTCCAGAATCGGCGTATCCCCTTCGATCAGCTTTGTGGCGCTGAACCGCACCGGAAGCTTTTCCCGAATCGCATGGTCTTCAATCAGGTGGGTGACCGCATGAATACAGCGGTGTACCGCACCACACTCTCCCTGACTGCTGCAAAAATCATTCTGCATGGGTGTCAGCTGAAACCGTGCCACCTGCATGCAGTGGTCGATCAATTCGTCAATACCTTCGTTCTTTGCAGCAGAAATGGGCACCACCGGAACCCCCAGCAGCGCCTCCAGATCATTGATCTGAATGGTTCCACCGTTGACCCGAACCTCATCCATCATATTCAGGGCGATCACCATCGGGATCCCCATTTCGATAAGCTGGATGGTCAGATACAGGTTCCGTTCAATATTTGTGGCGTCAATAATATTGATCACCGCATCAGGCTTATCCTCCATCAGGAACCGCCGGGTCACAATTTCCTCACTGGTATATGGGGACAGGGAATATATTCCGGGCAAATCCGTCACCGTTGCTTCGCTGTACCCCCGGATCACACCGTCCTTCCGGTCTACCGTCACCCCGGGGAAATTGCCCACATGCTGATTGGAACCGGTAAGCTGATTAAACAGGGTCGTTTTTCCGCAGTTCTGGTTGCCGATCAGCGCAATGGATATGGGCTGTCCGGGCCGGATCTTCTCCTGCCCCTTGGGACATGCCTCACCCATACCGGGATGGGGTACCACAGACCGTTTTACCGCCGGACGCTGCACCTTATGTGCGGCATGCACATCACACAGCGACACCTTTGCTGCATCCGCCTTCCGGAGCGTCAATTCATATCCCCGCAGCCGAAGCTCCAGCGGATCCCCCAGCGGTGCAGCCTTCACCATGGTCACTTCCGCTCCGGGGGTCAGTCCCATATCTAAAATATGTTTTCTCAATGAGGGATCCTGGCAGTCCACCGAGGCAATAATGGCATCCTGCCCCGGCGAGAGCTTATCAAGCGTCAAAGAAAACACCTCCATTGTCTCATCCATTCTCCCCCTATGCTAACACCTGTCACTGTCCCAGTCAAGACACGTTCTGAAAAGAATCAGAGAACGCCTGTAGGACTACAATACATATTGGACAAGTGAAAAAAAGATATGAGGAATAGGGTCTCATGTGTTAAAGTTGAGTTACGACACAAAAC
>CAZFGL010000108.1:0-7413 GCA_964518645.1 uncultured Oscillospiraceae bacterium | reverse complement strand
GCGAGGGTTCAAATCCCTCCTTCCGCGCCAAAAGTACCGGATTCAGCTTCAAAAAGAGCTTAATCCGGTACTTTTTCTATGTTTTTGTATTGGTTTTTTGGTTCTTTCAAATGCTTCCGGGGTGTAAAAATCACGAAAAATCACGTTAAGTCACATAAAAGCACGCCCTATTGTTAGCATTTTTGTTAGCATTTTCGAGGGCTTATCCCTTGTACTGTCCCTGCAAAACCTTGATCTCATTCGCGCGTTCTATCTGCTTGCCGTGCAGGTAATCATAGATCGCCAGCATGTCAACGGGTGGATCGCCGTTCTCTTTGCGGTACGCATCAATCAGTCTTGCCACCTCTGCATGCAGCTTGTTGACGTGCTCCATCTCCTGTGCGAAAATGCTATACAGGGTTGACGCAAGCGCTGTATCTATTGTTTTTAACTTAACAGCCTCGCATGCATATGATTTTGCCCCGTCTAATTCCTCGTCGATCATCTCACAGAGCATTTTTATTTTGGTCATGACGTGACTCCTTATGCAAGCTTAACAACACTGGCGCAAACGTGGTTAATCGTGCCGGCAACACCGCCAATAGTGGCACTGATGGTGGGATTGCCAGCGCAGCAGACCGGGATGTAGATGGTGGTCTCTGCGTGTACAGTGCGAAGATCGCCAGCTGCTACTGTTTCCTGCGCTGCCATGCACGGCAACGGAGATGTATCCTTGAACCCCTGTAGAGCCACAGTTCCGGCTCCGGCGGATGTGATGGTAACATCATAGCTAATGCGATACAGCCCGCTAGAGTTCACCGCAAAGCCCCCTGTGGCCGTATCCACGGAGCAGCCGGTGTCAGTATTGAGCACACCCAGCACGTTAATCGGAGTGGCTGTGGCGGTAAACGCCTGCGTGGTGTTATTATAGGCGTTCTGTGCAGACTTGTAATGGCTGTTTTTCAGTCGATTGTTACAACTCATATATATTCCTCCTTATTCGTAGAGGCCGGGCAACCGCCCGGCCTCCTCGCTGTTAGAGCGGTTATCTCGTTGATCGTGTGTCCCCTCAAGCACACCCGCAGCCGTTGTTACAGCCGCAGAAAGGGGAAGGGCCTGCGGTGTAAGCGTAACCATTGGGGTAACGCACAACGCCGTACATGCGGTTGTCCATCTCCAGAGAGGATACCTTATCCCGGAGAGCCTGAATCTCGTTGCCCTGAATCAGCGCTCTGGTTGTTTCTCCCTCTGCGTGGATGGCGTTGACGATATCGCAGGTGTTCTTCTGGGCTTCGTACCGCACAGCATCGATGTTTCGGTTGGTTTCGCAGCAGCACTGCTGCTGGGAAAACCGGGCATCGTTGACCGCGGCGGTCACGCCATAAAAGCCGTTGAGCATGGTAGTGTTCTGGGCGTAGAAGCCGTCACTGAGGCCGTTGGTGATACCGTCCAGCTTCCGGGTAATTTCCTGAGTGTCAAAGCCATGCTGGAGTTCTGCACCGGTCAAACCGGCGTTGTTGCCGTAACCCCATCCGTTGCCCATAAAGGCAAACAAAAAGAGGATGATGATCCACCAGGCACCGTTGCCCCATCCGTCGTTTTCTGCGTTTCGGGTTACAGCCGCCACGTCAGAAAGGCTAAAGTTTTCCATATAATCGCTCCTTTCGTAGCCCTTTAAAAATAGCCGCCTGGCCTCTTTGTTTTTCTGTGTCCCCACAGATGACACGGCAACTATGCCGTTGACTGGCTCCCCATCAAAACACCAATCATAGGAGCTTTCGTCGCTCCACGAGATTGTAGGGTATATAGTAATTCCATGCAGCTGGAAATAAGCAGCCAGCCAATGTTTACGGTAATGGTTATATATCTGCATCGCCAACGGCATATCTGTGTATGTTGAAAAGTCCGGAGCGCATACGCCCATAAACTTTTGCAAGCGTGGTATATACCGTCCCGAACTATTCCACCATCGTATAAATTGATAATCGTCCACAAAGCAATGAACGATTTTATCGGACGGTTTTTTCTCCGACAGCGCATAATTCATCGGCACGAACTCGCCTGTCGGGTATTCGTTCGTTGGTGCTATCTCTGGTATTCCATACTTTCCAACGCCAGGGAACGCGAACTTGTCCAGATTTTCAAAGTTAATCATATCCCCCACCAAATAAAAAAGCCGCAAGATACATTCCTGCATCCTACGGCATCACAAGCACCCGGAGTCGCACCGGGACTACGACCGAAATCGCGTTCTCCTCGGCTTAAACTATCACTTGTGTTTGCGATTGTACCACAGCTTTCGCACCCTGTCAACCATCTGCTTTTCTTCTGGTGTCAGGTTTGTTGCCAGCTTTTTCACGCCGTTTTTTGCATCATATTCGTAGTGATAATACCCGTGATGTACATGCTCGTTCATGCCTTTGTGGTTGTGGTCAAGATCTATTGTTTTTGCCCGCTTGTTTTCTTTGTCGAAGTAAACGATTTGGAGCAAATCCTTCTTCCCTCCAACTGTAACATACACACGCCCCCGGGTCATTGTTTCAAGTAACGGCTCTGCGTCCCGGCTGACTTTTTCGACGAATTTAATATTTCCATCTTCAAACAGTTTCTTGTACTGTGTCCCATAGGCGTTTCCGGGCTTTCCATTCCTTCCATAGCTCACACCGCTACTCGCTCCACGGCCTCCCATGTATTACATCCACCTACCGTAACCCCGTATAAATTGCGGAATTAATTTTGCTGTTTTTTGTTCCCCCGTATTTCTATGTCCCCCGGGGGAATGGGGGCAATCATCGGACGCTCTCACCGTCCCGCCCTCCACTGAGGGCTTGGTGCCAAGGCTCTATGTTTTGCCGTCCCCGGCATGATCAATTTTAATATATCGTGTGCCGTACATTGTACCCGCATTAAAAAAGCAACGCCGGGGGTCCAGCGTTGCTTTAAGTCATGTCGCAGTTTCTTCGTTTAGCTTATCCCGGAAGATGGCAAGCGTCTTCCGGCAGTAACCGTAAAAATCTGTCCTGCTTATAGGGATATAGTGTATTTTGGAGATTTCATCATAGGAGACACCGCCAACAATTGAAAAAATTATATCCTCCGAAATGCTGTCGTTCGCTTCAAATGCAGCTCTGTGCAAGATCATCCGTTTTTCATAGTCGTGCTCCCTGGCAAGGAATTTGTAATACTTCTCTTCCCCACGCTCAAAGCCATACTGACTGTATCCCTTATCTTTCGTGCGCATCTCCGCCACCCCCAAAGATTTTCCCGATCAAGGTTAATACAATCAGCGTTGTGCAAATAATCAGGACGTTCATTGTTGATGTTTCCATTCAAGCCTCCATTTCTTTTAACGCATAAAGCAGCTCACTCCACTTGACCCCAGCTTTGACAATAGCACCGTTGCCACTGTTCAACCAACCGTTTTTTGCAAGTCTGGCGTGGATTTTTTTACTTGCAGCAACGATGTTTTCCGGAACAACGTTCAACGAGTTCCCATCCAAAAACACAGCCTGATACTTTTTCGGATCATACCCCATAATAACAACAGCCTTTGCTCTCCAAACATCAGGTTGTGCCACCTTTACAAGCACCTCACGCCCCTTGTATACCCGTTCTGCCCCTATTGGTAGCTGTTTCCCCGTTAACGTTTTTTCCGGCTTAAAGGCATATCCACGGTTGATGCCCAACCGCCTGAGTTGGTCTGTGACAGTCTGCGTAGCCACCACAATACCGTACAACTCACGCAGTTGCGCAGATAGTTCCCGGCTAGAGTATTCGCGCCAGTGTTGACGCAAATACTCGTTAGCCTCATCGTTAAATCTGCTTGCCATCGTTTTTCCCTACCATTTTTTCTATGGTGGACTCCTTCAGCTTTCCTTCCGCTGTCAGCTTTTCGGTTCGGAGTACCACGTCAGCGTTGTTAATCATCTGCTTGGCAAGACTGGATACCGTCATAGCCACTTCCGCAAGGCGTTTTCTTGCCTCATAGGGGGTTTTCTTGTCGGTGATTAATTCAATCTGCTCACCAAGTTTTTCCTGTAATTCATACAGCGTCATTTGCTTTCCTCCTCGCATTTCTTTCATGCAACTTTACAGGCGCAGTTTCGTGTATCAAAAAAGTTCGAACAATTCTTGACAAATGCGCATCAAATGCGTATAACAGTAGTGTAGGGAGGGCAATCAATGACACGAAAAGACCTCATCAAGCTTTTAGAGAAAAACGGCTGGTGGCTGCGACGAAATGGTGCAAACCACGATATTTACACAAACGGAACTCGCTCCGAGCCAATCCCCAGACACTCTGAAATCAAAGAACAGCTCGCAAAATCCATTATCCGCAGGCAGGGGCTGAAATAAGCCCCTTGCCAACCTAACCAACAGGAGGTTTTCTATATGGCAAAAATTATCTATCCTATCGTTTTGCATCCGGAAACAGAGGGGGGCTTTTCTGTGGATGTCCCCGATCTGGAAATTGGAACGCAGGGCGAAACCATTGCGGAATGTATTGATATGGCAAGAGATGCTATCGGCCTTTGGGGTATCTGCCAGCAGGATGACGGTCGAGAAATCCCAGAGCCGTCCACCCTCGCTCCGGCCTGTGCTAATACCGATATCGTTACCCTTGTCGATGTAGACTTCGATGCGTACCGCCGTGCAAATGATCTGCGCACCGTCCGGAAAAATGTTACGCTTCCTTCGTGGCTCTGCTACCTCGCAGAGAACGCCGGTGTGAACTTTTCTCAGGTTCTTCAGGACGGTTTGCGTGCCAAACTGCATGTCACAGATAGGTGACCCACCCAGGGCCGAGGGTTTCCCTTTGCCCTGGAATTTTTATTGTTGTTTCCGTAAAGTTCTTCTTTCCCCGCAGGAGCAGTAATCGTCATCGTATGCTGTACAGTCGTGCCTATCGCAATGGTGCATAAATCGCCCATCTCCCCACAAGGCATAGTGCTTGCAGTCATTGCACCGCACCACCTCAACGGCATCAACCGCTGGGGCATTGGAGATCATGCTCAGTATTTTGTACGCATCAACCAATCCGGGGGAGTTTGCGATTTCAAGCAACAACGTATCTGCGTCAATCAGCTTGCTTTTATTCGTCATCATCGGCCCTCCCAAAATAATCGTCAAGATCCTCCTGCGCATGGGATACATAGTCAGTGCAGGCAAGACACTCCGGAATTGGATCGTCCGTCTTGCGATCAACCCAACCGAGGCAGTAGTACCGCCACTTTTTTCCGTCATACCATTCACGGCTTGCCCTTCCTCTGCGGTTGAGCGGGCATCTAATTTTTGCCATCATTCCCCTCCACTATCGCCAAATCAAAGAATCTTCCCCCATTGTCCTGTAATACTTGATAGATTCCTTTGGAATACATATCCACAATGGCTTCTTCGTTTTCAATTTCCAAGCCAGCGTGTTCCCGGATACCGTGAAGGATCTCATGCCACAATGTTCTGCAACGCTTCTCATGACCCGTGCCGTCTGTATCAGATAACTCAATAGTGCAGTCATCGTAGGATATACGGCCGTATCGCATGTGAGGAATACGGTGCAAAGTTCTTCGCCAATGGCGCTGCACCCGGCGGTGTGCTGGAACATCCTGGCACCATCAAGGATCCGCAGCGTGTGCGCGAAAGCTGGCAATCCACCTTCGGCGGCAGCGGCAATGCCAATAAGATCGCTGTGCTGGAGGAAGGAATGAAATACACGCCAATCGGGATCAGCCCCGAACAGGCGCAGTTCCTCGAAACCCGCAAATTCCAAATCAACGAAATTGCTCGAATTTTCCGCGTCCCGCCACATATGGTCGGAGACTTGGAAAAGTCGAGCTTTTCTAATATTGAACAGCAGTCGTTGGAGTTCGTGAAATATACCCTCGATCCGTGGGTTGTTCGTTGGGAGCAATCAATCATGAGATCATTGCTATTACCAGAGGAAAAGCCAGATTACTTCGTTAAGTTCAATGTGGAAGGTCTTCTTCGCGGTGACTATCAGAGCCGAATGAACGGTTACGCCATCGCCAGACAGAACGGCTGGATGAGCGCTAACGACATTCGTGAACTGGAGAATCTGGATCGCATTTCCACGGAAGATGGTGGCGACCTGTACCTCATCAACGGCAACATGCTCCCGATGGCCAGCGCAGGAGCTTTTGCAAATACAAACACAAACAATGACGGAAAGGAGGATCCCGATGAAGACGAAGAAGTTCTGGAGGTGGATGAATCAAGCGGCGACGGAGACAGCACCGGTGGCATTTTATTTCTCTCCTGCCTTAAAGAGTGAAGCTGCCGTTTTTCTCTATGTGTAGTCCCATATCCGAGGAGCGGATGCCCTTATATTCAAACCAGTTCATGCAAATACCACTCCTTTCCGCTTCGCGAATTGTCCTGCGGTAACCAGCACTTCGTTGGTTAACTGCTGAATGTCTTCGTTGATGTCATTCAGTCGCGCCATAATGTCATCGACCGAACGCTCTTGTACTTTAGGGTTGATCTTTGCTGCCTGCGCTGCCATGCGGTGATGCAGCTTGTTCATGAGTGTGGTGTTCACCTGCTTGCGGGAGAACATCATGGCTTTGGGCTTTTCTTCCTGTTCATCGGGATCGTCATCATCCTTACCGTTTTCCTCTGGCTGCACCTGCGGGGGTACTGCGTCGGAAGGTCGAGCCAGAATGTCATCGGCAAAACCAAGCTCTACCGCTTTGTTGGCATCCATCCAAGTTTCCGCGTCCATGAGGTGTGAAATCTTGGCGCGGGACAGACCAGTTTTAATCTCGTATGCGTTGATGATGGAATCCTTAACGCTACCGAGCATTTCAATGGCCTTTTCCATTTCGCCTGCATCGCCCATGGCAATGGTCATGGGGTTGTAAATCATCAGCATGGACACGGGCGACATAAGCACCTTCGTACCAGCCATCGCGATGACGGAAGCAGCGGACGCTGCGATGCCGTCGATCTTGATGGTGACACTGCCTTTGTAATCCATAAGCATGTTGTAGATTTGGGCTGCTGCTACACAATCGCCGCCGGGGCTATTGATCCAAACGGTGATATCGCCGTCGCCTGCGAACAGTTCATCCTTGAAAAGCTGGGGCGTGACATCATCGTCAAACCAACTTTCTTCTGCGATGGTTCCGTTCAGATGCAGGACTCTCTCCAGACATGAATGATTATCCTGCGTTCAAAAGCACCAGTGGTGGGTCAGGCGGCAGCGGCGGCAAGGGCTTCGGTTGTGGCTGGATCGTAATCGTGATCGTCGTGTTCTGCTAATATACTTCATCGCAGACGGCGCAAGCTGGGACGCAATAGACACGCTGCTTGGATTGGGGCTTCTGGCGTTCCTGTTCTTCCGCTGGATATCCACATAAGGCGGCAGACACACTACTTTTGCTTACTTTTACCTCAATTCTGCTCCGTTTGGTTACT
>CAZFGL010000107.1:0-7452 GCA_964518645.1 uncultured Oscillospiraceae bacterium | reverse complement strand
CTTCCTCGTCCCACTCAACAACCTGCTTGCCGTCCATCATGGGGGTGTACAGGCCGGTGGGGGTCAGGATGCCGCCGATGCCGGCGCCGCCTGCACGAACCTTCTCGCACAGGGACCCCTGGGGAACGAAGGTCAGGTCGATCTCACCGTCAACAACCTTCTGTACAGTAACAGCGTTGTTGCCGATGTGGGAGCAGGTGATCTTCTTAATAACGTCTGCGTCAACCAGCTTACCGATGCCACGATGGGGTACGGAGGTGTTGTTGGAGATAACACTCAGATCCTTAACGCCGGCAGCGATCAGGCCCTCGATGAGAACCTCAGCTACACCAACGTTTACGAAGCCAGGAAGCAGTACGCTCATGCCGTCGAAGCAATAAGTCTTAATAGCTTCTTCAACGGTGGTAACTTTAGACTTTGCCATTGGAATCATTCCTTTCATAATTAAGGGCACACAGTGACCTCATTTTATCATTTAATATGATACTGATATTTCCCCAAATTGTCAAGAGTCTCTAACGGGTTCGGCTGTCCCTCATTTACGCTTTTTTTCGATTACAAAATCATAAATTGTTGTTTTGCGTAATAAGTCAGTTCGTCCCGTACACTGGGATGGGCGATGGAGATCAACCCCTTGACCCGTTCCCGCACGCTTCTGCCCCGGAGATGGGCAATGCCGTACTCCGTCACCACATAGTCCACATAGTTTCTGGGAATGGACACGATGGCGCCGGGCTTCAACTGGGCAGAAATTTTGGAGACTCCCTTTGCCGTGGCCGCCTGGAACGCCAGGATTCCCCGGCCGCCCTTACTGTGGAGGGCACCGTAGGCAAAGCAGAACGCACCGCCGGTGCCGGAAAACTGCCGTGGGCCGATGGATTCAGAGCAGACCTGCCCTGTAATATCCATTTCAATAATGGTGTTGATGGACACCATGTTGTCGTTTTTACAGATCTCCCCGGGATCCACCGCCCGGTATGTGGGCTGGATCCGCACATTGGGATTGGTGGCAAGGGTCTCATACAGGGCAAGGTCTCCCCCGGCGAAGGAGCCGATGTGCAGCCCCCGGTTGTAATTCTTCCGTGCGCCGGTGATAACCCCCTTCCGGATCATCTCGCCCATAATGGAGGTAAACATCTCTGTATGCAGCCCCAGATCCTTCCGATCCATCAGGTGATGGCCCACCGCATTGGGCATGGAGCCGATTCCCAGCTGGATGGTGTCTCCGTCCTTTACCAGTTCCGCCACGTTTGCGCCGATCCGCTCCTCCACCTCGGTGGTTTCCATATCCGGAACCTGAATGGGTGCGTAATCCACTTCTGTGAGCACGGTCACGTCCCGGACATGGATCCGCAGCCCGCCCCGCACCCGGGGCAGTCTGGAATTCACCTCAAGGATAATGGTGTCACAGGTATTGAAGGTTGCTTCCTCCCACATATTGCTCAGTCCCAGCTGAAAATACCCCCGCTCGTCCATAGGACTGACGCAAGCCACGAAGGTATCTCGGGGACGATAATCCGCCATAAAGGTACCGAAATCACAGATGTCCGCCGGAACAAAGGATACATTTCTCCGGGTCTGTCCGGCCATCATCTCCCTGCCGTACAGAAACGATGTAAAGCTGATATGGCCGTTCATGGCCGGATCGGTGACACACTGAAAATCTCCCGCCCGTCCCTTGATGCAGCGGACATCCACCACATTGGGTGCAATCTTATGGAGATTCTCCAGAATCAGATTTGGCTGATTACCGTCGCCGGCAAAGCATACTCTGGAATGGGAATGGATGGCCTTCAGGCAGTCGTCCACGGTGCCGATTTTCTCCTGATACAGTCGCTGAAATTCTGTCATGCCGGAAGCCTCCTTAAATATAGAACTGTTCTCTGGCGTAACGGGTCAGTTCCTCCCGAACCTCCGGATGGGCGATGGCGATCATCTGCTCAGTACGCTGCTTGACGCTCCGTCCCCGCATTCTCGCCACACCGTACTCCGTTACGATATAGTCCACATAGTTTCTAGGTATGGTCACATTCGCCCCCGGGCTCAGCTGTCCCCGGATCTTGGAGATTCCCTTCCGGGTCATGGTTGGGAAGCACAGGATACTCTTCCCTCCCTTGGAGTGAATGGCTCCCAGCGAAAAGCACAGGTTGCCGCTGGAACCGGAGATCTGCCGGGCACCGATGCTCTCTGCGCAGACCTGACCGGTCAGATCCATCTCGATCAGGGTATTGATGGCAACCATGTTGTTGATCTTGCTGATTACCCCGGGGTCACACACATAGGACGCCGGACGGATGGCTATATTTTTCTGCTGTCCCAGAGTCTCATAGAGCCGCTGCTCCCCCCAGGCTGCGGAGGCCACGCACAGACCTTTGTCAATATTCTTCTGGGCACCGGTAATGATCCCCTGCCGGATCAGATCCCCGGCGGCGGTGTTGAACCACTCTGTATGCAGTCCCAGTTCCCGGTGATCCATCAGCCGCTCTGCGATCACATTGGAAAGGGTACCGGTACCCAACTCCAGGCAGTCACCGTCACTGACCAGCTCTGCAATATAATCCGCAATGGTATGTTCTGCCTCCGTGGCAGGCTCCTCCGGAATGTTGGGCAGCGGGTAGGTTGCCTCATGGAAGGCAGTCACCCGGCTGATATGGATCTCCAGTCCTCCGGACACCCGGGGCAGGTTTTCATTGACTTCCAGAATGATCTTGGAGCAGGTCTCCAGACACTCCTTCTCCCACATAAGGGAAAGTCCCACCTGGAAATTGCCCTGTTCATCCATGGGGCTGACCGCCGCAATAAAGGTATTACAGGGCTTATGCTCCGACACGAACCGGGAATAGTCGCACATATCGCAGACAATATGACTGGTATTTCCGTACCGCATTCCCTCGTTAAACGCCTCGCCATAGAGGGGGGAACCGGTGTTGATGTGGCCGTTCATCCCCGGTGCAGTCACAAATTCATAGTGTCCCGACCGGGATTTGATACACTCCACATTCTCCACCCGACCGGCCACGGTATGAAAAGACTGCATAAAAGCCGCAGGCTGATTACAGCCTCCGGCAAAGCAGATGTTGTCCCCGGAGCGAATCAAGTCAAGGCAGCCCTGAAGATTTGTTTTTTTCTGAAGATATAACTCTGTCATATATGCCTCCTGCTCTCAGGCTTCGCCGATCTTGCGGATCAGCTGCAGCATCAATTCCTGTTCCCGGCTGCTGAGGGGGGAGAATATCTCCTCGTCCGCCTGTCCGATCGCCCGGTTCAGCTCTGCGGCAAAACGGGTTCCCGCCTCGGTTGCGGTCAGCAGATGACTTCTGGCATCTCTTGGATCCGGCGTCCGGAGAATATACCCCTCTTTTTCCAGAAAGACCACGATCTTGGACACACCGGGGTTGCTCAGGTACAGATATTTCTCAATACAGCGCTGATTGACAGACTCCCGCTCACTGTAGCAGGCCACATAGATCAGGGTCATGGCCTGATACATATTCAGACCATACGGCTTCAGCGCTCTGTCATGGAGCCGGGTTACCCGCCACTCCATTTTTCTCAGACGACTGGTCAGACTGTCCGGCTGGGCAATCATGGGAAGGGTATTTTCCTCCACGGCATATCCCCCTTTTTGAAATCTTGGGAGCTGAAATTCCTTCGGCTTTCAGCAAAAATATTATATCACGGTGCAAAAACCCTGTCAACACAGCCCCTTTGGAAGCCTCCCCCGCCGGACAGAAAAATCAGGACGCACCTCGGGGGATCCGGGTACGTCCTGAAATCAATTTTTAAGCTTTAATCAGCCCATGGGCGGGGGCGGCATATCGGGAGCGCCGGGCATGGGAGGCATTCCGGGTACACCACCGGGCATTCCGCCGGGCATGGGAGGCATTCCGGGTGCACCGCCGGGCATTCCGCCGGGAGGGGGACCCATTTTCTTTGCCTCATAGTCATCCACAACAGTGTCATCCTGTACAAAGGTGACATCGCCGCCGGCAGGCAGCTGTCCCTCCAGAGTACCGTAGGTCACAGTGCCGGTTCCGAGGATCTGGGCGCCGTCTTCCAGAGTGAGCTTCGCCACACGGCTGTCACCGGTAACTGTCCACCGGGACTTTCCGTTCAGACTCATGGCAGAGGCGTTGGCACAGCCGGTCAGGGCAGTATCCTTCAGGTTGACCTCCAGATAGGACTTCGGCTCTCTTGCCAGATCGCCCTTTACGTCCATCTGCGCCAGATTTGCCACCAGCTTGCCACCGGCCTTGGCAAAGGTGATGTTGCCATCGGCCATATGCTCAAACACGACCCCTTCCAGATTCATAACAGCCTTGCCATCCTCTGCGCAGAGAATGGATCCCTCTGTGGAATTGAGCTCGCCGCCAAACATATGGATATAGGAATACTCATCGCTCATGGAGTTGTGGGTGTTCAGACCCACAGTGCCGGTCACTTCGCAGTCATAGAGGTAAGTATGACCCAGAGAATGGGCAACCATTACGCCCTCACAGCCCTTGGAAACGAACCGGGAGTTGTAGGCGGAGATGATGGATTTACCGGCGGTGTAGATTCCGGGGGAGCCGGGATACTCGGTGATGGCCTCAATATCCCGGACGGTAATGTAGCCGCCCTGGAAGTCCGTGGCCAGTGCGCCGGAATTCTGTCCGGCAGTATGAATGCTGGTGCCGTTGCAGTATACATGGCCGCCGTAGGAAGCATCCACGCCATGACCCTGCCGGTTATTGGTGTCAATGGTACCGCCCTCAATGACGATGGCACCGCCGAAGATGGCATAAGCGCCGTTGGCAGTGGAGCCCTCGTGACAGGTGATCTGAGGATCCACCAGGGTCACATGGCTGGTCTTCTGGTTGGCAAGAACTGCGGCGCAGAAACCGTACTTGCTTCCCAGCTCATTTCTCAGATCCTCCTGGGTCATCTCGCCCCAGCCGTGGATCTCAGGCTTTTTCAGATACAGCGTACCGCCGTCTCTTGCATAGATGGCAGACGCACCGGCGGTTTTTGCAGAGGTAAAGGTAGTCTTGTCCGCACGACGGTCGGTGATCTCCTCACCGATCACGGTATAGGCGGATTCCCCCGCCATTCTCGCCTCGACCTCCGCCTCAGGTGCGGTGGGGGTAGGCATGTTCTTAAACAGATCCATTTTTGTGCCTCGCTTTCATCTCATTGTGCCGGGATCCCGGCCTTCTTCCCCTATACTTTACCACGGAGATCCTTCGAAATCAAAGAATTTTCCCCAAATGGCACAAAGAGCATACCGGGACATATTTCAAACAATAGCATTGGCGGGTGCCGCCGAAGCGACACCCGCCACAGGGGGGGATTTCCTGAGAAAGATTATCTCTCGTAGTAACGATCAACAGCAGTCTGCTGGATCTCCAGGCACTCCTCGATACCCAGATCGTAGATGCTCTCAACGAAAGCATCCCACTCGTCCATGGGCTTGTCACCGACTGCGAACTGAGTCAGGTTCTCTTCCAGGGTGGTACGGATATCAGCATAGATGGTGTTGTAACGCTCGGTCTCTTCCACAGTCAGGGAGATGGCAGAAGGCATCTTCCATGCGGAGTCGGTGTTCTTATCCCAGGTGGGAGCGCACTCGAACTGCATGTCCATAGTGAACTGAGAGGGAGTCTTGGGGCAGAGCATGGGCATTACGGAGTAGATGAAGTAGGTGGGCTTTTCCATCTCGGAGAGGGTGCTGTTGTTCCAGTTGTCGGAATACTGGAGCTCGCCGTTCTCGTCGAATACATAGGAACCGTCCTCGTTGCCCTCGATGCCCATTGCGGACAGGAGAGAGCCTTCATAGGTGAAGAAGAAGTCCAGATACTTGCCCAGCTTCTCCAGATCACACTCGGTGGTGGAGACAGCGATACCAGCTACACGGCCGGAAATGGGGGACTTTTCAGTACCGAAATGGGTGATCTGGCCAGGCTCCTTGGTGATGGGTGCCAGAGGAGCGATTGCGAAGTCGGGGTCAATGCTCTGACCCTGCTGGACGTAGTTGGGAACCATGTTGGTCTCACCGAAGAACACACCGGTGGTTCCGGCGGAAATGGTGCCGATGAACTCCATGGGGTTGGTATTCTTGGTGATGAAGTCGGGGGAGATAATGCCGTCCTTGTAGTAGGTGGAGAACATCTCGATGTATTCCTTGTAGCCAGGCTCGATGATACCGAACTTCACTTCGCCGTCTACACAGTAGTAGGGGTCAGCGTTGAAGGGGAAGGTGGAGAAACCGCCCCATACGTCAAAGCCGGAAACCAGAGCGTTGGAGGTATGAACCAGACCGGCAACAGCCATGAGAGGCTCGGTGAGGCCCAGCTCGGACTGGAATGCACGGAGAACCTTATCCAGATCGTCATAGGTCTCGGGAATATCCAGGCCTACCTTCTCCAGATAGTCGGTACGGATGAATGCGCCCTCAGTAGCGCCGTCGGGATAGTTGTTGATGGAAACCAGTCTGGGCATGTAGCCGGAGTCAGTATGCAGATCACGGATGGTGTTCTCATCCAGCTGTGCATAGCACTCGGAGTATGCAGGCATGTATTCCAGCATGTCGGTCATGTCGATGAATACTTCATCCTCAATGGCGGAATCCCAGGAGGAAGTCCAGAGCTGAGAAACGTTGGTGATCACATTGGGCAGGTCACCGGAAGCTACGCGCAGGTTGAACTGCTCGGAGTTTGCGGAGGTGGAGATGGACTCGATGTCAACCTCAACACCGGTCAGCTCAGCAGCCTTCTTATAGCCCAGGTTGTCCTTAAACTGGTTGGGCATGAAGGTGGACATGTTGTCGGAGAAGGAAACCCACATGGAGAATGTGAACTCGCCTTCCTCAAACAGAGGCAGCTCATAGGTATAGTCAGTGGTAATGAGGCCGTCACCGGCAGGAGCCTCTTCAGCAGCGGAGCCCTCAACAGGAGCTTCGGCTACAGCGGAATCCTCAACGGGAGCCTCTTCAGCAGCGGCGGGAGTCTCTGCGGGAGCAGACGCAGGCTCGCTGGACTCGCCAGCAGAAGCACTCTGGCCACCGCAGGCGCACAGACCCAGAACCAGAGTCAGTGCCAGAAGCAGTGCAAGAATTTTTCTCATAATAAACCTCTTTTCCTGATAAAAAGTGTTGAAACACACATTGCTCCGACCGTGATCCCCCTGTAAATCCGGCCGGAACCTTACCAATTCTAAATTTAACACAAAAAGAACGTTTCCGCAACACTTTTGTAAAAATTCCCCTCTGTCAGATTCTTTCGCAACCTGCAATTTGTGTGCTGATTCCGGCATTTTCTGCCCTGCACTGCTTTTTCCCGGTTTACATTTTCTTAATATATCCTTCTGATGGCTGTTTTAGAGATAGAAAAAGCCCCCATGGAACAGGCGTTCCACGGGGGCTGGAGCTGATGGTGGGAATCGAACCCACAACCTTCTCATTACGAGTGAGATGCT
>CAZFGL010000106.1:0-7526 GCA_964518645.1 uncultured Oscillospiraceae bacterium | reverse complement strand
GCTGAAGGTAGTTCTGCATACCGGGGTTGCCTGCATCACAGCCGATGCCCATGTCGGGGCAAACCTGCTCGTGGAGGAACAGCCAGCAGCCGTCTTCAAAGACAAAGTCAGCACCATAGCGCTCCCACAGGCCACTGCAGCGACGCTTGCCGTTGGAACCAACAGCGGAGGAGATCAGGCCGGGGGTCAGGAAGAATGCACGGGAGGTCTTGCCGTCATCAGCAACCTCGACAATGTCGGTTGCCAGCGTGTGGAGAGAAAGCTCCATCAGAGGACGGATGTCAAAACCGCCGATGTCAGGCATAGCTTCGTATGCGCCCTGGAAACGCTGGGTAGCCTGCACATCGTACAGGGTTACGGAGCCGTTCCAAACGGACTTGAAGCCACGCATACGGCCGAAGGCATGCGCCCAGGAAATGTCGTCACTCTGAGACCAGATCTGGCTCCACTCCTCAGTGGCGTTGGCACGGGCGTGGAGATAGGTATGGGTTGCATGGACGAATTCAGCCTCCTGAGTGGCTGCACAGTTATGAATTCTCTGACTGAGGCTCAGGTTCTTATTCATACAAGGTTGCCTCCTTTCAGCATGGGATGACCCTCGGGCCCGTAGCTGTTCTCAAGGGTCAGCGTATCATAGGGCTCGGGCATGGGGGGATAGTTATCAGCCCAGTTGTAGGTGTTGTCATGCACATTCATGGGGATGGTGGGGTTGCCGAACTCTACCCGGAGAACATCATCCTCAGGTGCGATATAGGTGTCTGCCTCATAAGCAGTACCAGCCTGATAGTTCTGGTCGTTGGCCTCAACGATATGATAGAGCTTGAACTTGCCGTCCTCCTTGATGAAGTCAGCGCAGATCTTCATGTACATCCACAGGCCGGAAGCAGTGCCGTCCTCTTTCAGTTCGGTCTTCTGACCGATGGTGTACCAGATGCCCTTTGCGCTCTGGCCGTCCTTTGCAATACGGACGATGGAGGTAGACAGGGGGCACATGTACATGCAGCCGGCACCCAGCAGGCTCTCGTCATAGGCGATGCCCTGCTTTTCGCAGTAAACCTTCAGCTGCTCCTTGCGCTTTGCGGTGAACTCGTCCACATACCAGCGCTGAACCTCGGACTTGCCGTAGTAGTAACCGTAGTTGGTGCCATAGGAGGCCTTTGCAGCATGCATGGGCTTGGAAACCCAGATCTCATCCAGCTCTTCCTGACGCTTGCCGGCAGCCTGATAGTAAGCACGGAGGCTCATCAGGTCGCGGACTTCCTCAATATCGGTTACCATCTGGATCATGTCCTCGTCAGACAGACGGGGCAGGGGGTAACGCTTGGGAATATTGTGTTCAAACCACGCGGGGGCTTTCTTAGTTGTCCAATCAATAGCCATTCCGGTAAACCTCCTTATCAAACACCGTAGCTGAAGGTTTCAGCAAAGGTCTTATAGGGCTCAGGGAGTCTGGGAGGCTTGGCAGGGCCACGGGAAGCACTGAAGGTCTCGTAAACAGTCTCCTTGATGGTGGGCTCGGGGATCACGATATCCTTGAGCTCAGCAAACTCGGGAAGCTCGGGATAGGTATCCTCGGGCATGCCCCAGTCCACGCCGTTGAGGCAGTGAACGTCCTCCACGCGGAGTACATGCCACAGCTTCATCTGGCCGTCCTCCTTAATGAAGTCGGCAGCGTAGTAGCCCCAGCTCCAGCTGGTGAGGGGACCTTTCTCGGTGATATCGGTGACGGAACCCTCGACCATCCAGA
Organism: uncultured Oscillospiraceae bacterium; assembly: GCA_964518645.1. Lineage (GTDB taxonomy): Bacteria > Bacillota > Clostridia > Oscillospirales > Oscillospiraceae > HGM13006. The sequence continues at coordinate 5,779 of CAZFGL010000106.1, read as the reverse complement.
TCGCCTTTGCGGTCTGCATGTCCTCAGCCTCCTGCATATAGAAGCTGGTAAGAGGTTCGGCCTTGAAGGGGCCAACGCCGTAGAGCTCTTCGTCGGAAAGTGCGCCCAGCTTCTCGGGGAAGATCTTCTGGAGGCACTTGCCCTTCTTTGCGGTGGCTTCGCACACTGCGGCAAAGTAGCCCTTGACAGCTTCGCGGCCTACATAGTGGCCATGGTTAAAACTCAGGGAAATGTCGTCACGGCTGCAGAACAGTTCGTCTACAATGGTGTTCTCCTTGCACAGCAGGCAGGAAGTCACATACTTACCCATGACGTTTTTGATCTCACGGCGATCCTCAAACCGTTCCGTGAGCTGAAGGGTAGAAAGCATATCATTACTCCTTTCAACTTATATGGGTTCATTATATCTGAGGGCGGGTATGAATTCCAATACCGATTATCTATCGACGATAACCTCAGGTTATAAATTTGCTTTCAGAAAATAATATACCGGAGATCCTTTTGTGCGGCGGACACTGCGGGATCTCCGGTATGGTATTAACTGCGTTTTTTCAGAAGCCGGAGGGCAGCTCCGGGGCCGAGGGAAAGATGGTCGAAAATGGCCAGATACGCCTCACGGTCATATGGGGCGGCGGCACAGATCAGATACTTTACGCCGTGGGGGTTGGTAATGACATATTGGTTGTCGAAGAAGTCCAGACCGTTGCGTTTCCAGAAGGTGATCCGTCGGAGGGACTGCTGGTAATCCGGCTGGTTCGGCACCGGGCGTTTCACCTCGCAGAGTATGGGCTGGGGAAAACGCTCCTGAAGTGCGGCGAGCATCTTTGTGCCATAGCCGGAGGAGCGAAGCTGGGGATTGACGGCGATATAGCTGATATACAGGTAACGGTCTGTAGAGACAGTGAAGGAAAATCCGCAGAATACCTCCTGGTCATGGAAGGCGTACAGCTTCACGGAGGGGTGCAGAAGGCTTACGAGTGCCATCCTGGAAAAGGGCAGTCGCTCGTTTTCCGGGAAAGCGGAATAATAAAGTGCCTTCACCTGCCCAAAGAGGCTGGAGAAGGGGGTTACAGGGGTTATGGTCATGGTCAAATTCCTCACTCTTTATAATCTGTATGGATTATATCGCATCCGGCCTTGATTTACAATCGGAAAAATGAAAAGACGCGGCGGGGAGAAAAGTGAAGAAATTCTGAACTTTTTTTTGTCTTTGCCGGATCGGGTTGCTGTTTTTGCGGAGATGGTGTAAAATATATCTGATAACTAGGGATTGCGTGGCCTGTTCGGTGTGAATAGAACGCATTTGACAAAAGGAGACAGGTATGAAACTGAACATTTGCCATCTGTATCCGGATGTGCTGAATTTATATGGTGACACAGGAAATCTGCTGTGCCTGAAAAAGCGTTTGCAGTGGCGTGGGATCGACGCTGAGATCACGTCATTGTCCATGGGGCAAACTGCGGATTTTACCGGGTTTGATCTGTTCCTGATCGGTGGCGGTCAGGATTTTGAACAGGAGGTACTGCTTCAGGATCTCCATCGTGGAAAGGATAAGGAGATCATTTCTGCGGTTGAGGATGGAAAAACGTTTTTGGCGATCTGTGGCGGTTATCAGATGCTGGGGCAGTACTACAAGACCCATGAGGGGGTACAGTGTGATTTTATTGGTGCGCTGGATCTGTATACCGTGGGGGCGGAACCCCGGCTGATCGGTGATTATATGTATGAGTGCCCCTCGGAGAATGGGGGGAGCGTGATCGTGGGCTTTGAAAACCACAGTGGCCGAACATACCTGGGAGACAGAGTAAAGCCACTGGGCAAGGTGCTTTCCGGTCACGGCAATAATGGAGAGGACGGCACGGAGGGGTGCAGATATAATAATGTATTTGGCACCTACAGCCATGGGCCTGTGCTCCCCAAGAATCCAGCGTTTGCAGATTATCTCCTGACAACGGCTCTTCAGAGAAAGTATCCCAATGCGGTGCTGGAACCGCTTGGGGATGAGCGGGAACAGCAGGCCCATGATTACATGGAAAACCGGCTCCGCTCCGGGGAGGATCCTATGAAGAATGCCAGATACCGTTGATGGTATCTGCGAAGAATTGAAAAAGCTCCTGCGTTTCCGGTGGTTCGGGATGCAGGAGCTTTTTGTTATGGACGAGAAAACCAGGGGGCAGAGAAATACTCCGGCGTGGTTCGGATGGTAATGGTTTTGCCGGTGAGTGGATGGGGGAAGGCTATTTTCGTACAGCAAAGCTGTTGCGTGGTGAGCCCTAAAGTATCGGAGTAGAGACTGGATTCCGGGGTGTTATATACCGGGTCGCCCAGCAGTGGGGCGCCGGAGGCAAGAGCGTGCAGCCGGATCTGATGGGTGCGGCCGGTGAGCGGATGAAAGGCGTAAAGATTCCAGCGGTCGTGCTGTTCCAGCAGGGTATAGGCGGTGCGGGAGGGCTGGCCATCCTCACGAATGGTGCGCCACAGAGAGTCGGTGCTGAGCCGGTCGATGGGGAGGTCGATCACACCCTCCGTTTCCGGCAGTGTGCCAAAGGTGGGGGCGAGATAGGTCTTGTGGATTTTAGCTTTTTCCATTGCTTCGGTTAGAATGCTTTTGACATACCCGTTTCTGGCGAAAATACAGACGCCGGTGGTGTCCCGATCCAGACGATTCACAGGGTGGATGGCTCCGCCAGTATAGGCCAATAGCTGATTTGCCAGGGTACCGATATTCCGTGTGGCGGAGGGGTGGATGATGATGCCGGCGGGCTTGTGAAGGGCGATGATGGCCTCGTCATCATATATAATATGTAGCGGGGCCGGTTCAGGCGGGAAATCTGCCTGTTCCGGAGGCAGGGTTACTTCGATCTGATCTCCCGGGGAAACAATATAATTTGTATATACAGCCTGACCGTTCAACAGGAACTTTGTCAGAAGCTTTATGCGCTTGATGTATCCGGTGGACATGTGCATACGATAACGCAGAATGGAAAACAGCTTTTTTCCGGCGTCCTCCGGTTGTACATTATAATGTAGGGTCAAATGCTTCACCTCCGGATACATTATACATCCTGTGGGGAGAAATGTCCAAAACAATGTCAAAAAGAACAGAGGGGGAATAGAATACAGTCGGAGGTGATTTGAATGGGCGATTCTTCGTGCCTGTGGGTGATTGGAGGCGACAGACGCAGCTTCTGGGCGGCAAGACATCTCCGGGTAAAGGGGATTCCGGTGAAAACGTGGGGTGTTCCGGGAGAAAAAGATCAGGCGGGCGGGCTGGCAGATGCACTTAGCGGGGCGAAATGGGTGCTGCTTCCGGTTACGCCTTTTCAAAAGGAGCAACTGGTGATCGCGGGAGAAAAGGTGGATGCGGTGCAGCTGCCCTGGCTGTTGGGGGAACAGCCACTGCTGATTGGGGGGAACTTTCCTGAACAGCTGGATACCTGGCTCCGGGAACAGGGAGTAGAGTGCGCGGGTTATCTGGAACAGGAAACTTATTTGCTTCAAAATGCGGCTGTAACAGCGGAGGGGGCGATACAGCTGGGGATGGAGGCTCTTGAGCGGACAGTGTGGGGAATGGAGGCTCTGGTGATTGGCTGGGGGCGGATCGGAAGGTTTTTGGGAGAAAAGCTCCTGGGGCTTGGTGCAAACGTGACAGTGGCGGTACGGAGAAGGGAACAGCGGACAGAAGCGGAGCTGCTGGGGATGAAAACGGTGGAGACGGGAACGTTTGAACATGGACTATTCCGTTATGGCCTGATCTATAACACGGTGCCGGAGCAGATAATGACAGATGAAATGTATGACCAGATCGACGGGGATGCGGTGGTGATCGAACTGGCATCTCCGCCAGGTGGATTCCCTGAGAAAGCAAACGTAATAAACGGTCGGGGGCTGCCGGGAAAAACGGCACCACGGACCGCAGGGGTGATTCTTGCGGAGGCGGTACTCAGATGCCTGAAGGGAGAAGGGAGGAGACTGGAGTGAGAAATGAAGTAATCGGCTTTGCAATGACAGGTTCCTTTTGCACATTTGAAGGAGCATTTCAGGGGCTTGAAGAACTGAGAATTCGTTTTGCGAATATCGTACCGATTATGTCGGAGATCAGTGCCCGGGCGAACACCCGATTTGGTCTTGCGAAGGATCACATGGCACGCCTGGAAACGCTGTGTGGAAGAAAGGTATTAACGGGCATTGAACAGGTGGAACCGATCGGCCCCAAAGGACTGCTGGATTTACTGGTGATTGCTCCCTGTACAGGAAATACGCTGAGCAAAATGGCGCTGGGCATCACGGATTCCACAGTATCCATGGCGGCGAAGGCGCAGCTTAGAAATGATCGGCCGGTATTGCTTGGGATTTCCACCAATGACGGGCTGAGTGGCAGCGGGAAGAATATCATGGAGCTGCTTCAAAAGCGAAATATATATGTAGTGCCCTTTGGTCAGGATGATCCGACCGGAAAACCTGCATCTCTTAAATCAAATATGCAGCAGATCGCTGACGCAGCGGAGGCTGCACTGGAAGGAAAACAGCTTCAGCCTGTTCTGATATAAAAAGAAAGCAGGAACCGAAGATGGTTCCTGCTTTGAACGTTTAGGAAAGATCTCTGAGATCGTAGGGAGTGACCTGATAGACGCAGTAGTTAAGCCAGTTGTTAAAGAAAAGCTGACCGGCGGAACGCCATGTGACAACAGGCTTGTTATCAGGATTGTTGTCCGGGAAGTAGTTTTTGGGAACTGCGATGTCAATGCCTTTACGAATATCCCGGAAATATTCAGTCCCAAGAGTTTCAGCGTCGTATTCAAAATGTCCGCAGACATATACCTGACGCTTATCAGGCGTGGCACAGGCAAATACACCGGCTTCCGGAGAGGTGGCGAGAAGTTCGAGCTCATCGCATGCACGGACATCGGCTTCATAGACCTCGGTGTTGCGGGAATGAGGCGCCATAAAGGTGTCGTCAAAGCCACGGAAGAGGGGGTCGGTGCTGTCGTGTATAATATGGGAGAATACACCGAAGATCTTTGCGGGGGTATCATGCTTGGGAATGCCAAAGTGATAATACATACCGGCGTAAGCGCCCCAACATATATGTAGTGTAGAATAGACATGAGTCTTTGTCCATTCCATGATCTCTGTCAGCTCGGGCCAGTAGTTCACGTCTTCAAAATTATAGTCCTCTACAGGAGCTCCGGTAATAATCATTCCATCGTAGTTCTGATCCTTGATTTGATCAAATGTAGTATAGAAGGCATCCAGATACTCATGGCTCACATGACGGGAACTGTAGGAACTGGTATAAAGAAGATCAATATCTACCTGTAAAGGAGAATTGGAGAGTTTGCGCATAAGCTGGATCTCGGTAACCATTTTAGTAGGCATCAGATTCAGCAGCAATACTTTAAGAGGACGAATATCCTGGTGTAATGCTCTGAACTGTGTCATTACGAATATATTCTCACTCTCCAAAACTGCTCTGGCGGGAAGAGAGTCAGGAATCTTAATAGGCATTGTAAAACCTCCTGTATATAAGGATAACAAGACAATCATATCACAGTGCCTCGAAAAAAACAATAAAAAGATGAAATTAGGTGTTGACAAGTGGGGGAAAGTCTGCTAAAATACATCAAGCTTAAGGGCGAGCGGCCAGATCCGAAAGATCTTCGAAAAAGATTAAAAAAGTTCTTGACAAAAGCTTGTCCGTGTGATAAACTTTAAAAGCTGTCAATCGAAAACGACTTTGGATGAGAGATCTGCTTCGAAAGAATTTAAAAAATTCCT
>CAZFGL010000105.1:0-7583 GCA_964518645.1 uncultured Oscillospiraceae bacterium | reverse complement strand
CCTTCTATCATTATATGATCGACCTGACCGGCGGCCCCTGTATCTATAAGCGTATTTCCGGCTGTGGCAGCGGTACGGAATACATGGCAGTCACCCCCTGGGGCGACCTGTATCCCTGCCATCAGTTTGTCGGTGAAGAGCGTTTCAAGCTGGGTAACCTCTGGGACGGCGTCACCAACAAGGAAATACAAAATGAATTTGCCGGCTGCAACGTGTATGCCCATCCGGAGTGTCGTGATTGCTGGGCACGTCTGTACTGCTCCGGTGGTTGCGCCGCAAATGCCTATCACACCACCGGTTCTGTCACCGGCGTATACGAATACGGCTGCAAGCTCTTCCGCAAGCGGATGGAGTGCGCCATCATGGTGGCCGTAGCCAGAGCCTTGGGAGAGTAATATGACCACCCCCATCTGCGACTTTGTTCAGCGTTACGCCCAGTCCGCTCCCCTGCGGTTGCATATGCCCGGTCACAAGGGCCATACCGTTCTGGGCGCTGAGCCTCTGGACGTCACCGAAATCCCCGGTGCGGACAGTCTCTATGAAGCCTCCGGGATTATAGAGGAAAGCGAACAAAATGCCGGAACCCTCTTCGGGTGTAAAACCCTCTATTCCACAGAAGGTTCCTCCCAGTGTATCCGTGCCATGCTTTACCTTGCCATGCTCCACGGGAAAAGCACCGGGCGCACACCGCTGATCGCTGCCGCACGAAATGTACATAAAACATTTCTCAGTGCCGCTGCACTGCTGGATCTGGATGTCATGTGGGTGTATCCCCAGACCCGGAGTTCCTATCTCTCCTGTTCCATCTCTCCGCAGCAGCTGGAGGATATGCTGCGGAGCGCCAATCCAAAACCCACCGCCCTGTATGTTACCAACCCTGATTATCTGGGAAATATGGCCGATATTGCAGGGCTTTCCCGGGTATGCCACCGGCACCAGATGCTGTTGCTGGTGGACAACGCCCACGGAGCATACCTGAGATTTCTTTCTCCGTCCCAGCACCCTATGGATCTTGGTGCGGATCTTTGCTGCGACTCTGCCCACAAAACCCTTCCGGTTCTGACCGGGGGTGCATATCTTCATATTGCTCCCCGTCTTGAAAAAAGTCTGGGTTCCGGGGCAAAGAATGCACTGGCACTGTTCGGCTCCACCAGTCCCTCTTACCTGATCCTGCAATCTCTGGATGCAGCAAACCTCTATCTCAAACGGTTGCCGGAGCTTTTGAGAGATTATCTGCCTCTGGTTCAGAAGCTGCGCAGGGATTTGGAGGCAGGAGGCTATGTCTTTGTGGGGCAGGAGCCCATGAAGCTCACTATTTCCGCCAAAGCCTATGGTTACACGGGAACTGCGCTGAGTGAGCATCTTGCTGCCCAGAATATGATCTGCGAGTTCTCCGATCCGGACTATCTGGTGCTGATGCTGACCCCCGAAATTGGGGCAGATGCCCTTCAGAAGCTTAAAGATGTTTTACTGCATATCCCCAAACTGCCCCCGATTCATACTGCGCCCCCGGAATTTCGGCCGGGTGTCAGGGTCTGTTCTCCCCGGGACGCAATGTTCTCCCTCAGCTGTGAGCTTCCTGTGGACAGCAGCGCCGGATATGTGCTTTCTTCCCCCTCTGTCGGGTGTCCCCCTGCGGTTCCGATCCTGATTTGCGGTGAAAGAATTGATGCCCACGCCATCGACTGCTTCCGGTACTACGGGATCCGGCAGGTATCCGTGATGGCGGACAGCATGGACTGATTCCCCACCGGTTACAGCACCTTTTTCGTATAAAATGCTTAAGGAGGATGTTCTATGAAGCCTTTCCTTGGAATTGATTTAACCAACAATAAAAAGAACGAAGAGGTATCCGGCAGTGAATTTATCACTCAGACACCCGCCCCTGCCCTTCTCGAGTCTCTGGAGGGCTCTACCGACGAGGTTTGCGAGATCGACAATCGTTCAAAGCTTCCCCTGCCCCTTCGTATCATTCAGACCGTCTGTGGATTCGTGGCGCTTGTAACTGTCGCCGGCCTGCTGAAATCTTCCGTCTCCTTTGCCGAAGGCTACCGGAATGCCCCGGCGCTTTATTGGATCGGTGGCATCTGTCTGATCCTCTGGCTAATACTGTGGATCTGCAGCAAGCTCAAATCCAAATCTGTTTTGGAGACTGATGAGAGCACCCAGACCCTTTCAAAGTTTGAAGGCATCTCCGATGCAATTTTCAGGGATCTGAACGTTCCCGCCAACGCAAAAGAGGTCGATGTTCTGTCTTTCTATTATAAGAACAACGATGGTACCATCAAGGTCTGTGAAAAGGCGTTGCAGATGTCCAAGTATGCAAATCCCATCTTCCATGCTTTTGCAGATGATGAAAATCTGTATCTGGCCAATTTCGACGGAAAATACACCTTCCCCCGTTCTGAGCTTCAGGTTCTGCGCAGGGTCGATAAGCGCATCCAGATCAGCGACTGGAACAAGGAAGAGCCCTTCGACAAAGGCAGATACAAGGAATACAAACTCACCACAGATGATTATGATCGCATTCACTGTAAGTGCTACTACATACTGGAGCTTACCCACAACGGCGAACTCTGGGGCATTTACATCCCCTGTTATGAGCTGCCCGTATTTCAGGAGCTCACAGGTTTAACCGTACAATAAGGAAAACAGGCTTGCCAATCGGCAGGCCTGTTTTTTGTTCTGCTCTATGTCGGGTGGTACAAGGGTGTGTTGGCAATAATCGGTCTGGTCGCCCCATGCGGGGCGAGACGGCAATGTGGACGTAGATCGACTCGCCGATGACATATTTCAATCCACTCGCCCCATGCGGGGCGAGACCCGGACAGGCTCCGGCAGCTATGGTCAAGCTGGATTTCAATCCACTCGCCCCATGCGGGGCGAGACCTGGCCCCGGGATACCTGCCGGGAGCGGCAGCACAATTTCAATCCACTCGCCCCATGCGGGGCGAGACCTACGTCCACATTGCCTTCCGCGTCCATGATGCAATTTCAATCCACTCGCCCCATGCGGGGCGAGACTTCCATCGGCTCCGCGCTTCGCGGAAACGTGGGCATTTCAATCCACTCGCCCCATGCGGGGCGAGACCACCCCAATTCGTGCCGATACTGTGGAGCTGTGCATTTCAATCCACTCGCCCCATGCGGGGCGAGACGTTGTATTTGAGCCAGTACTCAGCGCCATGCCACTATTTCAATCCACTCGCCCCATGCGGGGCGAGACATTGTTGAGGTTTGCATATCGAGTATCCCCGCCCGATTTCAATCCACTCGCCCCATGCGGGGCGAGACGACCAACCGTGGACTGGATGTGACCCGCATCTACAATTTCAATCCACTCGCCCCATGCGGGGCGAGACGCCGGAACCGGATCCGGGGCAGCTGCTCCCAGCATTTCAATCCACTCGCCCCATGCGGGGCGAGACCGCAGCGTAGCTGATCGTGTCATATTCAAAGTCAAATTTCAATCCACTCGCCCCATGCGGGGCGAGACCCGAAGTGTGAAAAGTAAAATGAGCAGGATCTAAAATTTCAATCCACTCGCCCCATGCGGGGCGAGACGGCGCAAAACGAAATCACTCTTTCCACAACATACATTTCAATCCACTCGCCCCATGCGGGGCGAGACGTCAAGCTCCGGGACGCCAACACCTACACCGACCAATTTCAATCCACTCGCCCCATGCGGGGCGAGACTTATGGATTCTTCCGGCAACGTGGTCGGCGTCGCATTTCAATCCACTCGCCCCATGCGGGGCGAGACCTCTGCCCCGGCGTGAAGCTGATCCCGCTGCTGCCATTTCAATCCACTCGCCCCATGCGGGGCGAGACGGTGCCGGAACCGGATCCGGGGCAGCTGCTCCCAGCATTTCAATCCACTCGCCCCATGCGGGGCGAGACTTGATTTTTGTTGTAGTGGTATCTATCAACTGTCTATTTCAATCCACTCGCCCCATGCGGGGCGAGACCGCAGCGTAGCTGATCGTGTCATATTCAAAGTCAAAATTTCAATCCACTCGCCCCATGCGGGGCGAGACGGGCTGGGAAATTTGCCCTTGGGGGAGGTATTAATATTTCAATCCACTCGCCCCATGCGGGGCGAGACATCACAAATGCACAAATATGATTGTACATTTTATGCACAAAAGATAAATTTCGGTTCGCAATTACGGAGAACTTCTGAATTCCCCTGACACACCGTTATTTTCTAACAGCGATCTTCCCATTACCCCGGTGCGAACCTGCCGGAGAAATCTGTTTGCTGCATCTTCGCACTAAACCATCAGCACACCTTCCGGTTCATAGCTGTGTTTCGCGCCAAAATGCTCCACCTTCGTTTCATAGCGTTTTCCCAGATAGTAAAAACGCAGGCTGTCCTTTTTCTGATCCATGATTCCCACAAGCTCCGCCTGAAGCTTGCGGCACTGTGCAGAATCCAGCAGACATTCAAACACGGAATTTTGCACACGCTGTCCATAATCTACACATTTTTTGGAGATTTTTCGCAGCCGTCTGCGTCCATCCGCATCCTCTGTATTCACATCATAGGTTATCAAAACAAGCATATGATCACTTCCATAAAAAAGCAGGGTAACCGTCAATATCTCCCCGTATGTATCTGGCCAGTAAAAGTGCCTGAATATAGGGGATCATCCCCCATTTCATCTTTTCTTCCAAATACGGATGGGTCAATACGTCCTGTTTTCGCTCCTGCCAGGCCTTCAGAAATTTGGTTCTTCCGTCCCCGGTCAGTAAAACAGCTCCACTGTCCTGAGTTTGAAAATCCTCCGGCCGCATAACACGGTTATTGATCAACGTCAGAACAAACCGGTCCGCCATACAGGGTCGAAGTTCTTCCATCAGATCCAGCCCCAGGGAGCTTCGTCCCGGTCGGTCACGGTGCAAAAATCCCACATATGCATCCAGCCCCACACTCTCCAGTGCACTGGAACAATCATTGCTCAGCAGACTGTATGCAAAAGACAGCATTGCATTGACCCGGTCAAGGGGTGGCCGACGATTTCTTCCCCGGAAAAAGAAATCCTCTTTCCGGTTCAGGATCATTTCATCAAAAACATCAAAGTATGCTGTAGCTCTCGCTCCTTCCAGCCCTCTTACGGTCTCAAGCTCTGTGGCCTCCAACATCTGTGGCTGTATCCCACGGATGATAGCTGCCGCATTTTCCAGTTTTGAACTGTCCACCCGGGGACCGTGATCCCGCAGTGTACGGCGAATCACAGCCCCACTGTTGCTCAGTTTTCCGAAAATCATCGCCCGTGCAATCTGACAGCTTTGCTCCATATCGTCAGCAATTCGATACTGCTGTCTTCTCAGCAGCACATTTCCATTGTTTTCTCCACAGGTTCTTGCCAGAAATCGTCCCCGTGGGGTACAAAATGTCAGGCCAATGCCTCTTTTTGCACAGGCACCCATAAGAGCCGGAGATGCCCCGGAATAAGAAAAGCTTATAATGGTCTGCAAAGTATGCAGCGGATACCTTGCTACTACCTGCTTATCACGATTTGCCAGTACATTTTCGCCTTCCAGAGACAGATACACATCCTCTGAGGTCACAAACAGGGTGTTGAGCAATTGTTTCATGGCACGTCCTCCATTCCGGTCCGCAGATAGGCCTCCACAGATTTTTTGCGCAGCAGCTTCGGCAGACATAGTTCCTTTAGTGAACATGCATTGCATGATTTTGTGGGCTTCACCTTGGGGGTATATCCGCGTTTATACAGGCTGTGCATTTCATCCAGCATGTTTTCTACACGCTGCCGGAGTTCGGGCGTAAACAGAACCTTCTGCCGTCGGTGTATCTGGGCATAATATATGGCGCCCTCCGTAATGTCACAGCAAAGCATATCTTCAAGACACATCGCCTGACCACACAATTGGAGAATATCCGCATCATTTTCCTTCGGCTGTCCCCGTTTATACTCCACCGGATATGGTTGCCATAGTCCCTCCCGGTCTTTCATGGGAATTCCTTCTGCACCTCTATGATATTCCAACACATCACACTGACCTGATACCCCCAGTCGCGCCGAGTAAACGCTGACCCCACGGGTAATTATGGTATCGCCCCGGCTTTCCCGGAACTCTGAGTCATGGGCTTTCTCATGGAGCACTGCTCCATCCATCGTTCTGTAATTCTCCGCCCATTGCTCCTCAATGTGAATCAGTGCCCACTGTCTGCGACAAAAGGCAAAATGCTGTAACCCAGAAAGTTGGAGGAAGTCCTCCTCGTTATAAATCACCCCATACGCGTACAGGTTACGCCGCTGGGAAGCTGATCCTCCAGCACGGTCACATCATAGTCGCTGTATGCTCTGGCCACTACCACATCCTGCTTACGCTGGACTTTAACCAGATCAAAAAGCTTATAGGCCGGTGCATTTCCGAGTTCGCTGTCATGACGGAACACAATCAGCTCTCGCACCGCCATTTTCCCCCGTACAGCAGAATGATCCAGCTCGAACATATTGAGAATTGCCTGCCAAAGCAGCTCCAGATCCTCTTCAGAAAATCCGGTGGTCTTTCTGGCCAGGTTCGCACTGATATATCCTTCCGCTCTGTACAGGCCATAAGGTACAATATATTTTCTTCCCATCTCTACGGGCTTATTTTCCGCATCCGCTTCTGTTGTAATGGCCACACGGGTTATGGTCACTTCCTGAGGCATAATCGGATCAATACTTTTTGCAAAGCCAATCTGTACAGGACCCCGAACCTGACCACAATTGAGATTTCCTTTAACAAAGGTCGTCATCACTGCACCAAATGTACGGATATCATAAAAATTGGAGCACATAAACTCACGAAGCAGCAGATCCAGCTTTTCATTATCCTTTTTCGCCGCTTTCAGCTTATCCGGCGCTACACCCACATAAGCGCAAGCTTCTGCCTCACTTCTGTTCAGCGGCACACCATTCTTAACGTAGATACGGAAGCCCTGCTCTCCTTCTTTGACTGTCTCCACATAATCTCGGATCTTACGTTTCAGACACACATCGGTCACCAGTCCACATCCGGTTTCAGGATCCACACGGGGCATATTGCCCGCATCAGGATCGCCATTGGGATTTCCGTTTTCCACATCGAACAAGACTACAAATTCATACCGGTTCTTGATTGCCATATTACTTTTCCTCCTTCTTGTTTTAAAGTGCTTCTTTTTGATGATAATACCCCAGATTAAACGACCCCTGTTCTGACAAGGTTAACCGTATTGGATTTGTTTCGCCAAGTACATTTTTTATTTCGCTGATCTTTCTGTCATAATAATCGCGACTTTTTGGCCCCAATTTTCTAAGGTGCTTTTGCGCCAGATTATCCAGAATTGGAAATACCATTGCCGGAGTTGCAGACGCAGAATTAAAATATTTATCCTTGATTGTCGTATTGATCGTCGGATTTGCTTTTGTCTGCACCCTTTCATAAACCGCAAACAGGCGACCCAGGGTATAGGGCACATTGGTGCTCCCTTCATTCAAACTCACAGTTAATACCTCCTCAGGGCATAATTTATTTATATTTTTTAAATAATAGGCTTTCAAAATCGCCGCACGTCCCGGTGT